>JAPYTV010000012.1 GCA_029941985.1 Candidatus Pelagibacter sp. | reverse complement strand
TTTCTAGTTTACAATCTGCCATATTGGCAAAAAATCTATTATGAGTTGCATAGATAATTATTCTATTTGAATTTCTTAATTTATATAAAGTTTTAAAAACTTCTTTTGCGGTAGATTGATCAAGACTACCAGTAGGTTCATCTGCAAGTATAATTTGTGGGTTATTAATTAATGCTCTTGCAATTGCTATTCTTTGTATTTCTCCACCAGATAATTCAGATGGATAATGGTCTGCTCTTTTAAATAAACCCATTTTTTTGATAAGATTTATAGCCTTGTCTTTAGCTATTTTTTTATTATCATTTAAGGCTAAATTTGCAAGGTACACATTTTCTAAAGCAGTAAAATCTGGAAGTAAATTATTTTGTTGATAGATGATACCAATCTTATTTGCTCTAATTTTATCATTCTTTAAAGAGTTAGAAAAATCAATATTTTTATTTTCAATTTTTAAAGTACCTAAAGTAGGTTTATCAATTAATGATAAAATATTTAATAAAGTAGATTTGCCAGAACCAGAGGGACCGACTAAAGAATAGATTTTACCTTTTTTAAATTGATAATTTATTTTTTTTAAAACAGTTAATTTTTTATTTATTAAAAAAGTTTTAGAAATTTTGTTAAGTGATATAATGTTATTCATATTTTAAACCTTTTACAGGATCTAAACGAGAAGCTTTCATGGCTGGAAATATTGATACAAGAATTGTAATAAATATTGAACAAATTGAAATTATAAAAATTGAGGTTGGATTTATTTCAGAAGGCATTTTACTTAAAAAATAAATTTCTTCTGGAAATAAACTAATATTAAATGTATTACTTAAAAATTCTCTTAAATTTTCTATATATAAAGAAAACATTACACCCAAAAATATTCCAAATACAGTAGCTGAAGTGCCTATAATCACTCCAACTAAAAAAAATATTTTTGTAATAGATCTATTTAATACTCCAATTGATTTTAAAATAGCTATCTCTCTTGTTTTATTTTTAACTAAAATTGTTAGTCCCGAAATAATATTAAAAGCAGCTACAATGATAATAAGTGATAAGATTATAAACATTACATTTCTTTCAACTTTTAGTGCTGAAAATAGAGAGCTATTCATATCTGACCACGTATATACAAATTCATTATCAAATATTTTTTGAACTTGAATCTTAATAGCCTCTATATTGGATGGATTGTTAAGGTATATCTCTAAATTTCTATCTTCTTTTTGGAAACCAAAAAAATTCTCCAAAGTTGTTAGATTAATAAATGCAATATTTGCATCAAAGTCAGCTAATCCACTATCAAAAATTGAACTAATAATAAAAGTTTCTTGTTTAGGTAAACTACCAATAATTGTTTCAATACCTACTGGGGACATAATTGATATCTTGCCACCTACTTTCAAATTTAAATTAAAGCTTAACTCTTTACCTATTGATATATAATTTTTTATTAATTGATTTGGATTTCCAATTAGATTTCCTTTTTTAACCACATCAAGTTTTGGGAAATCTTTACTATTATATCCTCTTAAAACTAAGCCTTTTGTATATTCTTTATTAATAACAATTGCTTCTCCATTGTTACTAAAGATCAACTCTTTTGAAATTAGATTTAAGTTATTATCATTTAGTTTTTCTATCTTAATTGGATTTTCATATGGTTTAACAGTAACATGAGCATTAAATCCAACGATTTTGTTAATAAGTTCTGTTCTAAAGCCATTCATTACAGACATGACTATGATTAATACGGCTACTCCTAAGCTTATCCCAATAAATGAAAAAATAGAAATAATGTTTAAAAAACCATCTTTTTTTCTGGTCTTAAGATATCTAAATGCAATTTCTTTTTCTAATGTAGAAATCAATTTTTTGCTTTTAATTCAGTTAAAATTTTAGTTATTTGATCTATTGTTAAGTTTTGAGGATCTTTTCCTGTTTCCTTAAATTCTAACAAATCACCTTCTGATTTTTTTCCTATTATAATTTGATACGGCACACCTATTAGATTAAATTTCTTAATTTTAGAGGAAAGGTTCTCATCTGTGTCATCAATGATTGTATCAATATTAATACTTTCAAAATGTTTAAATATATTTGTTACTTTGTCTAAAGCTGATGTTTCATTTTTATTAATCATTGGAATTATAGCAAGCTCATAAGGTGCAACAGAAAATGGCCATTTCATTATTTCTTCTTTATCATCATATTTTGCCTCAATAATAGCACCAACTAATCTCGATACACCAATTCCATAAGATCCCATCTTAACAAAGTCTTTTTTGCCACCTGGTAGATCAACTGCAGCATTTAAAGGTTTTGAATACTTATCACCGAAATAAAAAATATGACCTACTTCAATACCTTTGGTGATTAATCTATTTTCTTCTAAAACTTCTTTTTCAAATTCCTCTTTATTGAATTTTTCATCAGTAACGGAATAAAATTGCTCATATTTTTTTCTTAAATCTTCTAATGATTTTCTATCAATTACAGACCCTGCGCTATCTAAATCAAAAATTCTTTTATCAGTAAAAATTTTACTTTCACCAGTTTCTGCTAAAATAACAAATTCGTGAGAAAGATTTCCTCCAATAGGTCCTGTATCAGCAGCCATTGGTATAGCGGTAAGATCTAATCTTTTAAATGTTTTTAAATACGATAGGAAGAATTTATTATAAGAATAAACTGCATCCTCATCACTTACGTCAAATGAATAGGCATCTTTCATATAAAATTCTCTACATCTCATAATTCCAAATCTAGGTCTTACTTCGTCCCTAAATTTCCATTGAATATGGTATAAAAGTTGAGGCAATGACTTATAAGATTTAATGCTGGATCTAAATATATCTGTAACCAATTCTTCATTAGTTGGTCCATATAACATTTCTCTATTTTGACGATCTTTAATACGAAGCATTTCATCACCATAATCATCATAACGACCACTTTCTTTCCAAATCTCACTCGATTGAATTGTAGGCATTAGTATCTCCTGAGCTCCGATTTTATTTTGCTCTTCTCTAACAATCTTTTCTATTTTCTTCATCACCTTAAAGCCAAGTGGTAACCATGAATAAATACCAGCTGAAGATTGTTTAATCATTCCTACTCTAAGCATTAATTGGTGAGATTTAATCTTTGCTTCGGATGGGTTATTTTTTAAAATTGGTATAAATGCTTTTGATATGTACATTTTGTTTATTATGTTTCTTATATCAGAATATTCAATTAAATTCTTACTAGGTTAATGTTTGTAAAGGGCTTTTTTCCAGTTTTTTCTTTACAGTATTTTCTACAAACAATTTTCAGAGCATCAATTAAATTATACTCTTGTTTTTTACTACCTAACGAAAAGGTTTTTATTATTTTTTCAATTTCTTCCTCTAAACCGTAAACAAAATCATCTGTCTCATAAATTGGCAAACCTCTATAGGTTATAATAGGATTTTTATGAATATTCCCTTTAGGTGTAATCATAATTGTTGCTTCCATATATCCATTTGCACTCAAATTCTTTCTATCTTTAATTGATTGAGAATCTTCTTCAACACTCACTTTGCCATCAAGATATAATCGACCGCTTGGAGCTTTATCATAAACCTCAGGTTTATTTCCTGGAAATAATTTTACTATATCGCCATTTTCTACTTGAACTGGATAGGGAACTTGCATTTCATGAGCAAAACTAATGTGTTCGATCATGTGTCTATGCTCACCATGAACAGGAATTACACATTTAGGTCTAACCCATCCATACATATCTTTTAAATCTTCCCTATTAGGATGACCAGATACATGAACAAATTCACTCTCTTCAGAAATTACTTCAATTCCATCTTTTACGAGTTGATTATGTAATTTATATAATTTTTTTTCATTACCTGGAATAATCTTAGATGAAAAAATTACAGTATCATCTTTTTCAATAAAAACATCTGGGTGAGTATAGCTAGAAATTCTCATCATAGCACCCATTGGTTCACCTTGGCTTCCTGTACACAAATATACTATTTTTTCTCTTGAAATATTCTTAGCTTCTCTTGGATCTATTGGTTCAATTAGATTTTTTAAATAGCCACATTGTCTTGCTGCTTTATAAATTCTATGCATTGATCTACCAACTAATGAAATTTGTCTACCAGTTTTTTCTGCACAATAAAAAGCTGTTTCCATACGAGCAACATTAGAAGCAAATGATGTAATGATTATTCTTTTTTTAAGTCTACTCATTATTTTTAACATACTTTTTCTAACATCAAGCTCTGATCCTGATTTTCCATGACTAAACACATTTGTTGAATCACAAATCATTGCTAAGACGCCTTCATCACCAATTTCTTTTAATCTTTTATAATTAATTTCTCCTCCTATTAATGGGTTAGGATCAACCTTCCAGTCTCCTGTGTGTAGAATAACACCAGCTGGGGTTTCAATCCTCAATCCATTTGGTTCTAGTATTGAATGTGTTAAGGTAATGTATTCGATTTTAAATGGCTCTAAATTAATTGTTCCATTTAGATTAACTATTTTTAAATCCTTAGTGATATCAATATGTTTTTCTTTAAATTTTTCTTTAATTAAAAGTGCTGTAAATGGTGTTGCAAAAATTTTACATTTAAGTTGTGGCCACAAATGTGCAATTGCACCAATATGATCTTCGTGAGCATGAGTTAATACTATGCCTAAAAGATTTTCTTTCTTATCAACTATAAAACCTGGATCAGGATAGATTAAATCAATGCCTGGGAGTGTGTCATCTGCAAATGTTACTCCAATATCCACCATAATCCATTTTTGTTCATTAGGTTTTCCATAAGCAAACAAATTCATGTTCATACCTATTTCACCTGATCCCCCTAAGGGACAAAATAATAATTCTTCTTTCATAATTATTTAATTAAACTACTGGCCTTGATAAGACCGTTAATTGTAATATCTTTATTTAAAGCAACCTTCGTTTTTATTGAATTTTTAAACAAATTTGAAAATCCTCCAGTAATTATTATTTTAAAGGACTTCTTAGTCTCTTTCTTAATTAGATTAACAATATTGTCAATTAAACCTACATAACCCCAAAAAAAACCTGCTCTAACAGCGTTAATTGTATTCAAGCCAATAACTTTGTTGGTTTTTTTTAAATTAATATTGGGTATTAGGGTCGCTTTATTAGTTAAAGTATTAAGTGATAATTTAACACCAGGAGCAATGACACCGCCAAGATAAGTTTTTTTAATTAAAACATCAAATGTGGTAGCGGTACCAAAATCTAAGATTATAAAATTGTCTTTATTATTTGTAGCATCAATTGCATTAGCAAGTCTATCTGAACCGATTTGTTTATAGTTAACTTTAATCTTAATTAATCGATTTAATTTAAGTGTCTTAAGTTCATAACATTTTAATTTATAATTTTGGTTGAAAAATCTTTTAATTTCTTTGAATGATTTTGGAACAACGCTGCAAAATAAGCACTTATCAATAATCTTATTTTTTAAGTTTAGATTATATAATGATTTTTTAAGTGTGGAAAAATTAATTTTTTTTGTATTTAAAATAATTCTTTTAACAATTTTATTTTTAGAGTCCACTAAACAAATTTTAGTTTCTGTATTTCCTATATCACCTACAATAATCATTTTAAATTTTATCTATGTTTTTTACATTAAATTTTGGCAACATTGGAATAAATTTTTCATAAATTTTTTTTAACTTTAAAATGGCATTATTGCTATCAATTTTGACATTTATTAAATCCAAAAGATTTGTTGTTGGGTAATTTTTTATATTTGGGCTCTTAATCAAGTTTATGCCAACACCTATAATAATAAAAGTTTCACCTGAATTGGATAGCGTTTCTTGAAGTATTCCTGAAATTTTTTTATGATTGATTAATAAGTCGTTTGGTTCTTTAATTGTGATTTTTCCTTTATAAAAATGCAACAGTAGTTTTTTAATTAACAAACAGTTTACTTTAGTTAGTTCTTCCACTGATAAATTAATCTTATCAATACAAAAAAAAACACTTGCAAATAAATTTCCCTTATAAGAAATCCATTTTTTTCCATGTTGGCCTCTACCCTTTTTTTGTTTTTCAGCAATAACAATACCTGATTTATCATTAGATCTTTTAATAATCCTAATGGCAATGTCGTTAGTACTATTTATAATTTTAAAGTTGAATTTTTTTAGCTTCATTAAATTACATTAATTCTAGATACTATCTCCACTAATTTACTAGGAAAAATAAAGTACAAAAGAATTAATAATGTTGATAAAGTTAGAGACATTTTCAACCAAATACTATGGTCTGTGTCATACTTTTCTTTTTCTTCATCAAAATAGATAATCTTAATTATTCTTAAATAATAAAAAGCAGCTATTACAGTAGATAATAATCCTACAATAGCTAAGAAATACATTGATTGTTCAATCACTGATTTAAATACATAGAACTTTGCAAAAAAACCTGCGAGTGGAGGTATGCCGGCTAATGAAAACAGTATTATCATCAAAGATAATGACAAAACTGGGTGATTTTTAGATAATCCAGATAAGTCATCAATTGTTTCAAAATATTGATCATTTCTTTTCATCATAAGTAAACAGCTAAATAGACCAAGGTTCATAACTAAATAGATAGAAATATAAACTATTGAGCTTTGTATGCCTTCGTTTGTTCCAACAGATAGTCCTGCTAATGCATATCCAATATGACCAATTGAACTATACGCAACTAATCTTTTTAAATTATTCTGTCCAATTGCAGCAACAGCTCCAAATATCATTGAGGCAATTGATAGAAAAATTAGAATTGCCTGCCATTGCTCAATCATATTAATAAAAGGAGTATATAAAAATCTAATAAAAACAGTTAAAGCTGCAACTTTTGGCACTATTGCAAAAAATAATGTTACTGATGTAGGAGATCCTTCGTATACATCTGGAGCCCACATATGAAATGGAACTGCAGAAATTTTGAACGCTAATCCAACCAGTATAAAAACTATTCCAAATGTTAGGCCGTAATGAGTAGAATGCATTACATCACCAATAACATTAAAGTTAGTTGATCCAGAAAATCCATAAATTAAAGAACAACCATAAAGTAATAAACCTGAAGAAAGTGCACCTAATACAAAATATTTAAGTCCTGCCTCAGAAGATTTTAATTGATCTCTATTAAATGAAGCTAAAACATATAAAGATAAAGATTGTAGTTCAAGACCAATATAAAAAACCATAAGATCATTAGAGCTGATCATAACCATCATTCCTAAAATAGAACAGAGTATTAATATTGGATATTCTATTAAAAATATTTTAAATAATTTTAGATATTTTGTTGAGATTGATAGAACAAAGGCACCTCCCAAGATTGTAAGAATCTTCATGAACGATGAAAGAGAGTCAATAATATAACTTCCACTAAATAAAGTAACTTTTTCATCAAATGGGTTATTTAATATTAAAATCCCAGTAATTAATAAAAATCCTATTGAAAGATTGTGAATTATATTTGAACTATTTTTTTTAAAAACTCCTAAGAGTAATAAAAACATTATAGATAAAGAGATAAAAATTTCTGGTGAAACAAAATTTAAATTAACCATTATTTTTTACCTCTGTCATATTCATATTTAAGTTAAAATTATACATTTCAATTAAATCTTTTACTGATATTTCAATTGTATTAATAAGAGGTTCTGGATAAAACCCAAAGAATAATACTGGTATAGCCAAACACCATAAAATAAACTTTTCTGAGTTGTCTAAATCAGGTATTTGTAAAAGATTTTTGTTTGTTAAATTTCCAAAAATTACCCTTCTATATAACCACAACATGTATGCGGCAGCAAAAATTACCCCTAAGCTTGCAATAGCAGCTACTAAAAAATTGTCCTTAAAGGCACCCATTAAAATTAAAAATTCACCTACAAAACCACTGGTTCCAGGTAATCCTATTGCAGCTAGTGTAAACAACATGAATAAAATTGAATATTTTGGCATAACCGAAACTAAGCCGCCATAAGTTTTAATTAGTCTTGAATGAACACGGTCATAAACTACTCCAACGCACAAGAATAACGCTGCTGATATAAGTCCATGACTAATCATTTGAATTATACTTCCCTCAATACCTTGTTGTGTGATCGTAAAGATTCCCAAAGTTACAAACCCCATATGAGCAACTGAAGAATATGCTATTAACTTCTTCATATCTTCTTGCATTAAAGCAACTAGGGATGTGTAAACAATAGCGATTAAGCTTAAAGTATAAACCAAAGGTGTAAATAACTCAGAAGCAACAGGAAAAAGACCTAGAGAAAATCTAATAAAACCATATCCAGCCATTTTTAATAAAATAGCAGCCAGTATGACAGATCCAGCAGTTGGAGCTTCTACATGGGCATCAGGTAACCATGTGTGAACAGGCCACATAGGAGTTTTAACAGCAAATGAACTAAAAAAAGCAAGCCATAGTAAGTTTTGATATTTTGTATCTATTCCTAATTCATAAAGTTGAACTATATCAGTTGTGCCAGACATCCAATAAATTGAAATTATTGCAACTAACATTAAAACTGAACCAAGCAATGTATATAAGAAAAATTTAAATGCAGAATAAACTCTTCTAGCACCCCCCCAAATTCCAATCATTAAAAACATAGGGATTAATCCAGCTTCAAAAAATAAATAAAATATAACTAGGTCAAGAGAGCAAAAAACCCCTATCATTAAACTTTCCATTATTAATATAGCTATAAGAAAATCTCTTAATCTATATTTAATACTATTGTTAACGGATATTATACAAAGAGAAGTTATAAAGGTTGTAAGAATAATAAATAGAATTGATATTCCATCGATACCAACTTTATAATTAATAAATCCTTTTAACCATTCTTTATCCTCAATAAACTGAAAACTAGAAGTGGATGAATCAAATAAATACCATAAATAAATTGAAATTAAAAAGTTTACAAATGAAGTAAATAAAGCAACATATTTCATAGTACTTGTATTTTGATAATCTTTGTCCTTAGAAAATAATAAAAATAAAGTACCAATTAAAGGCAATAAAATAAGAGATGATAAAATTGGAAAGTTCATTAATTTAATATTAAAAAAGTTAATAAAGCAGAAAAGCCTAATAATATCATAAATGCGTATTGATAGATAAATCCAGTTTGAAATTTACTAGCTTTTATTGATAGATTTTTAATTAAAGATGAAATCCCATCAGGTCCGAATCTATCAATAATTTTAACATCAAAAACTTTCCAAAAATACAAACCAATTTTTTTTGAAAATTGAACAAAAATTACATTGTATAGTTCGTCAAAGTACCACTTGTTTACTAAAAAATTATATATCGGTTTATTTGAATTAGCAAACCAGTTAGGTATTTCCTTATTTTTAACAAATAAATAATATGAGATTGGTATCGATAGAATGACTAGAATAGGTGTAGTTAAAACAATCCATAATGGAGGATGTTCTGTACTTAAAGGATTTAAAAACTTTATAGATTCTCCCCAAAAATGATTTTCGCCACCATGTCCAATAAATAAATCTTTAAATAAAAAACCAGCAAATATTGCTCCTAAAGAAAGTATTATTAAAGGTAAAAGCATAACAATTGGAGACTCTTGCATTTGCTCAATCTTTAGTTTTTTATTATTATACGAACCGTGAAAAGTTTTAAATATTAGTCTCCAAGAATAAATTGAGGTTAATAAAGCTGTAAAAATCCCAACACCAACAGCATAATAACCAACCGTATTACCTCTTAGATAAGCAAATTCTATGATTGCTTCTTTAGAATAAAATCCAGATAAAAAAGGAAACCCTGTAAGTGCAAGTGTTCCAATAATCATTAAAATCCAAGTATATGGTAATTTTTTATATACTGCTCCCATTTCATTAATGTTTTGTTCTTCTTTAAATGAATGGATAACTGAACCAGAACCCAAAAAAAGTAATGCTTTAAAAAATGCGTGTGTAAATAAATGAAACATGGCGACATTATATGCACCAACACCTGCAGCAAAAAACATATAACCCAATTGACTGCATGTAGAATATGCAATTATTTTTTTAATATCAGTTTGAACTAAAGCGACAGTTGCTGCAAAGAAGGCTGTTGTCATTCCAATGATTGTTATTATGTTTAACGTTAATGGAGAATATTCAAAAATTGGTGAACACCTAACAACTAGAAAAACACCCGCTGTAACCATTGTAGCGGCATGAATTAACGCAGACACAGGTGTTGGACCTTCCATTGCATCTGGCAACCAAGTATGTAAAAAAAATTGTGCTGATTTACCCATCGCACCAATAAATAGTAGAATACAAATTAGATCTATTGCTTTGATATATATCCCAAGAAACAATAACTTTTTATCGATAATTTGTGGAACTTGTTCAAACACTTCGGAATAATTCACTGTTCCAAATAAATAAAAAATTAGAAAAATACCTAAAGCGAATCCAAAATCTCCCACTCTATTAACTACAAAGGCTTTTATTGCTGCCGCATTAGCTGAATCTTTTTTAAACCAAAAACCAATTAAAAAATATGAACAAAGACCTACACCCTCCCAACCAAAAAATAACTGAAGAAAATTGTCCGCTGTAACTAAAGTTAACATCGCAAATGTAAAAAGAGATAGATAAGCCATGAATCTTGTTTTATGTGGATCATGAGACATATAACCAATTGAGTAGATATGAACTAATGATGAAATAAAAGTTACTACAACTAACATTACGGAAGATAATGCATCAACTTTAATTGACCAATTAACATTTAAAGTTCCTGAATTTATCCATGATGCAACAACAATGTTGTTTTCATAATGATTAAAAATTACATTATAAAATAAAATTAAAGCTAAAATAGCAGAGATTGAAACAAATAAACTTGTAACTATTTCTGAATTTCTATCACCAATATATTTTCCAAAAAAACCTGAGATAATTGATGCAATTAATGGAAGAAATAATAATGTAATTTCCATATTATCCTTTTAAGCTATCTATTTTTTCAACATCAACAGTTGATGAATTACGATAATAAACAACTATTATAGCTAATCCTATTGCAGCTTCTGCGGCTGCAACAGTTAGTATAAAGAGAGTAAAAATTTGACCAGTTAAATCATTTATGAATATAGAAAAGGATACTAAGTTTATATTAACCGCTAATAAAATTAGCTCTATACTCATTAAAATTACAATAACATTTTTTCTATTAAGAAAGATACCAGCTACGCCAATCGTAAAAATCATGGCACCAAGAGTTAGATAATGTCCTAATCCTATATCAATCATCAACTTTAACTCCTTTATTTCTAGGAACTTCTATCATCTCAACTCCATCGGCTCTCTCTCGAGATATTTGATTAAAATAGCTTTGCCTTTTAACACCAGTTCTTTGTCTGAAAGTTAGAACAATTGCACCAATCATGGCTACTAATAGGAGCATTCCGCTTAACTGAAATACATGAATATAATCGGTATATAAAATATACCCAATTGAATGAGTGTTACTTATGTTTTGATCAATAGTAAGTGACATTGATGTAACTAGATCTGGTTTAAATTTCCACCCACCAATAACAATAATTAATTCAAAAAAAATGATTGTGCTAATTATTAAACCTATAGGTATGTGTTTAGAGCTACCTTCAGAACTAAACCATTGATTTTTTTGCTGGGCTACATTTAACATCATCACAACAAATAAAAATAAAACTGCTACAGCACCGACATAAACAATCAACATAATCATTCCAAGAAATTCGGCACCAATCATAATGAATAGACATGAAATGCTAATAAAATCTAATATTAAAAAAAAAACTGAGTGAACTGTATTTTTTGAAACTGTAACCATGATTGCTGAAATAATAGCAATTAATGAAAAAGTATAAAAAAAAATTGAATGAGCTAACATAATTATTATCGATAAAAATTATCAGCTCTAATATTTGCAGCTAAGATACTTTCCCATCTGTCTCCATTATCTAATAATTTTTCTTTATTATAATAAAGCTCTTCTCTAGTCTCTGTTGAAAATTCAAAGTTAGGACCTTGTACAATAGCATCAACAGGACATGACTCTTCACAAAGTCCACAATAAATACATTTCATCATATCAATATCATATCTAGTAGTTTTTCTACTACCATCTTCTCTTTCAGATGATTCAATTGTTATAGCTTGAGCAGGACATACTGCTTCACATAATTTACAAGCAATACATCTTTCTTCACCATTAGCATATCTTCTTAAAGCATGCTCTCCTCTAAACCTTGGGCTAACTTTTCCTTTTTCAAAAGGATAATTGATAGTTTTTTTTGATTTAAAAATTTCTTTTACTGCAATAATAAGGCCACTTAAAAAATCTAATAAAAAAATTGTTTTAAATATTCTAGAAATTTTCATAATTAACTTGTTGGTAATAGGTTAAAATAAAATAAATAGCTTGCTGTAAGCACTACCCAAGTTAATGATAAAGGTAAGAATATTTTCCAACCCAATCTCATTAACTGATCATATCTATATCTTGGTACAATGGCTTTTACTAATGCAAACAATACAAAAAGAAACAATATCTTAAAGATTAACCAAATAAAACCTGGAATTAAACTAAATGGATAAATTTCTATTGGTGATAACCATCCACCTAAAAAAAGGATTGAACCCAAAGCGCACATTAATAAAATATTAGCATATTCACCCAACCAAAACATTGCATACATCATTCCTGAATACTCTGTTTGGTATCCCGCAACAAGTTCGGCTTCAGCTTCTGGTAGATCAAACGGTGGACGATTAGTTTCTGCTAACGCAGATATAAAAAAAATTACAAACATTGGAAATAATGGTATTACAAACCATAAATTCTCTTGTGCCATCACAATATCATTTAAATTCAATGAACCAACACAAAGCAAAACATTAATTATGATAATACCAATTGAAACTTCATACGATACCATTTGAGCTGCAGATCTAATAGCACCTAAAAAAGGATACTTAGAGTTAGAAGCCCAACCTCCCATAATAATTCCATAAACACCTAATGAAGATACTGCAAATAAATAGAGTATACCTACGTTTATATCGGCTATTACTTGAGTTGCACTAAAAGGTATGACAGCCCATGATATCAAGGCCAATGTCATTGTAACTATTGGAGCTAGTATAAAGATTACTTTATTGGCACTTGAAGGAACAATGACTTCTTTAAACATATACTTTAATGCATCCGCCAATGATTGAAGTAAACCAAAAGGTCCAACAACATTTGGTCCTTGTCTTTTTTGAACAAAAGCCCAAATACGACGATCAAGCCAAACAATCATTGCAACAGAAACAAGAACGGGAACTAATAAAAATAAAATCTTATATATTTCTAAGAAAATTATATGTAAATATTGAATCATATTAACCATCCGTTCCTGTAGATTTTAAATTAGTTTTAGCTTTTTTACATTCAAACATTGTTTTAGAGGCTCTGGTAATAACATTTGAAAAGTAATAATCTTCATTATCAATTTTCAAAAGTTCTTTTTCAAAATTTAAATTTTTAATATCTGAAAATTCTTTAGAATTATTTTTTTCAATATATAAATTTATCTGATTGATCAAGCTACTATCCAATTCATCTTTATCGTTAAATAGTTTTCTATGATTCATTACTTCTGCTAATTCATTTATTATTAACCAGTCTTCTTTTGCTTCTTCTGGCGGGTAAGATGCCTTGTAAGCTTTTTGTAATATACCTTCAAGATTTGTAAAATAACCATTCTGCTCTGTATAAGCGGCGCCAGGGAGTATAATATCTGCCATCTCAGCTCCTTTGTCTCCATGACTTCCTTGATAAATTATAAATTCATTTTGTTTTTTAAATTTTAAACTATCTTGACCTAACAAATACACAATTTCAAATTTGTGATTTTCTAAATCCTTTAGCACCTTATTTGAACCATTTTCAGTTTTATATAGTCCTAAATCAAATCCACCAACTGTAGATGCATTTTCAGAAATAACATTTAATGAATTCCATTCATTAGATATTTTGTTATTTTTATGTAAAAATGATTTAACTGATTCAAAAATATACTTTGAGGAATTTGATTTTAAGGCTGATTGTCCAAATATAATTAAAGGTTTTTTAGCTTCTTTAATTAAATTAGATATTTCATGTTTGTCTTCAACAATATTTTTTATATTTTCAATATCACCATTTAATGATGAATAAGGGTAAGTAAGATCACCAACATCATTTAAGGATATAATTTTCGTTTTATTTTTCATGTAAGATTTTCTAATACGTGCATTTAAAATAGTCGCCTCATATCTAGGATTACTTCCAATTAATAAGATAAAATCTGCTTCTTCAATTCCGTTAATCGCTGAATTAAAAAGATAATTTTCTCTTTTATCAGGATTTAAATAAGTGTGGTCACTTCTTGATTCAATATTATGAGATCCCAATGTTTTATTGAAAAACTCTTTAAATATATAAAGAGTTTCCATATTCACTAAATCACCTGATATTCCACATATTTTTTCTTTATCAGCATTTTTAAACTTAGATTTTATTATATTAAAAACTTCACTCCATGATGCTTTTTCAAACTTACCATTATATTTTATATAAGGAGTGTCTAAACGTTGATTTAGCAAACCGTCACAAGCGTATCTTGTTTTGTCTGAAATCCATTCTTCGTTAATATCTTCATTAATTCTGGGTAAAACCCTTTTTACTTCCCAGCCATATGTATCTACTCTAATGTTAGAGCCTATGGCATCCATAACATCAATTGTTTCTGTTTTTTTTAACTCCCATGGTCTTGCTTCAAATACATAAGGTTTAGATGTTAATGCCCCAACTGGACATAAATCAACAACATTTGCAGATAATTCAGACTGCATTGATTGCTCAAGGTACGTTGTAATCTGCATATCTTCCCCTCTTCCTATTGCTCCAAGTTCAGGAACCCCAGCAACTTCAGTTGCAAATCTAATACATCTTGTACAATGTATACATCTAGTCATTTGAGTTTTAATTAATGGTCCCATATTTTTTTCAGGAACCTCTCTTTTATTTTCTTTATATCTAGATTTATCCACTCCATAAAACATAGACTGATCCTGTAAATCACATTCACCACCTTGATCACAAACCGGACAGTCCAAGGGATGGTTTGCTAATAAAAATTCCATCACTCCTTTTCTGGCTTTTTCAACAAATTCTGTATTTGTTTTAATATTCATGCCTTCGATAGCAGGCATTGCACACGAAGCAACTGGTTTAGGAGATTTTTCTATTTCAACTAAACACATCCTACAGTTACCAGCTATTGATAATTTTTCATGATAACAAAATCTTGGTATTTCAACTCCAGCTTTTTCACAAACTTGAAGTACGGTTAGTCCTTCTTCAACTTCAACCTCAATATTGTTAACTTTTAATTTAAGCATTTTTTTTATCTAATAAATGTTGATCAACTAAATATGGAATATCTTTATTTGTATTAAATATCGGACTAAAATTATTTTTTTCTTGAATTTCTTTTTTAAAATTTCTTAATAATCCTTGTACCGGCCAAGAGGAACCTTCGCCAAAGGCACAAATAGTATGTCCTTCAATCTGTTTTGTTACATCCATTAACATATCTACTTCTTCTCTTGCAGCTTCTCCTTTAGCCATTCTTTCTAACATTCTCCACATCCAGCCAGTTCCTTCTCTACAAGGTGTGCATTGTCCACAACTTTCATGTTTATAAAAACGTGCAATACGTGCCATACATTTAATAATGTCTTGGTCTTTATTTATAACAACTATACCTGCTGTTCCTAAACCACTTTTTTTAGCAATTAATGAATCAAAATCCATAGTAATTGTTTCACAATCTTTTTTTGGTAATAGAGGCATTGAAGAACCTCCTGGTATCACAGCTTTTAAATTATTCCATCCACCAATTACTCCTCCTGCATGTGTTTCTATTAATTCTTTTAACGAAATGCCCATTTCTTCTTCAACATTACCTGGATTGTTAACATTTCCTGATATACAAAAAATTTTAGTTCCAGTATTTTTTGGTTTTCCTAAAGAAGCAAACCATTTACCACCTTTTCTTAAAATAGTAGGGACAACAGCCACTGTTTCAACATTGTTAATAATAGTAGGACAACCATATAAACCAATTAATGCAGGGAAAGGTGGTTTTAATCTTGGTTGACCTTTCTTACCTTCTAAACTTTCAAGTAATGCAGTTTCTTCTCCACAAATATATGCTCCTGCTCCATAGTGAATATGAATATCAAAATCCCAGTCCGTTCCAGACGCATTTTTTCCAATTAATTTTTTTTCATAAGCTTCATCTATTGCTGCTTGAAGTTTTTGACCTTCATTAAAATATTCACCTCTAATATAAATATAGCATGTGTGTGCGTTAACAGCATAAGAAGTGATTAAGCATCCTTCTATTAATTTATGAGGTTCAAATCTTAGTATATCTCTATCTTTACAAGTACCAGGTTCAGATTCATCAGCATTAATAACTAAATAATGAGGTCTTGAACCAACCTCTTTTGGTGCAAAAGACCATTTTAAACCTGTTGGAAAACCAGCCCCACCTCTTCCTCTAAGTTCAGAAATTTTAACTTCATTAATAATCCACTCTCTACCTTTTTCACAAAGTTCTTTAGTATTAGTCCAGTCACCTCTTTCTTTTGAAGAGACAAAATCTGAACCTTTATCATTATATAAATTTTGAAATATTCTATCTTCGTCTTTAAGCATTTTTAATATCCATTAATGTTTTTCTATTATTTTCAGGTTCAGCATTTAAACGTCCTCTATAAGATCCTGGTTTTGGAGTTTTACCACTTAATATTTCATCTAAAATTTTTAATGTTTTTTCTTTATCTAAATCTTCATAGTAATCATCATTAATTTGCATCATGGGTGCGTTAACACAAGCACCTAAACACTCTACCTCCATCCAAGAACAGTTTTTATCTTTAGATAATTCATTTTCTTTTTCTGAAATTTTTTTCTTACATGCTTCAACAAGTTTGTAAGCACCTCTAATCATACAAGGAGTTGTTGTACATACCTGAACAAAATGCTTTCCTACTGGAGTAAGATTATACATTGTATAAAAAGTAGCCACCTCATAAACTTTAATATAAGGCATCTCTAAAAATTTTCCAATATACTTCATTGCTACTAAAGGAATCCAATTATCATTTTGTCTCTGAGCTATATAAAGTAATGCCATAACAGCACTCTGCTGTTTTCCTTCTGGATATTTTGATACAATTTTTTTAGCCGCATCTAAACTGTTTGAATTAAATTCAAAACTTTTAGGTTGTTCTTTAGAAACTTTTTTTAAACTCATCTATCAACCTCACCAAATACAATATCTAATGAGCCTAAAACAGCAGGAACATCAGCTAGCATATGTCCTTTAATTAAATAATCCAAAGCTTGTAGATGAGAAAACCCTGGGGCTCTAATTTTACATTTATAAGGCTTGCTTGAACCATCTGAGATTAAATAAACACCAAATTCACCTTTGGGTGCCTCAACACATGTATAGATTTCATCTTTATCAACTCGATATCCTTCGGTAAACAATTTAAAGTGATGAATTAAGGCTTCCATTGATTGCTTAATATCATTCTTAGGTGGAGGAGTAATTTTCCAATCTAAAGATTTTATTGGACCTTTTTCAATTTTGGACAAACATTGTTTAATAATGAAAACACTTTCTCTCATCTCTTCTATTCTACATAAATATCTATCGTAACAATCACCATTTTTTCCTACTGGAATTTTAAAATCTACCTTATCATAACAATCATAAGGCTGAGATTTTCTTAAATCCCAAGGAACACCAGATCCTCTAATCATAACCCCACTAAATGAATAATCCAAAGCATCCTCTTTTGTTACTATACCTATATCAACATTCCTTTGTTTAAATATTCTATTATCAGTTAAAAGTGTTTCTAGATCATCAATAACTTTAGGAAATGAAATGCAGAATTTTTCAATATCTTCTTCTAAACCTTTTGGAAGATCTTGGTGCACACCACCGGCTCTAAAATAATTTGCATGCAGTCTTGATCCTGAAACTCTTTCGTAAAATGTCATTAATGTTTCACGTTCTTCAAAGCCCCAAAGAGAAGGGGTTAATGCACCAACATCAAGAGCTTGTGTGGTCACGTTCAATATATGACTTAAAATTCTTCCAATTTCACAAAACATAACTCTAATAAATTGAGCTCTTATTGGAACATTAATTTTCAAAATCTTTTCTATAGCTAATGCAAAAGCATGTTCTTGATTCATAGGAGCCACATAATCTAATCTGTCAAAATAAGGAACTGCTTGCATGTAAGTTTTATTTTCAATCAATTTTTCAGTACCTCTATGCAATAAACCTATATGAGGATCTGCTTTTTCTACAACTTCACCATCTAATTCTAAAATTAATCTCAAAACTCCGTGAGCAGCTGGATGTTGAGGTCCAAAGTTAAGTTTTAATGTTTTAGTTTTTTTTGTCATTATTTTTTTCAGTTTGTTCTTTAATATATTTTGTTCCTTCCCAAGGACTTTCGTAATCAAAATTTCTATAATTTTGTTCTAATTTAACTTTTTCCTTAATAACTTTTTTTTGTTCTTCGCTATATCTAACTTCTGTATGACCTGTTAACGGAAAATCTTTTCTTAATGGATGACCTTCAAATTCATAATCTGTCAATATTCTTCTTAAATCTGGATGATCTTTAAATTTAACACCATACATATCAAATACCTCTCTTTCCATCCAATTAGCAGCAGGGAAAATTGAAGTTAAAGAAGGAACAACCTCATTTTCATTAATTAAATAACTCAATATTATTCTTTGGTTAAATTCATGACTTAAAAATAAATAAACAACTTTGAAACGCTGAACATTTTCTGGATAATCAACTACTGTAATATCTATTAACTGTCTAAACTTAGTATCTTTGTTGCTTTTAATAAATAAACAAATGTCAATTATATCTTCACTATCAGTATTTAAATAAAGTTGATTATGTTTAATCTCAGATTTTTTTATTTTAGTTGTCAGTTCTGAATTAATTTTTTTTTCTAGATCAATTAAAGTAATCATATTTATTATCTATTTATTGAACCTTTATTTCTAATTTTTTTTTGTAGTTGCATAATACCATATAGCAAGGCTTCTGCTGAAGGAGGACAGCCTGGGACATAAATATCAACTGGAACAATACGATCACAACCACGTACTACTGAATATGAATAATGATAATAACCACCTCCATTAGCGCAGCTGCCCATTGAAATTACATATCTTGGTTCGGGCATTTGATCATAAACTTTTCTAAGAGCTGGTGCCATTTTATTTGTTAAAGTTCCTGCTACTATCATTACATCTGATTGTCTAGGAGAGCCTCTTGGTGCCGCACCAAATCTCTCAAGGTCGTATCTTGGCATTGCTGTTTGCATCATTTCAACAGCACAACATGCAAGTCCAAAAGTCATCCAATGAAGAGATCCTGATCTAGACCAATTAATCAAGTTATCTAAAGATGTTGTTATAAAACCATTTTTACTAAAATCTTCAGAAAGTTTTTTAAACTCATCTGGTATTTTTTTTTCTTTTTCTTTTAAATTCATAAATTTTTTTCTTAAAATACTACTCCCAATCTAAGGCACCTTTTTTCCATTCATAAATAAATCCTACAGTAAGAATAAATAAAAAAATCATCATTGAGCTAAAACCTAATAAACCTATGTTTCCTAAAGTAATTGCCCATGGAAATAAAAAAGCTATTTCTAAATCAAAAATTATAAAAAGAATTGCTACCAAATAAAACCTTACTTCAAATTTCATTCTTGAATCTTCAAAAGGTTCAAAACCACATTCATATGGCGATAATTTTTCAGGATCTGGATTTTTTGGTGCAATAATAAAATTTACCATAATAAATGCGCAACTTAAGCCAAGAGCAATAATTAAAAATAAAATAATTGATAAATAATCTTTTAAAAATTCAGAAAGCATGTGAACTATATATCAGGTTTGATAGTATGTTGAAGAGATCATCAGTACAATTTTCAGAATATTCACAATTATTATTGAATAAAAAGTGGCGGGAGTGAAGGGACTCGAACCCTCGACCTATCGCGTGACAGGCGATC
>JAPYTV010000011.1:3554-21061 GCA_029941985.1 Candidatus Pelagibacter sp. | reverse complement strand
ATTTGATAAAAAACAATATAAATAATAATGATTATCTAATGATTAAAGGTTCAAATTCTACAGGACTTTACAAATTAACTAACTCTTTAAAGACTGGAGAAATTAATGCTTTATAATCTAATTCTAGAATTTGTAGACCAACATACATTTCTAAATGTCTTTAAGTATCTTACTTTTAGAACTGGATTGGCAATGTTTACTTCTATGATGATAGTATTGTTAATAGGTACCCCGTTCATAAATTTTTTTTCAGCTAAACAGATTTTAAATCCGATAAGAGATGATGGACCGACTGATCATATCATAAAAAAAATAGGCACTCCCACTATGGGTGGATTACTAATTCTTATAGGGTTATTTTCAGGTATTTTGTTATGGGGAGATTTATCTAGTAGTTATATTTGGTTTCTAATTTTTATTGTGACTTCTTTTGGTTTTTTAGGAGCGTACGATGATTATAAAAAGATTAAACATCAAAATTCTTCAGGTATTTCATTTAGATTTAAAATTATCTCACAAATTTTAATAGCAATAGTAGGTATAATCCTATTGAGTCATTTTTCTGATCATGCTGATTTAACAAATTTATATTTTCCTTTTTTTAAAAATTTGATAATAAATCTTGGTTGGTTTTTTATACCATTTTCAGTGTTTATAATTGTGGGATCATCAAATGCTGTAAATTTAACAGACGGACTAGATGGATTGGCGACTGTTCCAGTTATAATGGTAGCAGGATGTTTTGCGTTTATTAGTTATGTTACTGGCAATATAGTTTTTTCAGATTATTTACAGATACCTTACATTCAAGGTGTTGGTGAAGCTTCAGTATTTTGTGGATCCATCATAGGAGCCTGCCTTGGTTTTTTATGGTTTAATGCACCACCAGCAAAAATTTTTATGGGAGACACAGGATCCTTAGCACTTGGTGGTTCACTAGGGGCTGTTGGAATAATTACGAAGCATGAAATAGTTTTAGCTATTACTGGAGGACTGTTTGTGCTTGAAGCGATTTCTGTAATTGTTCAAGTTGTTTCATATAAACTAACAGGAAAAAGAGTTTTTATGATGGCACCAATACATCATCATTTTGAAAAAAAAGGCTGGGCAGAATCTACTATAGTTATTAGATTTTGGATTATTTCTATAATTCTAGCAATGATAGGTTTAGCAACATTAAAATTAAGATAATGTCAAAAAATGAAAATATCTTTTTTGAAAAAAAAATTTTAATTTATGGACTTGGCAAAAGTGGTTTATCAACATATCAGTGCCTAAAAAAACAAAGCAAACTTTATTTATTTGATGATAAAAAATTTCCCATTAAAAATATAGACATAAAAAAAAAACTAATTAAATACAATGATATTAAAAATAAAAAATTTGATCACATAGTAATAAGCCCTGGAATTAATGTTAATAAATGTCTACTTAGAAAATACTTACAAAAGAATTCCAATAAAATTAAAACTGACTTAGATATTTTTTATAGTTTATATGGAAAAAATAAAAATATTACTATTACAGGAACAAACGGAAAATCTACAACTGCAAAAATTCTATATGAAGTATTAAAAGATCAAAAATTTGATGCTCGTTTAGTTGGTAACATAGGAAACCCAATTTTACTTGAGAAAAATATCAAAAAGAATACAATTTTTGTAATTGAAGCATCTTCTTATCAAATAGAATACAGTCAATTATTTAAGGCCAATTTTGGTGCAATACTAAATATTTCACCAGATCATTTAGAAAGGCATATCACATTAAAAAACTATATTAATGCAAAGTTTAAATTAATTAAAAATCAAACCAATAAAGATTTTGGATTCTTAAATACAAAAAATTTATATATAAAAAAAAAGATAAAAACAACAAAAATTCTTTGTAAAATCATTAAAATTAATAAGAATTTAAATCCAAAAATTTTAAAAAAAATAAATAATCCATTTTTTATGACAGAAGGTAATAAAGAAAATTTATCTTTTATTATTGAGATAACAAAAAAACTTAATATTAAAAAAAAAGATTTACTTAAAACTTTAAATAATTTTAAGGGTTTAAAATATAGACAGCAAATAATTTTTAGATCAAAAGAGTTGACCATTATTAACGATTCTAAAGCAACGAGTTTTTCATCATCAGTAAGCATTTTAAAATCAATGTCCAATGTTTATTGGATAGTTGGAGGCTTAGCAAAAAAAGGCGATAAATTTTTATTATCTAAAAATAATTGTAAAAACTTTAAAGCATATATTTTTGGTAAAAATAAAAGTTTTTTTATAAAAGAGTTAAAAAAAGTAATAAGATATGAAACTTTTACAAATTTAAAAATTTTAATTAAAAAAATTTTTTTAGATATAAAAAGTAGTAAAAATAAAAATCACCAAACTATTTTTTTTAGTCCTGCGGCAGCTTCTTTCGATAGTTTTGAAAATTTTGAAGAAAGAGGAAAATATTTTAATAATCTTATTAAAGAGTTTACTAATGTCAAACGATAATTCAATTTATAGATTCTATTATGGTTGGTGGAAGAATATTGATAAAACAATTTTTTTATTAATTTTGCTTTTATTTAGTTTGGGACTATTTTTTTCACTTGCGTCAACTTCTTTAATCGCATCTGATAAACTAGAAACTAATAATTATTTTTTCTTTTTTAAACACTTAGTATATATTTTTCTTGGAATAGCTATTTTAATATTTTTCTCATCTTTGAGTGAAAAAAATCTTTTTAGACTTTCAATTTTTTTATTTT
The DNA here is from genome assembly GCA_029941985.1 of Candidatus Pelagibacter sp. Taxonomy (GTDB): domain Bacteria; phylum Pseudomonadota; class Alphaproteobacteria; order Pelagibacterales; family Pelagibacteraceae; genus Pelagibacter. The sequence goes on along the minus strand of JAPYTV010000011.1, from coordinate 18,303 downwards.
TTATTTCTTTATTTTTTTTATTTTTAGTGCCAATAGTTGGCACAGAGGTTCATGGGGCAAAACGGTGGCTTGACTTATTTTTTTTACCAAGATTTCAACCTATAGAGCTTGTTAAACCTTTTACAATAATTTTTCTTGCTACTATTTTAAGTAGTGAAAAAAATATTCATATTTACTATAAATATTTTGTTAGTTTTATTGTGATAGTTCCAATATTTTTTTTGTTGATGATGCAACCCGATATTGGACAAACTTTACTCATTTTTTTATCTTGGTTAACTTTGGTTTTTATTTCAGGAATAAGCCTTGTGATATTTTTTACCTTTTTTGGTATTTCACTAGTATCTCTAATTTATATGGTCTTCTATATTTCTAAATTTGATTACATAAGAAAAAGAATTTTCTCTTTTTTTAACCAAGATACTGGAACATATGGTGTTCAAGCGGCAAAGTCAGTTGATGGAATCTCAAGTGGTGGTTTTTTTGGAAAAGGTATTGGTGAGGGAACGTTAAAGTATAAAGGATCTGAGACACATACAGATTTTATAATTTCTGTAATATCAGAGGAATTTGGTGTTGTTATAATTATTTTAATATTAGTAATATTTTTATTTTTTATCTACAGCGTATTTAAAAAAGTATATTTGGAAGAAAACGAAAAAATAAAACTAGTTCTAGTAGGATCAATTACTCTTATTGTAGCCCAAGCATTAATCCATGTAGGTGTTAATATTAGATTATTTCCAACAACAGGTATGACTTTGCCGTTTTTAAGCTATGGTGGCTCTTCAATTATAGGGGTGTCTATTCTATCTGGTATGATTTTGAATTTAACAAAAAGAAAAATTAATTAATATGAAAAAAAAAATTTTAATTAGTACAGGAGGTTCTGGAGGACATGTGGTTCCCGCAACAATCCTTTATGAACATTTAAAAGATGAATTTGATATTTCTATAACCTCTGATCATAGGGGAATTCAATTTTTAGATAAAGATAAATATAATATAGAAATTTTTAATGTACCTAAAATATCAAAAAACATTTTTTTATTACCTTTTCAAATTTTTTTATTATTAAGTTTAACTCTTAAATCTTTCTTTTTCTTAAAAAGAGAAAAAATTAAGATATTGATATCAACAGGTGGTTATATGTCCTTACCTTTATGTATGGCATCTAAAATACTTAACATAAAATTATTTTTATTTGAACCAAATATGGTATTGGGTAGATCAAACAAATTTTTTATTAATTCTTGTATAAGGATTTTTTGTTATTCTGAAAATATTAAAAACTTTCCAAAAAAATTAAAAAATAAAATTTCTTTAATTCCAGCAATATTAAGAAAAGAATTTTATACTGTCAAAGTAGCTGAAGATATGAATAAAGAGATCAATTTATTAATAATAGGTGGAAGCCAAGGTGCAAAATTATTTGATAATGCGATTCAAAATTCAATAATAGAATTGTCAAAAAAGTTTAAGTTAAAAATTTTTCAACAAACTAGCCTAAATAATTATAATAATTTAAAAAATTTTTATTTAAAAAATAAAATTGAAAATGAACTATTTGATTTTAAGGAGGATATATTTAATTTTATGAGCAAATCAAATATATGTATAACTAGAGCTGGAGCATCTACATTAGCAGAATTAATTTTTCTAAATATACCTCATATCGCTATACCACTTCCTATTGCTAAAGATAATCATCAGCTAGAAAATGCATTATTCTATCAGCAACTTGGTTGTAATTGGATTTTGAATCAAAATGAAATTAACAACACCATCCTAGTAGAAAAATTAGTTAATATTATTGAAAATAAAGAAGAATATTTAGATAAAAAAAAGAATATGAGAAATTTTACCTATCAAAATACATGGAATAATATAAATCAAAAAATTATAAATATAATTAATGAAAATTGAATTAGCGAAAACTGAGATTATACATTTCGTTGGTATTGGAGGAATTGGTATGAGTGGCCTTTCTTTAATAATGAAAGGTATGGGTTTTAATGTTCAGGGTAGTGATATTTATAATAATAAAAATATTGATAGATTAAAAAAAAATAAAATAAAAATTTCAACAGGACACAAAAAAAAGAATATAAATAAAGCAACAATTTTAGTTATTTCTTCAGCAATTAAAAAAAATAATCCAGAATTAATTGAGGCTCAAAAAAAACAATTACCAATTTATAAGAGAGGTGAAATGTTGGCACACATAGTGTCTTTAACTAAAAATATTGTTGTAACAGGATCACATGGAAAGACAACTACAACTTCTTTAATAGCTGCAATATTTTCAAAAACAAAATTAGATCCAACAATTATAAATGGGGGAGTTCTTAATTCTTTTAATAATTCAGCTAGACTAGGAAAGAGCGACTGGTGTATTTTAGAAGCTGACGAATCTGATGGTAGTTTTATTCAAGTTCCATCAACATACTCTATTGTAACAAACATTGATAGAGAACATATGGATTTTTATAGATCTATGGATGAGCTAAAAAATTTATTTATAAAATTTATTAATAAAGTTCCATCATTTGGAAAATCATTTATTTGTATTGATGATAAAAATAGCAACGAATTACTTAAGAAACTTAAAATAAAAAACTATTATACTTATGGAACAAATTCAAAATCACAGTTTTATATTAAGAATATAAAGCAAGAAAAAGAATTTTCTGAGTTTGATTTGTCAATTAAACTACCAGGAAAAAAAAATATATTAATCAAAAAAATAAAGATTCCACTTTTAGGTATTCACAATATTAGAAATTCAACTGCATCAGCAGCAGTAGCTTTAACTATTGGAATATCAAAAAAAATTATTAAACAAGGCTTAAAAGAATTTAAAGGAGTACAAAGAAGATTTAATAAAATATTTACTCGTTATGAAACAAATTTCTATGATGATTATGCTCATCACCCAACAGAAATTAAAGAAGTGCTTAATGGAGTAAGAGCAGCTTATAAAAAGAATGAAATAATATGTGTATTTCAGCCTCATAGAATATCAAGATTAAAAGACTTAAAAAAGGATTTTAGTCTATCATTTAAAAAAGCTAATTCTGTAATTTTGTGCCCAGTATATGCAGCGGGAGAAAAATTAAAATTAGGATTTAATTACAACAATTTTGCTAAAGATATTATTAAAAACTCTAAAGTTAAAGTTTATTTAGTTGACGACCAATATCAATTAGCAAAATTTATTAAAAACAATATTTATGGAAAAAAAATAGTAATTGGAATGGGTGCTGGTTCAATTTCAAGTTGGATGAGAGAGTTACCAAAACTAATATAATGTTAATTGATGAAATAAAAAAATTTTCAAAAGAGACAAATAGTAAATTTGATTTTGATTACGATTTAAAAAAAAGTAATTGGTTTAATATAGGAGGAAAAACAAAAGTTTATTTTAAACCAGAAACATTCTCAAATTTAGCTATATTTTTAAATAAATTTGGTACAAAAGAGAAAATTTTTACTTTAGGTGCAGGTTCAAATATTCTTATTAATGACAATAATTTTAATGGTATTGTTGTTAAATTAGGCAAAAATTTTTCTAATATTTCATTATTACCCAATGGTATTATTGTTGCAGGCAGCGCGTGTAGCGATAAAAAATTAGCTGAATTTGCACGTGACAATGAAATTGGTGGTCTTGAATTTTTATCATGTATACCAGGAACTATAGGTGGCGGTTTAAGAATGAATGCTGGCTGCTTTGATAGAGAGTTTAAAGACATATTAGTTTCAGTTCAAGCTATTGATAGAACAGGAAGAGTTGTTACGATTTCGGCAAACAAAATTTTATTTGAATATAGAAATAATGACCTATCTAAAGATTTAATTTTTTTAAGTGCTTCTTTTAAAGGAGAAAAAAAGGCTCGAGATAAAATAGAAGAAGAAATGAAAACATTAAAAATAGCAAAAGATAATGTTCAACCAACAAAGATTAAAACAAGCGGGAGCACATTTAAAAATCCTATCAAACAAACAAATAAGAAAGTTTGGGAACTTATAAGAGAGTCTGTACCATTAAACACAAGTATTGGCGATGCATGTATTTCTAAAAAACATTGTAATTTTTTTGTGAATAAAAATAACGCTAGTTTCAATGATATGAAAAAATTGATAGATTTTGTTGCTGAGTGTGTTGAGAAAAAAACAGGAATAAAATTAGAAAAGGAAATAAAAATATTAGAATAACTATGAAAAAAAAAGTTTTAGTTCTTTGTGGGGGAATTTCTAAAGAAAGGTTAATCAGTTTAGAAACTGGAAAAGAAGTAGCCAAAGAACTAAAAAAAAATAAATATAGAGTTGCTACTTATGAACCTGACAACGACTTAATAAAAAATATAAAATCCTATAAACCGGATGTAATATTTAATGCCTTGCATGGTCAATTTGGTGAAGACGGATATATTCAAACAATACTAGAAACACAAAAAGTTCCCTATACACACTCAGGAGTTATTCCATCATCTATTGCAATGGATAAAGAAATTTCAAAAAAAATATTTATTCAAAATAAAATATTAACACCTAAGTATATTAAATTTATATATGGAAAAAATGAAAAAAATATAATTAAAAAAATTGAAAATAAATTAAAATTTCCTGTAGTAATTAAACCAATTAATGAAGGATCTAGTGTTAATGTTTATATATGTAATAAAAAAAATATATTAAAAAGCTTAAAAATATTAAGCCCTTACAAAGAAATTTTAATTGAAGAATTTATTGCTGGTAGAGAAATCCAAGTAGCAATAATGAATAAAAAAAAGTTAGGGACAATAGAATTAAAACCAAAAAGAAAATTTTATGATTATCAAGCGAAATATAATCCAAAAGCAAAAACAGAGCATATTATTCCAGTAGATTTAAATAAAAAAAATTTAAAAAAGATCACAGATATTGCTTTAAAAGCTCATAAAGCAATAGGATGCAGAGGTGTAACTAGATCAGATTTTAAATTTTATAAAGGAAAATTTTATTTATTAGAAATAAATACTCAACCTGGTATGACAAAATTGTCTCTAGTACCAGAAATTGCAAGGTTTTCAGATATAAGCTTTATACAACTGATTGAATGGATTTTAAAAGATGCATCAATTAATAGATAAAAAAAATAAGATAGCAATATATCTAATATTTTTAATTATATTAAGTACAACCAATAATAAATCTTTAGAATTTCAATACGACTATTCTGTTAAAATTAAAAAGTTCTATGTGTCGGGTTTATCAACTAATAATAATCAACAAATAGAAGATAAACTTAACAAATTATTATTTGGAAATATTTTTTTTATTAATCAAGAAAGTATTAAAAAGATAATTTCTCAATACAATCTAGTAGAAAGTTATAGAGTCAAAAAAATTTATCCTGGAGAGATTAATGTAGAAATAGAACCAACCAAACTTGTTGCAAGAATTTCAGGCAATAATCAACTTTTTATAGGGTCAAATGGTAAGCTCATAGAAAATAAAGAAGTAAATAAAACGCTACCTTTTTTATTTGGTGAATTTAATTCTAAAAAATTTTTAGAATTTAAAAAAATTATAGAAAATTCTGAATTTAAATTTTATGATTTAAAATCAATATTTTTTTACCCCTCTAATAGATGGGATATTTTAACAATTAATGATATTCTAATTAAATTACCTGAAAGTAATATAAATGAAACATTGAGAATTGCTTACAATATTTTAAAAGATGATAAATTTAAAAATAATAGAATTATTGATTTAAGAATTACTAATCAAGTTATTACAAAAAAATGAATAATAAAAATTTTGAAATTTATTTAGACTTTGGTTCATCGAAAATTAGAGCTGGTGCATTTAATAAAAACAATACAGCAAAAAGTTTTTATTCAGAAAGCAATTATTTTACTGATTACTTAAATTCAGTTTCAGAGATTGAAAAAATTATTTCAAATCTAGAAAAAAATACTAATGAATATTTAAATGATGTAAATTTAATGGTAGATAGTCCAGAAATACTATCGGTTAGTATTTCACTGTCTAAAAATTTTGATGGATTAAAATTAAAAAAAGAAGATATACAATTTTTGATCCAAGATGGCAAACAACAGATCTTAAGAAATTATTCAGACTTAAATATTATACATATTATTATTAAAAATTATAAAGTTGATAATGTTGATTACAAATTATTACCAACAGATATTACTTGTAATTCACTATCTATTGATATTATTTTTATTTGTTTGCCAAAAAAAATGATAGAAGATTTAAAGTCAATATTTTTTAAACTTGATATTTCAATTAATCAATTTTTTTGTTCAAGTTATGCAAAATCTACAAATTATAAAGATAATTTTTCTTCAATAAGCAACATATCATTTATCGATATGGGCTTTAATAAAACATCGATAACATGTTATAACAATAATGAAATTAGTTTTTTCCATGTTTTGCCTATTGGCGGAAACCATATTACCAAAGATATTTCTAAAGTTTTAAATGTAGATTTGATAGATGCTGAAAAAATAAAACTATATTTTGATAAAAATGAAAATTTTTTAAATGAAAAAAAGTTGTCACTTGATTTAATTCAGAAAATAATTTTTGCAAGAATCGAAGAGATTCTAGAGTTGTGTACTAAATCTATAAAACTTAATGGAAATTTTGATCAATCACATAAATATAAAATGATTTTAATGGGAGAAGGTTCAAAAATTTTAGACAATAAATTTAAAGAAAAAATTATTTTTTCTGAGGAAATAGATTTACTTGACGAAACTGTAGAAGGTATTTGTGAATCTGCTCTAAAATTAGGTGAAGGTTTAAACAAACAAGAGGTTGTAGTCGTACCTAAAAAACAAATAAAAGAAGGTTTTTTTGAGAAGCTCTTCCATCTCTTTAAGTAAATTAGTATTTTCCTGTAACATTTCTTGTTTTTCTTATTTTATTTTGAGAATTTATAAGTTCTCTGATGTCTGTTTTAAATCAAAAAACAATTAAAAAAAATATCATATTTAATGGAGTTGGCCTTCATAGTGGTTTAAATGCTAACCTAACAATTAAACCCGCAGAACCAAATACTGGAATAGTTTTTAAAAGAACGGATATTAAATATAATAATATTATAATACCAAATATTTTTAATGTTAGTAGTGCAGTTTTTTGTACAACTATTTCGAATGAACAAGGTGTAAACGTTTCAACCATAGAGCATTTAATGGGTGCATTGTATGGCATGGGTATAGATAATGCTTTAATAGAAATAGATAATCAGGAAGTTCCAATTTTAGATGGTTCTGCTAAATTATTTGTAGAAGCAATAATAGAATCTGGAATTGAAACAAGTAACTCACCTATTAAAATTATTAAAATAGAAAAAAAAATAGAATTCCAAGATGGAAAAAAGACAATTTCAATTGAACCTAGTAAAGTTAGTTTAGATATAGATTTTGAACTTAAATACGAAAACAGCTTAATAGGAAATCAGAGAAGCGTAATTAAAGTATATGAATGTGATTTAACTGATGTTTATAATTCCAGAACATTTTGTCTATTTGAAGACATTAAAAAATTAAAAGAAATGGGACTGGCAAAAGGTGGAAGTCTTGAAAATGCAATTGTTGTAAAAGAAGATAAGATATTAAATAAAGAGGGTCTAAGAAACGAAAAAGAATTTGTAAATCACAAAATTTTAGATTGTATGGGAGACCTTTATCTAGCAGGTTACAAAATAATAGGTAAAATTATTTGTTCGCAGGGTGGTCATAAGCTTACAAACCAATTACTCAGAAAAGTTTTTCAAAATGAAGAGAACTTTTCGTTAATAGAAATTCAAGAAAAGAACCTACCTCATGCTTTTATTAATAAAAGTCATTTAAGATCTATTGCATAAAATTTTTATCCTATATAAATAAGAGTATCGGTAAAATATACCAATGAAAATTTTATATAAATTATTGTTAGTAGTAATCTTTATTACGTTTCAGTCTTGTTCAAAAGATAAAAAAGAAATATCTCAAATAAAAGAAACTAATCAAGAAATGGAAATGATTTCAACTTATACAGAGGGACTTAACAATATAAATAGAGGTGAATATTTTTATGCAGCAAAAAAATTTCTTGAATCAGAATTGTTGTTTCCACAATCAGCCTGGGCAGCAAAATCAGCTCTAATGGCTTCTTATGCTTATTATATTGACGGTTATTATCCTGAGGCAATATTTAATTTAGAAAGATATATTAAAACTTATCCTAAAGATAAAAGATTAAATTATGCTCACTTTTTATTAGCTATGAGTCATTATCAGACAATAGTCGATGAGAAAAAAGATTTAGAACCATTAATTACAGCAAAAAACAAATTTGAATTTGTGGTTAAAAATTATCCCAATACAGATTTTGCTCTAGATTCAAAATTTAAAATTAATTTAATTGATGATATATTGGCATCAAAAGAAATGTACTTAGGAAGATTTTATATTAAAAAAGAAAAATGGATACCAGCTATTAATAGATTTAAAAATATTTTAAATAACTATGAAACTACTATTTATGCAGAAGAAGCTATTCATAGGTTGGTTGAAATACATTATCGTATTGGGCTCTTAGAGGAATCAAAAAAATACGCAAATTTATTAGGATATAATTATCTTTCTAGTGATTGGTATAAAAGATCATATAAGGTATTTAATAAAAGTTATAAGACTAAAATTATTAAAAAAGATAAAAAAGAAAAAAAGGGAATAATAAAAAAATTTCGAAAACTCTTTGAGTGATATGAACAATGATCAAATTAAGAAAGATTACTTTAAAAAAATTAAATTAATTCAAGAATACAATAAATATTATTTTGATAAGAATAAACCTATTGTACCCGATCAAGAGTATGATTTTTTAAAAAAAAAAATCATAAATTTAGAAAAAAAATATTTATTTTTAAAAAGTAATAAATCACCAACTCAGTCGGTTGGCTTTAAACCCTCCAAAAATTTCAAAAAGACACAACACAAAGTTGCGATGTTATCATTAGGAAATGCATTCAATGAAGAGGATTTAATTAATTTTGAAAAAAAAATATTAAATTTTTTAAGTTTGGAAAATTCAAGTCAAGTTGAATACAGCGCAGAACCCAAGATAGATGGTATTTCTGCTTCATTATTTTATAAAAATGGTAAATTTATAAAAGGACTTTCTCGAGGAGATGGTAAAGAAGGTGAAGATATTACTAAAAATTTAAAAACTATAAAAGATATTCCTAAGTCGATAAGTGCAAAAAATTTTCCTGTAGAAATTGATATACGTGGGGAAATTTTTATTCAAAATGATGATTTTGAAAAAATAAATGAAAAATTTGCCAACCCTAGAAATGCAGCGTCGGGATCCCTGAGACAAAAAGATTCAGCCATTACAAAAAAAATACCATTAAAATTTATTGCATATACTTATGGATTCGAAAAGGGCATGAAAATTAATACACAATCTTGTTTTCTTAAAAATTTAAAATCATGGGGGTTTAAAACCAATCCATTTAACAAAACTATTAAAGGTGTTAAAAATTTAATTTTACATCACAGAATTTTAGAGGAAAAAAGAAAAGAGATAAAATTTGATATTGATGGAATCGTCTACAAAGTAAATGACTTTGACTTACAAAAAAGATTGGGTTTTGCAGCTAATGCTCCAAGATGGGCTATTGCACATAAATTTTCTGCACATAGTTCTATATCTCAAATATTAAATGTCGAAATTCAGATAGGTAGAACAGGGGCGCTAACTCCTGTAGCCAAGATAAAACCAGTAAACATTGGTGGAGTTATGGTTTCTAACGCAACACTTCATAATGAAGACGAAATAAATAGAAAAGATATAAGAATAGGAGATACTGCAACAATAGAAAGAGCTGGAGATGTTATTCCTCATGTTATTTCTGTAGATTTAAAAAAAAGAGCTAAGAACTCAACAAAATTTATATTTCCAAAAATTTGTCCTTCTTGTGGGTCTAACACCGTTAAAGATTTTAACGAAACTACCAAAAAAGAAGATGCCGTAAGAAGATGCACAAGCGAAGGTTATGAATGTGAAAAGATTGCAATAGAAAAAATAAAACATTTTGTTTCTAAAGAGGCCTTTAATATAGATGGATTTGGAAAAAAAATCGTAGAAAATTTTTGGAAACTTAATTTAGTTAAATTACCACAAGATATTTTTAATCTGGATTATAAAAAAATAAAAGTGTTGGAAGGGTGGGGAGAGTTATCAGTATCAAATTTAAAATTCTCTATTGAAGAAAAGAAAAAAATTTCACTTGAAAGGTTTATTTATTCCTTAGGTATAAGGCATATAGGACAAGAAAATGCAAAACTTTTAGCAAGACACTTAAAATCTTTAGGTAATTTTCTAAAATTGTCTATAAATAAAGACTTTAGCGAATTATCAAATATTGATGGAATTGGAGAAACACAAATTAAATCTATTCAAAACTTTTTTTTTAATCAAACTAATCTAAAAGTTTTATCTAAACTTAAAGAAAAGCTTACTGTAATTGATGTGACTCAAGTTAATGATAATGGGCCTTTAAAAAATAAAACATTCATGCTGACTGGTAAATTAGATGGAATAAGTAGAGCCGAAGCAAAATCTTTAATTGAACAAAATTCTGGAAAAATAATAAGTAATGTTAGTAAAAAACTTGATTTTTTAATTATTGGGGAAAAACCAACTATAAAAAAAGTAAATAATGCGAAAGAGTTAAATATTAACGTAATTAATCAAGATGAGTGGATGAAAATATTAAATAAGACTAGCTAACCATCTTCTCTCTTTTAGATTTAAAAATTTTGAATATTTTGAATAAATATTTAAGTGATATTTTAATAAATAATCTTTCTCATTTTTATTAAGTAGTTTGAAATTTATAAGATCTTTTTCTATTGGTGCTAAAGTTAAATTTTCGAAGTATAAATTTTTTTTATCTTTCTTTACATAAACTAAATTTTCTATTCTGATTCCGTAACTTCCTTTTTTATAATAACCAGGTTCATTACTTAAAATCATGCCTTCTCTAATCTTAATAGAATTATATTTTGATATAGACTGAGGTCCCTCGTGAACATTTAAGAAAAAACCCACACCATGACCTGTGCCATGAGCATAATCAAGTCCATCTCTTTTTAAGAATTTTCTAGCTCTGCGATCAATCTTTTGTCCAGTGTTGTCTTTTTTTAAGTTGGTTTGTGCAACCGCTATATGACCTTGTAAAACTTTGGTAAAAATATTTTTAATTGATTTTTTTTGTTTTGAAAAACAAATTGTTCTTGTGACGTCGGTAGTTCCAAATTTATATTGGCCGCCAGAGTCACATAAAAAAATGTCATTTTTTTTAATAATTTTATCTGATTTTTTAGTTGCTCTATAATGAACAATAGCTCCATTTGAACCAGTACTAGCAATTGTATTAAAACTTGGAAATAGGTAATTTTTATTAAGCTTTCTAAAATTTTCTAATTTATTTTGTGCAATTGTTTCTGTTATTTTCTTTTTATTAATATTTTTAATCCAAAAAATAAACTTAGTTAGTGCAAGGCCATCTTTAATATGAGTATTAATCATATGTTTTATTTCTGATTTATTTTTAATGGCCTTCATAATATAACAAGGATCTATATCAAGTTTAATTCTAAATGAAGATTTTATAGTATTTTCATTTGACACAGAACAAGTTGAGTTATCTATACAAAAACTATTTCCTTTTAATTGATCAATTACTTTAGGAAAGTTTTTATAAGTAGAGAAGACAAAATTTTTATATTTTTTATTTTTTTTTATTTTGTAAATTTTTTTAGGACATGAAAAAAAATATATCTTTTTTTTATTTGTTAAAATTATTTTACAATTTGGTATAGGACTATTAGGATTGTCTTCTCCCCTTATGTTTAATAGCCAAGCAACATTTTCTGGCGCACTTATAAATATGTTATCAATTTTTTTAAGTTTTATTTTTTTTATTAATCTATTAATTTTAGAATTCATATTTTCACCTGAAATTTTATCACTCAAATTGTAAAAAGGTTTAGCAAAGTTTCTTCCTTTATTTTTATAAATTATATCTATTAGATTTTTAGTAATTGGAAATAAATTACAAATACTACCAAATTTTTTTTTAAGTATGGAATTTGTGAATAGTTGTGGATCAAAGCCTAAAGTTAAATTTTTTTTAAATTTCTTTAAAATATCTCTTGGTGAAAATTTTGGTACTTCAATTATTTTAAAATATTTACCAGCCTGAATTTGTGCTTGGATTGTATATCTTCCATCAATAAATAAAAAATTTTCTTTTTTTAATATTATAGCAAATCCTGCTGAACCACTAAAGTTAGAAATTGTTTTTAATCTATCAGGAAGTGAGAATTCAGAAAAATAAGCATCATTTTTAGGTATTATATATCCATCTAAATTATAAAAATTTATTAATTTTTTTAGTTTTAAAATTTTTTTATTATTCATTTAATTCTTTTTTGATATCTAATCCAACCTGGACTTCCTGTTCCTTCTTCAATATCTAAGTCTTGGTTAAATTCAAAATCTTCTTCTTCATTTTTAGTTTCGTCAAAGAATGAATTTTTTTCTAAGTTTTTTTCAGGTAACTCTTCAATGAATCTAGATGCCATGCTATCAATCCAATCACCTTGATAAAATCTATTCATTGAAAAAGAAATTAAAGCATTTTTTTTTGCTCTTGTAATTCCTACGTAGGCAAGTCTTCTCTCTTCTTCAAGACCATTTTGTCCTTTTTCTTCTATAGATTTTTGATGTGGAAATAGACCTTCTTCCCAACCAGGGAGAAAAACAACATCAAATTCTAAACCTTTTGAGCCATGCATAGTCATCATGTTAACTTTTTCCCCTTCCCAATCTTGATCAATTGAAGTAGCAAGGGCAACATGTTCTAAAAAACTTTCCAGATTGTCAAATTCTTTCATCGCACTTAAAAGTTCTTTAATATTTTCTAATCTATTTTCATTATCTACATCTTTTTTATTTTTAAGCATAGTCGAATAACCAGATTCATCTAAAACAAATTGTAATAATTTTACGTGGTTAATTTTTTTTATATTTAAATCATTTCTCCATTTTTCTATTAAAAATAAAAAAGAACTAAGACCTATTTTAGTTTTTGGTTTAATTAAATTCATTTCAATTAATTTTTTTGAAGCTACCTCTAAACTTGTGATATTTTTTTTTGAATATTCATGAATTTGTTTTGTTGTACTTTCACCAATTGATCTTTTGGGATTATTTACTACTCTATCAAAAGCTAAATCATCTTTTTCTTGGTTAATTAATCTTAGATATGCAACACAATCTTTAATTTCAGCTCTTTCATAAAATTTAGTACCACCTAGAATTCTATATGGTAAACCAATTTTAAGAAAACGTTCTTCAAATTCTCTAGTTTGAAATATAGCTCTAACCAAAATTGCAATATTGTTAAGAGAATATTTTTTTTTTAATTTATTTTCAATTTCATCCGAAACAGATGTTGCTTCATCTTTTCCATTTTTAAAACAATTAAGCTTTACTAAGTCACCCTTTTCCATTGTAGTTTTTAAAGTTTTTCCAACTCTATTTTGATTATTGGCAATAAGATTTGAAGCAACTGATAAAATGTTTTGTGATGACCTATAATTTTCTTCTAATCTAATAATTTTAGAATCTTTATAAACCTTATCAAACTCTAAAAAGTTTTTTATTTCTGCACCACGCCAACTATAAATTGATTGATCATCATCACCAACGCAACAAATATTTTTATGTTTTTCAGATAATAAATTTAGCCATTTGCTTTGAATGAAATTTGTGTCCTGATATTCATCTACCAAAATATATTTAAAATTATTTGAATAAATTTTTCTTATATCTAAATTTTGTACTAAAATTTTAACTGCATGTAGAATTAAGTCACCAAAATCACAAGCATTTAAATCTAATAATTTTTTTTGGTAAATTTTATAGAGGGGTAAAACAGTTTTTTCAAAAATATCATTTTTATTAACTATAACTTCATTAGGGTAGAATCCTTTATTTTTCCATCGATCGATTATTGATAATATATATTTTGGTGCCAATTGTTTAATATCTATATTTTCAGCTTTACATATATTTTTAATTAATCTTACTTGGTCATCCGCATCTATAATTGTAAAATTTGAAGTTAATCCAGCGGCACCAGCATGCTTTCTTAACAGTTTTGCACAAATTGAATGAAATGTACCAAGCCATGATAACCCAATAGCTTCCGAATTAAGTATTGCACTAACTCTATTTTGCATTTCTTTTGCAGCTTTATTTGTAAATGTTACAGAAAGTATTTGGTTCGGAAATGCCTTTTTTTCTTTAATAATATGTGCAATTCTAGATGTAAGCACTTTAGTTTTTCCTGAACCTGCTCCAGCAACAATCAATAAAGGTCCATCAAGATATAAAACAGCCTCTTTTTGAGCATTATTAAGATTGTTTAAATATTCAGAGTTTATCATTTTCAAATTATCATTATAAGCTTATTTAATTTTCATGAAAAACATAAAAAAAAAATTTAATATATTTATTAAATGGTTTAAATTTTTAATTACAAAAACATTATTAAAACATTTAAATAAAATAAATAATATCTATTTAATAAGTATCAAGCATTTAAAATTTTTAATTACAAAAACATTATTAAAACATTTAAATAAAATAAATAATATCT
>JAPYTV010000011.1:0-3454 GCA_029941985.1 Candidatus Pelagibacter sp. | reverse complement strand
ATCAAGCATTTAAAATTTTTAATTACAAAAACATTATTAAAACATTTAAATAAAACAAAGTATATTTTTGCTAATAAATCTAAAGTTAGTAATTTTAATATCTATTTAATAAGTTTAATTGGCTTATTATTTATTTATTTATTTTATTTATCTATACCTGCTTTATACGATAAATCATGGGTTCAAAATACAATTCAAAGTAAGTTATCAAGTGAATTTAAAGTTAATTTTAGTATTTCTTCAGAAATATCATATGAAATTCTTCCTTATCCACATTTTACAATAAAAAATACAAAAATTTTAAACGATAATGTTGAAAACCCAAAAGAACTAGCTGAAATAAAAAGGTTAAAAATTTTTATAAGTCAAAAAAATTTTTTTAACAAAGAAAAATTACACATTAAAAATATTTTAATTGATAATGCCAATTTTGTAGTGCAACAAAGTGATTTTAGTTTTTTTGATAAACTTTTTAATAATAAATTTTCAGAAAAAAAAATAAATATTAATAATAGTAATATTTTTTTTAAAAATATTGCTGGAGAAACGGTAGCAATAACTCAAATATCTAAAGTATATTTATTTTATGATAATTCAAAAATAGTGAATAAAATTTTTTTAAAAGGAAAAATGTTTAAAGTTCCTTTTATATTTGAGCTTAATAAAGATTTAGTAAACAGACAAAATGATATTTTAATTGATTCTAAAAAATATAAAATACAATTCAAAAATCAAACTACTAAAGAAAATGATATTATTAATGGATTAAATAATTTACTAATTTCAAATATAAGATTAATCTCTAAATATAGATTAAAAGATAGTCTTATATCATTTAAATCATTTAACTCACAACTTCGTAATAATAAAATTGAATATAAAGGTGAACTAAATTTACGTCCCTTTAATTTTGTTCTAGATGTAAATTTACAAAAAATTGATTTAAAAAAATTATTGAATACTAATTCTATCTTTTTTGAATTGCTAAAATCAGGGAAATTGTTTCATGAAAATTTAAGTTTAGCTATTTCTTTAAATTCATCTCATATTCTGAATAATAAAATCTTTAGTGTTTTAAAATTTAATTTTAATGCTACAAATGGAGAAGTAAATTTTGATAATTCCTATATTTTAAGTAACAAAATTGGTTCGTTAACCCTTACCAAAAGTAATGTAATTTTAAATGATGACAATTCATTATTTATTAATGGAGATTTTAATTTAGATATAAAAAGTTCGAATTATTTTTTTTCTTTTTTTCAAACGAAAAAAAAATTTAGAAAACCAATTAAAAATATTACATTTAAATTAGATTTAAATGTTTTAGAAAATAAAATAATGATAAATAATTTTAAAATTGATAATGCGAAACCAAATGAATTAGTAGTGGATATATTAAATAATTTTAATTCAGGTGAAAACCAACAAATTAAAAATTTAATTATATTTAAAAATTTAGTAAATAATCTTTTTAGTGTTTATGATGGGTAAATCATTTTTGCTGGATCAACTATATGCTCGTAATCTTTTTCTTGTATAAGGCCAGTTTTTAAGGCTTCATGTTTTAACGTGGTGTTATTTTTTAAAGCATTTTTTGCAATCTTAGCAGCATTATCATATCCAATATGAGGTGCCAAAGCTGTAACAAGCATTAAAGAATTATCTAAGTGTTCTTTAATTTTTTTTCTGTTAGCTTTAATTCCTTTTACACAATAGATAGCAAAATTTTTTGTACTATCAGCTAAAAGGTCAATTGATTGTAAAATATTATAGGCAATCATAGGTTTAAAAACATTAAGTTCAAAGTGTCCATGAGAACCAGCTAAAGTAATACCAGTATGATTTCCAATTACCTTAACACAAACCATTGTTACGGCTTCACATTGTGTTGGGTTTATTTTTCCAGGCATTATTGATGATCCAGGTTCATTTTCAGGTAATATAAGTTCTCCATATCCAGCTCTAGGTCCTGAACCAAGAAATCTTATATCATTTGATATTTTCATTAAAGCTACAGCACATGTATTTAATGTTCCTGAAAAATTTACTATAGAATCATGAGCCGCTAACTCAGCAAATTTGTTTTGAGCAGGTTTAAATGGAATTTTTGTATATTTTGCAATTTCTTTAACTATTTTCTTATCAAAACCTTTCCTTGAATTAATTCCTGTTCCAACAGCTGTTCCTCCTTGTGCTAGGTAATATATTTCCTTAAGCGCATATTCTATTCTCTCAATACATTTTTTTAATTGAACTTGATAGCCTGAAAATTCCTGACCTAAGGATATTGGGGTTGCATCTTGCAAATGAGTTCTCCCAATTTTAATAATCTTATTAAATTCTTTAGATTTTTTATTTAATGCTTTTTCTAAAATTTTTAAGCTTGGTAAAAGTTTATTAATGGTTTCTTGAGCTACAGATATATGCATTGCAGTTGGAAAAACATCATTTGTAGACTGAGATTTATTTACATGATCATTAGGATGCACTGGTTTTTTAGAACCCTTTTTTCCACCCATAATTTCAATTGCTTTATTAGCAATAACCTCATTAACATTCATATTAGTTTGAGTACCAGAGCCTGTCTGCCAAACTTTTAATGGAAAGTTTTCATCAAGTTTTCCTTTAATTACTTCTTCAGACGCTTTTATAATGGACTGAGTTATTTTTTTTTCTATTTGTTTTTCCTTAAAATGAACTATGGCCGCTGATCTCTTGATAATTGCTATAGACCTAATTATTGAAATATTTACTAAAATTTTACCAATATTAAAAAATTTATTAGACCTTTGAGTAGATGCACCCCAATATTTGTCATCAGGGACACTAACACTTCCTATACTGTCGAATTCTTTTCTTAATTTCATTGATTAATATGTAATTATTAATTTATTATAATTATACATTAAATTTACAAAACTTACAGGAGCTAAATGTCAAATTTTAAAAAAGTAAAAACTTTTATGGAAACTTTCAGTCAAGAAGTTAAGAATCAAGCCTCTTTTAGTACTGATAAGATTAATAAACTTAGATATGATCTAATTAAAGAAGAATTAGAAGAACTTAAAAGTGCATTAGATAATAAAGACCTTTTGGAGGTAGCTGATGCTTTAACAGATATTTTATATGTAACTTATGGTGCTGGTCACGCTTTTGGTATTGATCTAGATAAGTGTTTTGATGAAGTCCAGAATTCTAATATGAGTAAATTAGATGACAATGGAAAACCAATTTATAATGAGGCTGGAAAAGTTATGAAAGGTCCAAAGTATTTTAAACCTAATTTATCTAAATTTTTAAATTAAAATAATGAAAAAGCTTTTAGGGATTATGGTTCTGGGTTTGTTTTGGTAAAAGTATTTATGAAACAGCTTTTTTTGCAACTTCCATAAACTCATCCATTTTATTTCTAATTTCTTCGTCAATATTGTTAAAACCACTTTGTGATAAATCA
>JAPYTV010000010.1 GCA_029941985.1 Candidatus Pelagibacter sp. | reverse complement strand
AAGATCAATTTGTGGTAATTACTGGTCTTTCAGGCTCAGGAAAATCATCCTTAGCGTTTGATACAATTTATGCAGAAGGTCAAAGAAGATATGTTGAAAGTTTATCAGCTTATGCAAGGCAGTTTTTGGACAAAATGAAAAAACCTAATGTTGATTTAATTGAAGGTTTGAGTCCAGCTATAGCAATTGAACAAAAAAATGCATCTAAAAATCCCAGATCAACAGTTGCAACAGTTACAGAGATATATGATTACATGAGAGTTTTATTTGCAAGAGCAGGAATACCCTACTCACCATTTACTGGTAAACCAATCACATCTCAAACTATAACTCAAATTGTTGATCTTATTAAAAAGCTCCCAAAAAAATCAACCATATATCTCTATGCTCCTGTAGTGAGGGGTCGTAAAGGTGAATATAAAAAGGATATACTTGGTTATAAAAGAAGAGGATTTAGAAAAATTAGAATTGATGAAAAATTATACGATATAGAAAAAGTACCTGATTTAGATAAAAAAATTAAACATGATATTTCAGTTTTAGTAGATAGAATTGTTCTTAGTTCAAGACTTGGCAATAGATTAGCTGAGAGTATAGAGTCAGCAATAAATTTATCTAATGGTTTATTGTTTGTAGAATATGAAAATGAAACACTTCCTCAAAAATTTAGAAAAATTGAAAAATTAGTTTATTCTACAAAATTTGCCTGTCCAGAAAGTGGATTTACCATTGAAGAAATTGAACCTAGGTTATTTTCATTTAATAGTCCCTATGGAGCATGTGCTGAATGCGAAGGTATAGGTATAAAATTAAATGTTGATCCAAATTTAGTTGTTCCAAACGATAAGATAAGTATAGCAGATGGAGCAATAGAGCCATGGGCCAAATCAACAACTTTATATTATGCTCAAACGTTAGCTTCAATAGCTAAACATTATAGTTTCTCACTAGATGAAAAATGGAAAAAACTTTCAAAAAAAATTAAAGATATAATTTTATTTGGATCAGATGAAGAGGAAATTAAATTTAATTATGATGATGGCTATGAAAAATACTCTCATAAAAAAACTTTTGAAGGTGTTATAAATAATTTAGAAAGAAGGTTTCTTGAATCTGACAGTGATTGGAAAAGAGAGGTAATTGCCGAATATCAATCAGATTCTGATTGTGAAGGCTGTAATGGAAATAGGCTTAAAGAAGAAGCTTTATGTATCAAAATTAATAACCTTAATATTAGTGATGTAACAAAAAAATCAATTCTTAACGCTGCTCAATGGTTTAAAGAACTAGAAGTAAAACTTGATAAAAAACAGTTTAAAATAGCAGAACATATTTTAAAAGAAATTAATGAAAGACTTAATTTTTTATTAAATGTAGGTTTAGATTATTTAACTCTATCTAGGGAATCTGGAACATTATCTGGTGGTGAGGCTCAAAGAATTAGACTTGCCTCACAGATAGGATCTGGTTTAACTGGAGTGCTATACGTTTTAGACGAACCTTCTATTGGATTACATCAAAAAGATAATGTTAAATTAATTAATGCGTTAAAAAAACTAAGAGATTTAGGCAATACAGTTATTGTTGTAGAGCATGATACTGAAACAATAGAAAGTGCTGATCATATAATTGATCTAGGTCCAGAAGCTGGAGCTAATGGTGGACGCGTTATAGCAGAAGGTACTTATCAAGACATATTAAAAAATAAAACTAGTATTACAGGTCAATACTTGTCGCATAAAAAATTCATAGAAATTCCTAGGAAGAGGAGATTAGCTAAAAATGGCAGGTTTGTTGAAATCATTGGTGCTAGTGGTAACAATTTAAATAATGTAAATCTTAAAAT
Source organism: Candidatus Pelagibacter sp. (assembly GCA_029941985.1). Lineage (GTDB taxonomy): Bacteria > Pseudomonadota > Alphaproteobacteria > Pelagibacterales > Pelagibacteraceae > Pelagibacter. Next base: position 20,269 of record JAPYTV010000010.1, on the reverse strand, counting down.
ACCACTAGGGAGTTTTACATGCGTAACAGGAGTTTCTGGTAGTGGCAAATCAACTTTAATTCTACAAACATTATACCATGCTCTTAATTTAACTTTAAATAATAAAGCTAGAAAAATTCCAAAGGCATTCAAGAGCTATAAAGGAGTTGAGCTTATAGATAAAATAATTGACATAGATCAATCACCAATTGGAAGAACACCAAGATCAAATCCTGCTACTTATACAGGAGCATTTGGACCAATAAGAGATTGGTTTACAGCTTTACCGGAATCTAAAACGAGAGGATATAAACCAGGTAGATTTTCATTTAATGTTAGAGGAGGAAGATGTGAAGCTTGTGAAGGCGATGGTGTAATAACATATGAAATGCACTTTTTACCAGATGTCTACATACAATGTGATGAATGTAAAGGAACAAGATATAATCGAGAAACACTTGAAATAAAATTTAAAGACAAAAGTATAGCTGATGTTTTAAATATGTCGGTAGATGAAGGTTGTGATTATTTTGAAAATATTTCAAATATCAAATCTAAGTTACTAACTCTTAAAAAAGTTGGTTTAGGTTATATAAAAATTGGACAACAAGCTACAACACTATCAGGTGGTGAAGCACAAAGAATTAAACTTGCTAAAGAATTATCAAAAAAATCAACAGGAAGAACAATGTATATTCTTGATGAGCCCACTACAGGATTACATCAACATGACATTAAAAAATTATTAGAAATTTTACATACTTTTGTATCCCTTGGAAATACAGTCGTTGTAATTGAACATAATTTAGATGTTATTAAAACAGCAGATTATATTGTTGATATGGGCCCTGAAGGTGGTGTTAAAGGTGGAAATATTATAGCCGAAGGCAAACCAGAAGAAATTATCAATTTAAAAGGGAGTTATACTGGAGAATTTTTAAAACCAATGTTACTTGAAAAATTTAAAAATTAAGTTAAAAAATTATTAATTTAGTGTATAAACATATAAATCATGAGTAATTTACTTTCATCATTATCTAAAACAGTTCATGCTTCTTTGGGTCTATCTATAATTGTTTTTTTAGGTTTATTTTTTATAAATGATGGCTTTGAATTTGATGTATATTTTTGGAGTTGGTTAGTAAGAGTTATTCATGTAACTGTAGCTATAATGTGGATTGGTTTACTTTGGTATTTTAACTTTGTTCAAATACCTAATATGGCTAAAATTCCAGATGAACAAAAACCTGCTATTGGTAAAGTAATTGCTCCTGCTGCTTTATTTTATTTTAGATGGGCAGCTTTATTAACTATTATTTCAGGTATTCTTTTAGCAACATTAAATGGCTACCTTCATGATGCAATGACTTTAGGAATTACTTCTGGTGGTGGAAAAAATACTGCAATTGGCCTTGGTATGTGGTTAGGTTTATACATGGCCTTTAATGTTTGGTTTATTATTTGGCCAAACCAAAAAAGAGCTTTAGGCATAGTTGAATGTGAACCAGATATAAAAGCTAAATCAGCAAGAACAGCAATGTTATTTTCAAGAACAAATACTTTATTATCACTTCCAATGTTGCTTACAATGGTAGCGGCACAAAATTTATATTAATTACTATCTTCCTTAAGAACTGTTTTTTGACTCACTTTGAGACCAACTAAAACTGCGTTAGCTATATATATTGACGAATAAGTACCAAATAAAACACCTAAAATCATAGCTAAAGAAAAACCTTTTAGTATTTCACCACCAAATAAATATATTGATACTAAAGCAAGCAATGTTGTTACTGAAGTTATAATTGTTCTTGATAATGTTTCATTAATAGAAATATTTGTTAGTTCATAAATTTTTATATCAGAGTATTTTCTTAAATTTTCTCTTACACGGTCAAAAATAACAACAGTATCATTCATTGAATAACCAACTATTGTTAATACAGCAGCTACAATAGAAAGATTAATTTCTAAATTGAATAAAGAAAAAATACCCAATGTGATTGTAACATCATGAAATAATGCCAAAATTGCACCCAAGCTAAATTGCCACTCAAATCTTATCCATATATAAAACAACATCACAACTAATGATAAAAAGATAGCTATAACGCCTGATTTTAAAAGTTCTGAACTTACTTTTGGTCCAACATTTTCTACTCTTCTAAAGTTAAAATTATTACCTATTGTTTTTGACAAATCATTTTTAATTAATTCAATCATATTAATGTCATTATTTTTTTTTTCAAATTTAATTAAAAAATCATTTTCATTACCAAATTTTTTAACATTAACATCACCCAAATTCATCTTTGATAATGATTGTCTTAATGTAGATATTGTGACTTGATGATCAGTAGTTCTTAACTCTATCAAAGTGCCACCTTTGAAATCTACACCAAAATTAAGACCTTTGAATATTAATAGAAAGATTGAAACAGTTACTAGAATAATTGATATAATATTAAATGGTTTATAAAATTTATTAAAATTAATCATATTAAATTAAATTCTCTTTATCCTTATTTTTTAATACGTAGATACTGGTTAAAAGTCGTGCAATGAAATAAACAGAAAATAAAGTTGTAAATATACCAACTCCAAGAGTAACAGAAAATCCTTTTATAGGTCCAGAACCCATTACAAATAAGATTGTTGCAGCTAATAATGTTGTAATATTCGCATCTATAATTGCTGTTTTGGACCTTACATAGCCACTATCAAAAGAAATAATATTATTTTTTTCATTTTTACTTTCTTCTTTAATTCTTTCAAAAATTAAAACATTTGCATCAACGGCCATGCCAACTGTTAAAATAATACCTGCAATACCAGGTAAAGTTAAGGTTGCCTCAAATAAAGTAAGTATACCAATTAGGAGAAATAAATTTATTAATAATGTGATATTAGCAATCAAACCAAATATCCTATATTTAAAAAACATAAATATAATTACAAGTAAAAAACCTATTAACAGAGCTATAATTCCAGCATTTATCGAGTCTTGACCTAAGTCTGGTCCAACCGTTCTTTCTTCAATAATTTCAAGTGGTGCAGGTAAGGCACCAGATCTTAATAATAAAGCTAAATCGGTAGCTGATTGGAATGTAAAATTTCCACTAATTTGCCCTGAGCCACTTACTATTGCATCTCTAATTACTGGCGCACTGATAATTTTACCATCTAATACAATAGCTAACTGCTTACCAATTCCGGAAGTTGTCGCTTTACCAAATCTTTTTGAACCAACTCTATCAAGCGTAAAGGAGACAATGGTTTCATTTGTCTGATTATCCACTTTAGGTTGAGCATCTAGCAAATTTTCTCCACTAAGGATAATTCTTTTACTAACTAAAGAATCTGTAGATCCATCTTCATATGATAGTTTTTCAGCACCAAAAGTTTCATTACTATTTTGTGTAATAAATCTAAAAGTTAAATTGGCAGTTTTTCCTAACAAAGACTTAATTCTCATTGGGTCATCTAAGCCAGGTAATTCTACTAAAATTCTATTGTTTCCTCTCTTAAGTATATTAGGTTCATTAGTACCTATTTCATCAACTCTTCTCCTTACTATTTCTATCGCTTGATCTTGAGATGAGGTTCTGATTTCTATTAGTCCATACTTTGAAAATTCTAATCTAAATTCTTCATTATTAATTGTTAAATCAAATTGGTGAGATTTGTATTGGGGATAATATGGGTTAATTTCACTTTCACTTTCTGTAAATAATAATTTTACTTTTTCTTGATCTGCTCTATTAATTTGAAAAAAAATATTTTTGTCAACAATTTTCAAATCTTTAAAAATAATATCTTTATTTTTTAAATAATTTCTAATAGTTGTTGTTGTAATTTGTAATTTTTGAATTAAAATTGGATCATTATCAATTTCTAGCAGAAGATAAGACCCTCCCTGTAAATCTAATCCTAAATTAATTTTTTTATTAAAAAAAACATCATCAAATCTAATAAAATTTGATGAAGCTATATAAACAAACAATAATGTAATGATCGATACTAAAATAATTCTTAATTTGGAAAAGTATAACACTTTATCTTAATGTTATTTTTTTATTTCAGTAGTGTTTAATAGACCTTGGATACCTGAAGATTTAATAATTTCAACTTTGACATTTTCAGCTATTTCAACTTCAACTTTGTCATTATCAATAACTCTTTCAACTATTCCTATAATACCACCAGATGTAACAACTTTGTCTCCTCTTTTTAAGTTTTCGATCATAATTTTATGTTCCTTAGCTTTTTTTTGCTGGGGTCTAATTAAGAAAAAATAGAATATTACGAATATTAATATTAATGGTATGAATTGACCTATGCCTGAATTTCCCATGTATCTCCTTAATTTAGTGAATTCTTATACTATCTATTTTATTAAAACAACTTTAATTCTTATTGATTTTTTCAATATTATTCATATAAGATCTTAAAATATCTGGAACAATAATAGATCCGTCACTTTGTTGATAATTTTCCATTATTGCTATAAGAGTTCTTCCTATTGCTAAACCACTCCCATTTAAAGTACCTACAAAAACAGTTTCTCTATTTTCATTTTTATATCTAGCTTTCATTCTTCTTGCTTGAAAAGAACTACAAGACGAACAGCTTGAAATTTCTCTATATTTGCTTTCAGAAGGAAGCCATACTTCTATATCAAAAGTTTTTTCGGCACTAAAACCCATATCACCTGAACATAAAATTATTTTTCTATAAGGTAGTTTTAAAAGGTCTAAAATTTTCGTGGCACAGTCTGTCATTCTTTCTAATTCATTCAAGCATTGGTCTTGTTCAACAATGCTAACCATTTCAACTTTGTAAAATTGATGCTGTCTAATCATACCTTTAGTGTCTTTTCCATAACTTCCTGCTTCTTTTCTAAAACATGGCGTTGAAGCAACAAGTCTCATGGGTAAATTTTTCCTTTCTATAATTTGATTTTTAACAGTATTAGTTAGTATAACTTCGGCAGTCGGTATTAAGAATTTTCGCTCTGGTGAATCTTCAAGTTTAAGTTCAAATTGATCATTTTCAAATTTAGGCAATTGGCCAGTTCCAAACATGGTATCAGCTGTAGCTATTAAAGGTGGTGAAACTTCTTTATATCCATTATTAATAATATGTGTATCAAGCATAAAATTAGATAGCGCCCTCTCTAATAATGCTAATTTATCTTTGACAAAAACAAATCGAGAACCAGTAGTTTTTGTAGCTAAGTCAAAATCTAACATATCTAAATCTTCGCCTAACTTATAATGAGATTTTGGATTAAAATTAAACTCAGCTATTTCTCCTGATTTTGAAATTTCAACGTTAGAATTTTCATCTTTTCCAATAGGTACATCATTATGTGGTATGTTTGGAATTGACGATAAAATATTATCGAGTTTAATTTTAGCTAGCAATTGTAATTTAGAAATTTTTTCAATTTCAATGGAAATTTTTTTTGATTTTTCAAAAAGTGATTTATTTTTTGATTTAGAAATGTCTTTTTTTTCTTTTTCTAAACTTTCTTTTTTCTGAATAAATTTTCGATTATTTTCATCTAACAAAATAATTTCTTCAATATCAAGGTCGATATATCTTTTTTTTATAGATTTTGTAAAACTTTCAATATCGTTTCTAATTTCTTTAATATTATGCATCTATGTTATTTTTTTTTTCAATAATATTTACTGAAAATATAGATAATTCATATAAAATCAATAAAGGTATTGCTAAACCAATTTGTGTAATTGGATCTGGTGGTGTTAATATAGCAGCTGCAGCAAAAATCATCACAACAACATACTTTCTTCTATCTTTAAGAAACTTTGCATTAACAATACCAACTCTTGCAAGTAAACTAAGTACTACAGGAAGTTGAAAACTTATTCCAAAAGCAAAAATTAATTTCATAACTAAAGATAAATATTCACTAACTTTTGCCTCTAATTGAATGGGAAGACCTGTTGAAACGCCAGTGCTTTCAAATGATAAGAAAAATTTAATTGCTAGTGGCATTATTAAATAATAAACTAACATACCACCAAGTAAAAATAATATTGGTGTTAGAATTAAGTATGGTACAATTGCTTTCTTTTCATGTTTATAAAGCCCTGGTGCAATAAATTTCCATATTTGTATTAATATATATGGGCATGTCACAAAAAATGCTGCAAAAAATGAAACTTTTAAATACGTTAAAAAAGTTTCTTGGAGTGCAGTAAATATTAGTCTTCTTTCGATACCACTCTCCTTAACTGCTTTAGCATAAGGCTCTACAAGAAAACCATATAAATGTTCAGAAAAAAAATAACTTCCGATAAAAAATATAAATAAAAAAATAAAAGAATTTATTAATCTTTTTCTTAATTCGACTAGGTGGCTTACAAAGCCGCTTTCATTATTGGCTTTGATCATTATCTTTATCTTTAGTTTTATCTTTATCTATACTATCTAAATCTAAATCAGTAACTTCACTTTGAATATTACTAATATATCTTTTGGCAGTTCCAATCCATGAACCTAATTTTTTTAACATAATAGGAAAATCTTTTGGACCAATAACAATAATAGCTACAGCAGAAACTATTAAAATCTCAAACCAGCCAATAGTGGGCATGTGATTTATTCTTTGTCTTTTGTGTTTTGATTACTTTCAGAAATGTCTTTTGTGTCTTGATTGCTTTCAGAAATGTCTTTTGGCTCAACATTATCAGTAATATCTGTAGCCATACCTTTTTTAAAACTTTTAATACCTTTTGCTACATCCCCCATTAAACTAGAAATTTTTCCTCTACCAAATAAAAGAACGAGTAAAATTACAACTATTGCTATTTGCCAAATTCCTATACTCATAGCTTTTTATATCTCTTTTAAATGAAAGTTTAAAGTAACTTTTTAACTATCTTCATCGGTGTTTAATGTGCTACTCAACATTTCATCTATATTAGAATAGATATTCTCTTTTTCTTTTTCTTGTTTTTCTTTATAAAATTTACCAGTACCAAATATCTCACTATCAATATTGGTGCTATCAATTAATCCAGCAGAGCTTAATTCATCAACAGTTGGTAAATCTGATAACTTTTGTAAACTAAAATGACTAAGAAAATCATCTGTAGTAGCATATTGAATTGGTTTACCAGGAACATCTTTTCTTCCTTGTGGCTTTACCCAGTTTAGTTCCATTAATATTTCAAGTGTATTTGTACCAAAAGCAACACCTCTTATCTCTTCAATTTCTGCTCTAGTTACAGGTTGATGATAAACAATAATAGATAATGTTTCAATTGCTGCTCTTGATAATTTTTTTTCAATAGTTTTATTTTGTGACATTAAATTTGATAAATTCTCAGAAGTTCTAAAAGACCATTTTTTAGATATACAAACTAAGTTGATTCCTCTTAGTAAATAATCTTTTTGAAGCTTGTCTAAAGATTTTTTCACATTAATTTTTTTTGAAATTTTAGATTCAATTGTATCAAGATCTAAAGGTTCAGCGGCAGCAAAAATTATAGCTTCAACTTCTCTCTCTCCTTCGTTTAATTTAGATGGAAATGTTAAAACATTACTTTTTAATTTTTTTTTAATTTTGCTCATTTAATTTCCTTAATATAAATGTTATCAAATAGTTTATTCTGTTTTATTGTGAGGTTTCCTTCCTTAACTAATTCAAGAGAACCTGATAATATTCCAGCCTTACCAGTTTTTTTATTTTGTGAACCTTTTTTAAAATTTTTAGGTATCAAATCATTAATATTTTTCCAATCAATTAATTTGCCAAAAAATTCTCTTATTCTTTTAATACCGTCTTCAGTTGTAAAAACAGGTAATTTATGAATATTCATTCTTTGAAAATCTTTTTTCATAATTATAGATGAATAAGTCTTTAGTATTTCGTAAAGATTTAATTTATATTCAGAGCTATAAATAGATCTTATATTGCCCTTTATACCTCTCATGTAAACATCTTTACCAAGTCTTTTTCTTTTTAACATCTGATCAGAAAGTAAACGAATTAATTCTAATTTTTTTAATTGAAGTTTAAGTTTTTCAGCAACTTCTAAAACTTTAAATTCTTCATCTGGTGTTCCTGGGAGTAATAATTTAGATTTAAGGTAAGTAAGCCAAGTTGCCATAAGTAAATATTCAGATGCTATTTCAAGATTAAGATCTTTTTCATTTGTAATATATTCATGGAATTGATCGGCTAACTTTGTTATCGAAATATTTTCTAAATCAACTTTTTGAGCTTTAGCTAGATCTAATAATACGTCTAAAGGACCGTTGTAATTATTAATATCAACATTGAAATTATTAGAATCAATCAGAGACATATTAAATATTAGCTTAAAATTTTATAAAATTGTGATGTTTTTTTAATAATAAATTTATCTACTATAGGCGAGTTATTAGCAACAATTAACATCTCCTTAAAATTTCCATTACAATGAAGTACTAAATTACAACCTGCAGTGAATGCTCTTATTGTATTTTTTTGGATTGAATATTTTAAACTTTTCATTGAAATATCATCAGACATTAAAATATTATCAAATTTGATATTTTTTCTTATCATCTTAACTATTTTTTTAGACTGAGTTGCGGGATGCATTTTATCAATATCACTATAAATTATATGTGCAGTCATAGCAAAAAAACTTTTTTTATTTTTAAACGTAGAAAAATCATTTTTTTTTAAATATGAAATTTTTTCTTTAACTATTGGTGTTAGCTTGTGGCTATCTACTTTAGCTAAACCATGACCTGGTATATGTTTAATTACTGTACCAATATTATTTTTATGAAAAAAATTTATACAAAAATTTCCTATTTTATTAACTATTTTTGGATTAGAAGAAAAAGATCGATCTCCAATAATTTGTGAAGATCTTTTTTTTCTTATATCGAGAACTGGTACTGTATTTATATTCACACCAATTTGTTTTAATAAATGTGAAGTTTTATTGATAAATATTTTATAATTATTATTAAATTTTTTTTTATCTTTCAAAAAAAGATTACCAAAATATTCACCTGTTAATTTATCAGCATTAAAAATGTTTCTAGCTCTATTTATACGACCACCTTCTTGGTCAATCAAAATTGGATAATTTTTATCTTTAAAAATTTTTCTAATTTCTTCAGTAAGTTTTTTAGTTTGAATTATTGATTTAATGTTTCTTGAGAATAATATTACACCCCAAGGTTTATATTTTTTTAGAAAAATCTTTTCTTTTTGAGATAAATTTGATGATTTAATCCCTGTTATAAAACAACGCCTATCAATCATTAGTATCTATTAATTTCCAAAAATTAAAATTTTTTTTATTTTTTTTTTTATTTTGTTGAACGTATACGGCGACATTATCAGTATCACTATTTAATAACATTAGATTTTTAGAAAAATTAATAATTTTATAGTCAGTTTCTTTTAACGATCTATATGAATTTTTTTTATTAGAATCTGAAAAATAATATTTCAAAGTAAAAAAAAAGAAAAAACAAATTATTAATATAAAAAATAAATATTTTAACTCTTTAATCATCACATTTTTTCAGGCGTATCAACACCTACTATTTTCATTCCCGATTTAATTACATTTGATATTATTTTTAGAAAGACTAACTTTTCGTTAGATATAATTTTTTTTTCGTTAATAAATCTTTTATCAGTGTTATCTTTACCCATATTCCAATAAGAATGAAAATCAGAAGCTAACTCGTATAAATAAATAGGTATTCTATGAGGTTCTAATTTTGAGCTAGCTACCTCTATGCATTTAGGCCATTCAGAAATTTTTTTTAAAATTTTTATTTCGTCTTTAGAATATTCAAAATTATAATTATTAAATTTTAATTCTTTATTAATATCAATATTTACATGTCTGAAAACTGATGAAATTCTAGCATAACAATATTGAACATAATAAAGTGGATTATCTTTTGACTTTTCTTTAACTTTTGTAAAATCAAAATCTAACTCAACATCACTACTTCTATTTAACATTATAAATCGAGTAGCATCTTTACCAACTTCAGAAACTAAATCTTCAACAGTGATATAATCACCTTTCCTTTTAGACATTTTGAAAGGTTTCCCATCTTTAATTAATTTAACAAGTTGGCTCACTTTACAAATTAGTTTATTTTTTGTACCAGATATCGCCTCCACAGCAGATGTAATTCTTTTAATATAACCAGCGTGATCTGCTCCCAATATATTAATTAATATATCAAAGTTTCTATCAAGTTTATTGTTGTGGTAAGCTACGTCGCTTGCAAAATAAGTCCAAGATTTATCAGATTTTTGTAGAGCTCTATCTTTGTCATCACCAAAATTTGTAGATTTAAATAAAAGTTGTTTTCTTTTAACCCAATCTTTACCATTTTCAGATTTTGGTGCTTCTATTTTTCCTTGGTATATAAAATCTTTTTCTTTTAATTTACTTATAACACTTTCTACTTCCTTATTATTTACTATGTTTGTTTCGCTTATAAAATTATCATGATTAATTCCAAGACTTTTTAAATTTTCTTTAATTAATTTTAAAGATTCGCTTACAGCAATTATTGTTAATTTATCTGAAATATTTTCAAATTTATCAAAGTTAAGTTTTTTATTGTTAGAAATTATATTTTTGGCTATTTCAATTAAATAATCACCAGGATAAAGGTCAGGATTTTCTATTGGAAATTTTTCATTATTTAATATTTCTTTAATTCTAAAAAAAACAGATTTAGTAAAACTTACTATTTGATTACCATAATCGTTAACATAATATTCTTTCAAAACAACATGATTATTAAAAAGTAAAATATTTGAAATAACATCTCCTAATATAGCGCCACGACAATGACCAACATGTAATGGACCTGTAGGATTAGCAGAAACAAACTCAATCAAATACTTTTGTTTCTTTTCTTTATTGTTAACTCCAAATTTTTTATAATTTGTATGAATTTCTTTAACAAAATTATTCCAGTAAGTTTTATTAAACTTTATATTAATGAAACCAGGTTTTGCTACAGTGATATTTTCAATATATGAATCTTCTTTTTTAATTAAATCAATTAATTGATTTGCTATATCTAAAGGTGATTTTCTGTTAATTTTAGATAATACCATAGAAACATTTGTTGAAATATCATAATCAAAGTTTGGAGGAGGTATATCTACGTTAATACCTTTTAAAGATTCTGGCAATTCAATTAATCCTTTATCATTAAGTTTTTTGATTAAATTTTTGATCTTATCTAAGTAAATATCAAAAATGTTCATTTCGTACTCTTATATAAGTTGATTGCATATCTATCGGTCATGCCAGAAATATAATCTGCTATACTTCTATACTTATCTTTTTTTAATTGACCTTTGGTTAAATATCTTCTTGGATTTTTAGTTATAGTTAAAAAAAGTTTTCTTATAATTTTTTTACCTTCATTATTTTTAATTAATACTTTTTTATTATTATACATTTTTGTTCTCAAAAAAAATCTAATCTCTTTTTCAATTTCTAGAAATTTTTTAGAAAAACATACTATTGATTGATTAAATAAATACACATTGTTTAAAGATTTTATCTTATTTATCTTTAAATTTTTTATAGTGTTTTTAATTAAGTCTTTAACCATTAAATCTATAGAATCTCTTATTATTTGATATATCAAGATATCTTTATTATTATTTTTTATATTATTTTTATGAGAATTATAAATATCCTTAAAAAAATTTATTTCAATCAAGTCACTTAAATTAAACATTTTTGCTTTAATTCCATCTTGAATATCATGATTATTATAAGCTATATCATCAGATAAAGCTGATATTTGGGCTTCAAGAGATGCTGACCTATTAAAGATAATTTTATTATTAAAATTTTTTATTCCTATTAATTTTTTAATTAATGAAAGATCATTTATAGGTCCATTATGTTTTAAAAGACCATCTAATGTTTCTAAGGTCAAATTTAATCCATTAAATTTTAAATATTTATTCTCAAGAAACATTATAATTCTTAAAGTTTGAAGGTTATGGTCAAAACCACCAAAATTATACATACACTCATTTAGTGAATCTTCTCCAGCATGACCGAATGGAGTATGCCCTAAATCATGTGCTAAACTTAAAGTTTCAGCAAGATCATCATTTAAAGTTAAGTGTTTTGCAATTGATCTTGCTATTTGAGCAACTTCTAATGAATGAGTAATTCTAGTTCTATAATGATCACCTTCTGTATTAACAAATACTTGAGTTTTGTGTTTTAATCTTCTGAAAGAAGCGCTATGAATTATTCTATCTCTATCTCTTTGAAAGGGCGTTCTGTAGAGTGAGTTTGGTTCTTTGAATATACGTCCTTCACTTTTAAATAGCGCTAATTTTGAGTAATTTTTCATACTTTAAATTCAATAAATTGATATTATATTAGTAATATCAGTGTTGTTATATGATTAAAGAAATTAAATTTACAGATAAAGCTATAAAACAGATTAATAATTTGTTATCTCAAAAAGATCCAGGATCATTTTTTAGAATCGCTATTAAAGGTGGTGGTTGTTCTGGATTTCAGTATGAGTTTACCTTTGATAAAGACTTGGCAGCTGATGATTTAAAATTTGAAAATATACTTATAGATAAAACATCAGCCGATTTATTAAAAGGTTCAGAGGTAGATTATGTTTCAGAACTAATTGGCGACCAATTCAAAATATCAAATCCACAAAGCAAATCATCTTGCGGTTGTGGTGTCTCTTTTTCTCTTTAATGATTATAACTTCCTGGAATGTAAATTCTGTACGTGCTCGTATCGAAAATATTAAAAATTATCTAAAAAAATACTCTCCCGACATAGTAATGATGCAAGAGATCAAAACTGAAGATCCTACTTTTCCATATGATGATTTTTCTTCATTAGAGTACGAGAGTCATGTCTTTGGTCAAAAAAGTTATAATGGTGTTGCAATAATTTCTAAACATAAACTAGAAAATGTTCGCATTGATCTAATTAAAGATAAGCAAAAGCAATCTAGAATTATTTCAGCAGAATTTAAACATAAGAAAAAAAATATTCAAATTATTAATATATATACACCAAATGGTAATCCTGTTGATACTGATAAATATACTTATAAAAAAGAATGGCTCGATAATTTAATCAAACAATTAAAATCACTATCAAAAAAAAATGAAAACATTATTTTAGGTGGAGATTTTAATATAATTCCTTCAGCAGAAGATGTTTATAATGTTAAAAGTTTTGAAGATGACGCTTTATTTCGTCTAGAAATTCGAAAAAAATTAAGAGAAATGATCAATCTTGGTTTTCATGATGCGTATCGTCATATTCATGGTGATAAAGAGGGTTATACTTTTTGGGATTATATGAGAGGTGCTTGGCAAAAAAATAATGGGATGAGAATTGATCATTTTTTAATATCAAATTCTTTATTAAATATTGTTAAAGACGTTAATATTAATAAGGATCCCAGAGGTAAAGAAAAACCTTCAGATCATACGCCAATTGAGATTGAATTAGCTTAAAGATTTAATTTTATTTACTAACTCTTTGTTGATATTTCTTGGACCTTTGTCTAGTCTATTCTTGTGACGTCTTTCACCTGGTAAACGAACACCTTCAAATGATTTCATCTTATTAAAAAATTCATCTGCATGTTTAGTCCATTCTGAGTCCGATATTTTTTCAGGTGACATTGCTAATATAAACTCTCCACCACTAGGAGGTCCACCATCATTATTATCTTTTGTTGCTGTTTCAAAACTAAAATTATCACCAACTAAAGCACCAGCTAATAACTCTACCATCATCGCTATACTTGAACCTTTATAACCTCCAAAGGGAAGTAATACTCCACCATCTGCTATTTCAGCTGGATCAGTTGTTTTTTTTCCATCTTTTGTGAGTCCCGTTCCTATTGGAACTTTATGACCTTCTCTTTTTGCTACTTGAACTTCACCCATAGCCATTGATGCTGTAGCCATATCAAAAACAACTGGGGTTTTACCGGGTCTTGGCCATGCAAAGGAAATTGGGTTTGTTCCAAATAATGGTTTTATTGCTCCTGCAGGTGCAACAGCAGGCTTATAAGATGTACATGCAAAAGCAACTAAACCAGCTTCTGCTAAAATTTCAGTTTCTGGCCACATAGCAGCCATATGGTGAGAATTATTAATAGCTAAAACAGCAACACCATTTTCTTTAGCTGCTTTAATTAATTCAGGTAATCCTTTGTTGAGAACAATTGGGGCTAAACAGTTATTACCCAAAACTTTAATTACACTTTCTGAAATTTTCTTAACTTCAGGTTTTCCTTTACCATTAATTTTTCCACTTTTAAGTCCAGAAACATAAGCTGGTAATCTAAATAATCCATGAGATAAAGATCCATCTCTTTCTGCTTTCATTAATAAGTCACTAAGAATTGATGATGTTTCTTCATCACACCCATTAGCTAATAGAGTTTTTTTAGCTAAATCAAATATTTCATCTAATGTTAAAGAAACTGTGGCCATATTTATTTATGTTTAGTTTTCAAATCTCTTTTCAAATCTTCATGGTCTCCAACTACTATGTGATGTTTGCTTTTTACAATATATTTATCAAGTATAGGAATTATTAATAATGGGATTAGTCCTCCTAAAACTATTCCAATTGCAGCACTTCTTAGATTAGGATCAAGTGTTGCAGCTATAAAATCAGCTATTACATGTGCAAATACTACACCAATAATTCCAGCTATATAACCATTGGATACAACTTTAAGCATTCTATTAACGCTCCAACCAGAATAAAATCCAATTAAAGGTATTATTGTATGAACTAAACCAAAAACAAAGCCTCTAAGCCAACCTTTGTCTTGTAACCAAATTATCTCTTCAATTAAGTGTTCCATATATTATCGAATTTTTAACATCATTTTTATATAATAAAAGGTTGTATTTCAGTTATTTTATAACTAGACAAAATAATCAATTAATATAAATATTGATAAATCAGCATAACAATTCCACATTATATTAAATTATCTATATAGACTTCAATTTTTAATAATATAATTATTGTGAATGAACTCTCCATAAAATATATAAATAAATTTAAATATAGATAAAAATTTATTGCAATATTAAATCAGAATTAAGGATATGGATCGATCAAAACTGAAAACTTTATATAAACAAAAACAAATTGAAAACATATGGAACTGACATTAATATACACAATCGTAGGATTTGCTTTAGCTGGTTATAGCGTTATTGCTAATGACTCTATCCAAACATTAGGTACATTTATAGCATCAAAACAAAAGTGGTTTAAATGGTATACTCTTGCTAGTGCAGCATCCTTTGTAATGATAATTGCAATTACTTGGGGTTGGTATTTTTATGATGGTGATATTTCTTATGGAAGATTAAACAAAATACCTTTTCAAGAAATTCAATGGTACCACGCTGTTGCTCCTGGAATACTTTTATTATTAACAAGAATTGGAATACCAGTTTCTACTACTTTTCTAGTCTTATCAGCATTTGCTTCAACAGTTATTCTTGAAAAGATGCTTGTGAAGAGTGTAGTAGGTTATGGACTGGCAGCTATTGTAGCTTACATTTGTTGGGTGGTCATTTCAAAATTTATCAATGAAAAATTTGACGAAGTTGAAGATAAGTGGATTGGATTTTGGCGTAACTCAGTATGGATTACTTCTGGCTGGTTATGGTGGGTTTGGTTATCTCACGATGTAGCAAATATAGCGGTATATCTACCTCGACAATTAGACGTAACTTTATTATTAATTGTTCTAAGTTATTTTACCGGTCTATTATTCTATATTTTCTACATTCATGGTGGTCCAATACAAAAAGTAGTTTTAGATAAAACTGGAACTAGATATGCTAGATCGGCAACTATAATAAATATTATTTACGCTGCAGTACTTTTTTATTTTAAAGAATTGAATGATCTCCCCATGTCAACTACCTGGGTATTTGTAGGACTATTGTGCGGTAGAGAACTTGCAATATCTACAATGAATAAAGACTACAAATTCAAATACGTCTTTCCACTTATAGGTAAAGACTTTATTAAAATGATCTTTGGTTTAAGTATTTCTGTAGGAATTGTACTTGCAATTCACTACATAATTATTCCTAAAGGTTTTTTCTAGAAAAATTGGTTATTTGGTCGTATTAAATTTATTTAATATGACAATTTATTGACTTTATAAGATTAAAAAAAAAATTTACCATTAATTATTTAACCCTTCCATATACATCTTGGTATCTTACAATATCGGTTTCTTTCAAAATTGAACCAACTTGAGCTTCGATGATTTTAACTGGTTTTTTGTTAGGGTTTTGGATTCTATGGACTGCTCCTAATGGTATAAATATAGACTCGTTTATTTTTTTAAAAAAATTATCTTTATTAAGTGTTATTTTTGGTGTTCCCTGCGTAACCATCCAATGTTCAGCTCTATGATAATGTTTTTGTAAACTCAATATACCTTTTGGCTTAACGTATAATTCTTTGATTAAGAAACCTTTACCTTCAAATAAATTAACATATCTACCCCATGGTCTATAATAAACATTCTTTTTTTTATAATACTTATTCTTATTTTTATTATACATTTTACAGATCTCTTTCCAGCTTCCAAGATCTGACCATGGAATATCTAATTTAATAGCGTTGATTTGCTTTGTTTTTTCTAAAATTGCATAATCGAAAGATTTTGCAGTGACTTTTTCAAAAGATGCTTTATTTAAATAATAAGTATTATTTTTAAGTTTTGCTTTAGAAACAGCTTTAACACAATTCCTATAGATGGTTGGTTGATATTTTTTAAAGTTATTAATTATTGAATCTTTTCTTAAAAAAAACATTCCAGAGTTCCAATAACCCTTTTGTCTGATAACTTGTTTCGCTTTTACTTCTTTTGGCTTTTCAATAAATTTTGTTACTTTATTAATATTTCCTTTAACTTTTTTAGTTAAAAAATAACCATATTCACTAGAAGGTGATGTGGGTTTAATACCAAAAATAAATATATTTTGGTCAGTTAAATTAGTTTTATTTTTATTTATGGCTTTATTAAAAATACTAGCTTTTTCAATTAAATGATCAGCCGCAAAAAACATTAAAGGTTGTTCTTTTGGAATATCTTTAATTAAAGCAGATGCTAAAATAGCTGGGGCTGTATTTCTTTTAGACGGTTCTAATACAATCTTGTATTGCTTTACTTTAAATTTTTTTAGATAACTCTTAACAAGCTTCAAATATTTTAAATTAGTACTTATTATGGGGTTATCAAAAGTAGGACTTTTAACTCTTTCTAAAGTTTTTTCTAATAAGCTCCATCCACCAAAATCAATAAATTGTTTTGCTAAATTTTTTTTAGATTGAGGCCAAAGTCTTGTTCCAGCTCCCCCGCATAAAATAACAGGTCTAATTTTCATTAAATATCAGCGTACACTTTAACTTCTTTTCTTTTGCCAGGATGTGTTGATGCACCTAAATAAGCTGGTCCTACAGTTTGAGCATATTTCCACAATGTACCAGATCCAAAACTTGGTTTTTTAGGCTTCCATTTCTTACGTCTTACAGTTAATTGGGATTTAGTTAATCTAACATTAATCGTTCCCTTCTTAGCATCAATATCAATAACATCTCCATTACGTAATAGAGCTATAGGGCCTCCTAGAGCAGCCTCTGGGCCTACATGACCTACACAAAAACCTCTTGTAGCTCCTGAGAATCTTCCATCAGTAATTAGGGCTACTTTCTCACCTTTGCCTTGTCCATAAATAGCACCAGTTGTTGAAAGCATTTCTCTCATACCAGGGCCACCTACTGGTCCTTCATAACGAATAACAATTACATCGCCATCTTTATATTTTTTGTGTTGTACTGCATTCATAGCTGCTTCTTCATTATCAAAGCATCTTGCTTTCCCTGTGAATTGTAATTTTTTTAATCCTGCAATTTTAACTATTCCACCATCTGGCGCTAAATTTCCTTTAAGTCCAACTACACCTCCATCTGGAGATAATGGATTATCATATTTTCTAAGAACTTTTTGTTTAGGATTGAATTTAATATTTTTTAAATTTTCTTTCATTGTTTTTCCAGTAACGGTCATACAGTCACCATGGATAAATCCACCATCATAAAGTGTTTTTAATAACATTGGCACGCCACCAGCTAGCCACATATCTTTAGCAACATATTTTCCGCCAGGTTTTAAGTCTGCAAGGTAAGGCGTTTTTTTAAATATTTTAGCAACATCCATTAAATCGAATTTAATTCCTATTTCATTGGCAAGAGCTGGTAAATGTAAACCCGCATTGGTTGAGCCACCAGTTGCAGCTACTATTGTTGCTGCATTTTCTAACGCCTTTTTTGTAACTATATCTCTAGGTCTAATATTTTTTTCCAATAAATTCATTACAGTCTTACCACTTAGAAGAGCATACTTATCTCTTTCTTCGTAAGGAGCGGGAGTACCAGCAGAGTAAGGTAATGCTAAGCCAATAGCTTCAGAAACACAAGCCATTGTATTGGCAGTAAATTGACCACCACATGCTCCAGCACTTGGACAAGCAACTAACTCTAATTTTCTTAATTCTTTAGATGACATTTTACCTGCAGAGTGTTTTCCTACAGCTTCAAATACATCAACAACAGTTACATCTTTACCTTTATATCTTCCAGGTAGAATCGAACCACCATAAATAAACACACTTGGAACATTTAGTCTAACCATCGACATCATCAAACCTGGTAAAGATTTATCACAACCAGCTATACCAACTAAGGCATCATAACAGTGTCCACGAACAGTAAGTTCTGCTGAATCTGCAATTATTTCTCTAGAAATCAATGAAGATTTCATACCTTCATGACCCATTGCAATACCATCGGTCACAGTAATTGTGCAAAACTCTCTTGGTGTTCCACCTGATACTCTCACACCTTTCTTAACAGATTGAGCCTGTCTCATTAGTGCTATATTACACGGTGCAGCTTCATTCCATGTTGAAACAACTCCTACAAATGGTTTTGACACATCTTTCTCAGTTTCACCCATTGCATAATAGAAAGATCTGTGAGGTGCTCTATCAGGACCAATTGATGTATGTCTGCTTGGAAGTTTTTTTTTATTAAATTTACCCATTATAAACTTTCAATTGTCAATGAAATTTTTTCTATATCTTTTTTTAAATTATTATAATTAGTTTTTTCTTGTTCAACAATATTTGTTGGAGCCCTATCAACAAATTCTTTATTGGTCAATCTTTGAGATATTTTATCCATTTCTTCTTTATGTTTATCCTGTCTTTTCGTTAAATTATCTTTAATTAAATTAAGATCAACATTTTCATCAAAATAAATCTTAAATAAATCACCAGAAACAACAAGCACTGCTGAAGATTTATCTATATCTTTAGAATAAAAATTATTAATTCTACCAATCTTTTTTAAGATAATTTCATTATCATTCAAAAATAATTGGTTTTTTTTATTGATTTTGCTTATGGATATATCAATGAAAGAACCCGGACTCACACTAAGCTCATTTTTAAAAGATCTAATTTCTGAAATAATGTTAATCATTTTTTCAACTTCTTTACAGTTTTGATCTTTTTTAGGTGTTCCAGAAGGCCAGTTAGCAAGCATTAAAAAGTCTTTATTTGAATTATCAAACTTATTTTTTAACCAAATTTCTTCAGTTACAAAAGGAATAAAAGGATGCATTAATATTAAAATTTGTTTGAATATATAGCTTGAAACTTCCCTTACTTCTTTTTTAGCTTTTTCATCTTCTGAAAATAATATTGTTTTAGATAGCTCGAGATACCAATCACAATATGAATGCCATGCAAATTGATAAGCGTTTTTAGCAGCTTCATCAAATCTATAATCTTTTAAATTTTTTTTAATTTTCTTTATAGCTTCTAGCAACTCTGCATATATCCATTTATTGATATTAATATTTAATTTTGGTGCTTTTTTAATGTTTTTAAAGTTACACTTATTTATTATTAAAAAATTATTAGCATTCCATAATTTATTTAAGAAATTTCTATAACCTTTAACCCTATCCTCTGAAAGTTTTACATCTGTTCCTGGTGATGCCATTGATAATAAAGTAAATCTTAAAGCATCAGCGCTATATTTTTTTATTAAGTCCAGTGGATCAATAACGTTACCTTTAGACTTAGACATTTTTTGTCCCTTTTCATCTTTTACTAATGCATGAACATAAATAT
>JAPYTV010000009.1 GCA_029941985.1 Candidatus Pelagibacter sp. | reverse complement strand
ATAGCTATTCGATCACACATTTCTTCTGCTTCTTCAAGGTAGTGAGTTGTTAAAAGAATAGTTACACCTTGTTGGTTAAGTAATCTTACATTTTCCCATAAATTTTTTCTTAACTCAACATCAACTCCAGCTGTTGGTTCATCCAAAAAAATTATTGGTGGCTGATGAACTAGTGCTTTAGCCATTAATAGCCTTCTTTTCATTCCACCAGATAAGCTTCTTGCGTAGCTGTCAGCTTGTTTTTCTAAAGACACTAACTTTAAAATAGTGTCTGTTATCCTATCTTTTTTTTTAATTCCGTAGAGTCCTGCTTGTAATTCTAATAGTTTTCTAGGGCTAAAAAATGGATCAAGATTAACTTCTTGAGGAACTATACCAATCGAAGCTCTAACTTGTCTTGAATTCTTGTCTATGTCAAAACCCCATACATTTACTTGCCCTGAAGTTTTTATAACGGTTCCTGCTAAAATATTTATAAAAGTTGTTTTCCCAGCTCCGTTCGGACCAAGTAGACCAAAAATTTCACCTTCTTTCACGTCTAAGTTTAAATTATTTAAAGCTTTAGTGGCGGAAGTTTCTTTACTAGAGTAAATTTTTTCCAAGTTTTTGATAGAAAGTATATTTTTTTTATCCATAGACGTTAATACATTTACAATATTTAAAATAATTAAGATAATATTATTTAAATGGATAAAATAAAAAAAACTGACCATTTTTATTTAATAGATGGGTCAGGTTATATTTTTAGAGCTTATTATGCTTTACCACCATTAACCAGGAAAAGTGATGGACTTCCAACTGGTGCTGTTAGTGGTTTCTGCAGTATGTTATTTAAGTTATTAGAAGATTCAAAATCTAATGAAAACTTACAAAAGCCTACTCACTTTGCTGTAATTTTTGATTCAGCCAGAAAAACTTTTAGGAATGAAATTTATACAGATTATAAAGCTAATAGATCTGAAGCACCTGATGATTTAGCTCCACAATTTGAATACATTAGAAAGTCTGTAGTTGCTTTTAATTTGCCAGCGGTTGATCTTCCCAACTATGAAGCGGACGATTTAATAGCAACCTATGCTGAGCAAATTTTAGCAAAGGGAGCAAAGGTTACAATAGTGTCTTCCGATAAAGATTTGATGCAACTTTATAAAAAAGATGTTCGATTATTTGATCCAATGAAAAATAAATTTATAACTCCAGAAGATATAATTAATAAATTTGGAGTGGAATCAAAAAAAGTAATTGATGTTCAATCATTAGCTGGTGATAGCAGTGATAATGTCCCTGGTGTACCTGGTATAGGAGTTAAAACAGCAGCTGAGTTAATTAACAAATATGGAACTTTAGAAAAATTATTAGATAATGCACAAGATATAAAACAAAATAAAAGAAGAGAAACACTTCTAGAAAATAAAGATAAAGCAATTATTAGCAAAAAATTAGTTACATTAAAAAAAGATACACCAGTCAATAGAGAAATAGAAGAGTTTCAATTAAAGGAGATTGATAAGGACAAGTTATATAAGTTTTTAAGAGAGATGGAATTTAATAGACTACTTAGTTCAGTTATTTCAACATATGGAGAACCTGCACTAGAAGTTAACAAGACTGATAAAGAACCTAAGGAAAAACAAAAAATAATAAGTAAAAAAGATTATCATTTAATTACTGATGAAAAACAAATTGACGATTGGATTGAAGAAGCAGAAGAAGCTGGAGAACTAGCAGTTGATACTGAAACTAGCTCTTTAGATGCACACCAAGCAGACTTGGTTGGCATTTCTTTAAGCACTAAAATTGGAAAAGCTTGCTACATTCCAATAGGGCATAAGTCAAAGGGATGCCTAAAAAAAGAAATAATTATAAAAAAATTAAAGCCTCTCCTTGAAGATAAAAGTGTAAAAAAAATTGGACAAAATATTAAGTTTGACTTTATTGTTCTTTATAAGCAGGGAATAAACATGTCTTCAATGGAAGATACAATGCTGATGTCTTACGTGCTTGATGCAGGTAAAAATCGTCACAATATGGATACATTATCAGAAATTCACCTTGGACATAAAACAATTTCTTTCAAAGAAATAGTAGGCACAGGAAAAAAGGAAATAAACTTTAGTAATGTTGAGCTTAATAAGGCGATGGAGTATGCAGCAGAAGATGCTGACATCACCTACAGATTATATAAAATTTTTATTAAAAACCTTAAATTAGAAAAATTAACAAATATTTATGAAATCTTTGAAAAACCATTAATTAAAATATTAGCATTTATGGAAATTGAAGGTATTAAAATTGATAACAAATCTTTAAAAGTATTATCTGAAAAGTTTGAAAAAAAAATTAAAAAATTAAAAAAAGAAATTTTTAAGATTTCGAAAAAAGAATTTAATATAGCTTCACCGAAACAATTGGGTGAAATAATGTATAATGAGCTAAAGATTGCAGTTTTAAAAAAAACTAGAAAGGGAAGTTTTGCAACAAGTGCAAGCGTTCTTGAAGACTTAGCGTTTAAAGGTCATGAATTTCCAAAGTTAATTTTAGATTGGCGTCAAGTTTCTAAACTTAAAAATACTTACTCTGATTCTCTTCCAGAACATATAAACCCAAATACCAAAAGAGTTCACACTTCTTTCTTGTTAGCTGCTACCACTACTGGAAGATTGGCATCAAGTGATCCAAACTTACAAAATATTCCAATTAAAACAGAAGATGGAAAAGATATACGAAAAGCTTTTATAGCCGAAAAAGGATTCACTTTAATTTCAGCTGACTACAATCAAATAGAAATGAGAATTTTAGCAGATTTAGCAGATGTTAAAGAATTAAAAAAAGCATTTAAAAATAATGAAGATATTCATTCATTAACTGCAAGCCAGGTATTTAATATTGATATTAAAAAAGTTGATCAAGATATGAGAAGAAAAGCTAAGGCAATAAATTTTGGAATAATTTATGGAATTTCTCAATATGGACTTGCAAAACAAATTAATGTTTCAAATCATGAGGCAGAAGAATTTTTAAATGCTTATTTTTTTAAATTTCCAGAAATAAAAATCTATATGGATAGTACTATTAAATTTTGTAGAAAAAGTGGTTATGTCAATAATATTTTTGGAAGACGCTCTCATTTTAATGGAATAAATGATAAAAATTTTAATGTTAGAAATTTTCAAGAACGTGCCGCTATAAATGCTCCAATTCAAGGCTCTGCATCAGAAATAATGAGACTAGCTATGATTAGATTAGATAAAAAACTTAAAAGCTTAAAAGATAATAAATCAAAAATTTTACTTCAAATTCATGATGAATTAATTTTTGAAGTTCCTGAAAAAGAGGTTAAAGTCATGACGGAAATAATTAAGAATGAAATGTCTAGTGTCACCAAAAGTGATTTACATTCATTTTCCACACAATTAACTGTTGATGTAAATACAGGTGATAATTGGGGCATTCTTCATTAATAAATTAGGATTGCCCAAATTAGAACAATTTAGTACTTTTAAAGTAATACATGCACACACAAACAATCGCATTAATAGACGACGATAGAAATATACTTACAAGCATAAGTATTGCTCTAGAAAAAGAAGGTTTTAAAGTTCAAACATATTTAGATGGAGAAAGTGCATTAATTGGTCTTACAAGATCGCCACCAGATTTAGCAGTTATTGATATTAAAATGCCCAAAATGGATGGAGAAGAACTTTTAAAGAAATTAAGAAAAAAAACATCCTTACCTGTTATTTTTTTAACTTCCAAAGATGATGAAATTGATGAATTATTAGGTCTAAAGCTAGGAGCAGATGATTTTGTAAAAAAATCTGGAGGATTTTCAATAAAAGTTTTAATTGAAAGAATTAGAGTTCAATTAAGAAAAAAAGATATTAATAATATTGAAGACGCAAAAAACATAATTTCACATGGAAAACTTAAACTTGATTCCTCACAATTAGAATGTGAATGGGATGGTAAGCAATTACCAGATAAACTAACAACTACAGAATTTTTAATAGTAAAAGAATTAGCTAAAAGACCCGGCATAATAAAAGAAAGAGCTCAATTGATGGATATTGCATATAGAGAAGATACGGATATTGAAGATAGAACTATTGACAGTCATGTAAAAAGAATAAGAAAAAAATTTAAAAAAGTTGACCCTGATTTTTCGGCAATAGAAACCAGATATGGTAGTGGATATAGATGGAACGTTAGTTAATGTTCAATAATTTATTAAAAAGTTTATCTATATTAAAAAAATTTTTATTTATAAATTTAATAATTTTCATCATTCTTGGGAGTTTTACAGTACTCTATATAAAAAATGTTAAACCAAATTTAATTCAAAAAAAAACAGCTAATCATATTAAGATAATAGATAATACAATTGATCATATTTTAAGACTGAAGATAAAGTTTGAAGAAGAAGATATAAGAAGATTTTTGTTTTCAACAAGATTCTTGTTTCAAAATTTAGATAGGGTAATTTTATTTGATAATCAATTTAATTTAGTTGGTGACACTGATACATTAGATCTAGACCCTAGATCATTTTCTAAAAGACTAGATATAGTTCAGTTAGAAATTTTAAACGAAAAAACTAGTAAAAAAATAACTGAATCAAAAAATCTAAATAAAGAGAAAACAATTTCATTAAAAGATATTTTATCTCATTATTCATGGTCAAAAAATTTTGGAAAGCCCTATACTTTTACTCAGGAAAATTATGAGCAGTTTTTATTAACAACAATTAAAAATGTAACATTTGAAGGAAAAAATATTGGATACTTGGCAATTTCAGAAAATGCAAATGATATAAGATCTGCAATTGATGAAAGAAAAAGTTTTATATTAAGAACTGCATTTGTTGTTGCGATAGTTATTTTTATATTTTCTTTTGTTTTAAATAGATATTTTTTAAAGCCAATAAAAAACTTAGTTATATATACAAAAATAATAAAAGAAAAAAGTAGGAAAAAAACAAATATTAATGAACTTAAAAGCAGAAATGATGAGTTGGGTGTTTTAGCCACTTCATTAGATGATATGACATATGAACTTCAAAAAAGAATTTCTCATGCAGAAAACTTTTCTACAGATTTAGTTCATGAAATTCGTAATCCTTTAACCTCATTAAAAAGTGCTTCAGAGATACTACATGAAACAGAAGAACCAGCACAAAGGAGTAAATTAATTGGTATTCTTAATCACGACGTTCAAAGAATAGAAAGATTAATTACTGACTATTCACAAATGTTAAAAGATGAAGTTGCTTTAAGTAAAGAAAAAATGAGAAAAATAAATTTAAAATTAATAGCTAAATCTGTAGTTGATGATTTTAATAATATTTATGAAGCTAAAAGAGGAATTAAAATAAAACTTATTGATAATAAAAATTTAGAAGAATATTTAATTAATGGAATAGAGAATAGAATAGAACAAATTATTGCTAATCTATTAGATAATTCAATTTCTTTTAGTAACGATAATCAAGAAATTTTAGTTGAAATTTTTAAAGACAGTGAAAAAAAAACTTTTCTTAAGGTTATGGATCAGGGGAGGGGTTTTAAAGAAAAAAATACTGATAAAATTTTTAGTAGATTTTATAGTAACAGACCCGATAAATTTGGGGAACACTCTGGTTTGGGATTAAATATTGTGAAAAATCTTGTAGACCTTCATGGTGCAACAATTAGTGCATCCAATAACAGAGAACAAAAGGGAGCAAATGTTGAAATTATTTTTCCTAAAATTTAATCAAAAGTTGATTAATTGAGTTATTATTGTTAGAAACGCCGGCAATGGAAGATTATAAAGTAAAAGATATATCACAAGCAGATTTTGGTAGAAAAGAGATTGCTATAGCCGAAAGTGAAATGCCTGGGTTAATGGCATTAAGAGAAGAGTATGCTCAAAAAGCACCTTTAAAGGGAGCAAAAATTTTAGGATGCCTTCACATGACAATTCAAACTGCAGTTTTAATTGAAACTTTAGTAGATCTTGGTGCTGAAGTTAGATGGGCGTCTTGTAATATTTTTTCAACACAAGACCATGCGGCAGCTGCAATAGCTAAAGCTGGTATACCTGTTTTTGCCTGGAAGGGTGAGACAGAAGAAGAATATTTGTGGTGTATAAAACAAACAATTGAGGGAAAAAAAGATTGGAAAGCAAACATGTTATTGGATGATGGTGGTGACTTAACAGCAATCATGCATAAAGATTACAAAGAATTATTAAAAGATGTTAAGGGGGTTTCAGAAGAAACAACAACAGGAATTAAAGCATTAAATAAAATGGAAAAAGATAAATCTTTAATGATTCCAGCAATTAATGTTAATGATTCAGTTACAAAATCAAAATTTGATAATTTATATGGATGTAGAGAAAGTTTAGTTGATGGAATTAGAAGAGCAACAGATGTCATGATGTCAGGCAAGGTTGCAATAGTTGCTGGTTTTGGAGACGTTGGAAAAGGGAGTGCTGCATCATTAAGACAGAGTGGTGCAAGAGTTATGGTTACTGAGGCAGATCCAATTTGTGCTCTGCAAGCAGCTATGGAAGGTTATGAAGTAGTTTTAATGGATGAAGCAATTAGTAAAGCAGATATAGTTGTAACTGCAACAGGAAATAAAGATATTGTTACCGCAGATCATATGAGAAATATGAAAGATAGAGCAATATTATGTAATATAGGTCACTTTGATAATGAAATTCAAGTGGACGCATTAAAAAATTATAAATGGACAGAAGTTAAACCTCAAGTTCATGAAATAGAATTAACTAGAGGTAAAAGAATTATTCTTTTAGCCGAAGGAAGACTAGTTAACTTAGGATGTGCGACTGGTCATCCAAGCTTTGTTATGAGCGCATCATTTACCAATCAAGTAATAGCACAAATAGAGCTTTGGAATAATTATAAAGATTATGAAAAAAAAGTTTATGTATTACCGAAAACCCTTGATGAAAAAGTTGCAATGTTGCACTTAAAAAAAGTTGGGGCAAAACTTACAAAACTATCAAAGGATCAAGCAGACTATATAAGCGTTGGAACAGAAGGTCCATTTAAACCTAATGCATATCGCTACTAATAGCGGAAAAATAGAAATTTCTTTAGAAGTTAAAACAGCTGAGATAGCTAAAAAATTTTCAAAAATATTAAAAAAGGGTGACATAGTTTTTTTCCACGGGGAAATAGGCGTTGGGAAAACAACATTTATAAGACATTTGATAAATAATTTTCAAAAAAAAAAAGATCTTAAGTTAACAGAAGTTACAAGTCCTACTTTTAATTTAGTTAATGAATATGATGTAGGTGATTTTTTAATTCAACATTATGATTTATTTAGGTTAAAAAATACCAATGAAACAAAAAATATCGGGTTATTAGAAAATTATAAAGAAATTTTAACTTTAGTTGAATGGCCAGAGAGAATTGAAAAAAAACCTATAAATACAATTGATTTAATTTTTGAATATGATGAAGGTGTTGAAAAGAGGTTTTTGACAATTCATGGTTTAGGTAAAGAAGAATTAAATGAAATTAGATAAAAAAAATTTAAAAAGAATAAAAGGTGATGCATCATTTAGAATTTTTTTTAGGAAAAAATCTAATAAAAAAAACTCAATTATTGTTTATACGAATAAAGAAAAAAAGAAAAATTTATTAATTTATGACGCTATAAATAGTTTGCTAATTAAAAACAAAATTTTAGCACCGAAATTATTTAATGAAAATTATAAAAAAAATTTTATAGAAATTGAAGATTTTGGTAATGACACTGTTTTTGCTTTATTAAAAAAAAAAAGAAGCAATAAGCTAAAACTATATAAGAAATCTATAGATTTACTCAATAAGATTCAAAAAATAAAACAAAATAAAATTAAAAATTTTAAAGGAAAAAATTATAAAATCCCTATTTACCGCGATAAGAAATTGCTTAATGAAGCAAACTTATTTTATGATTGGTATGCAAAAAAATTTGTAAACAAAAATGAATTGTTAAAATTTAATATTTTGATTAAAAAAAAGATAAAATTTCTATTATCTAAAACTAAATTAAAAAATAATATTTTCGTTCATAGGGATTTTCATGTTTCAAATTTAATGAGATATAAAAATCAATTAGCAATTATTGACACACAAGATGCGTTAATAGGGAATAGAGCGTATGATTTGGCATCCCTGATTGATGATGTTAGATTTAAATCAACTAAAAAATTTAAAGATAATATTTATAAATATTATTTAAAATTAAATAAAAAAAATATTAATAAAGAATTTTTTTTAAATGATTTTGAAATACTATCAGTTTTGAGAAATTTAAAAATTATAGGAATTTTCACGAGACTAGCCATAAGAGATAAGAAAAAAAAATATCTAAAACTAATACCGTATGCTTGGAAGTTAATAGAATTGAGAACAGAAAATAATAAAATATTTAGTGATCTTAAAAAATTATTAGATGTTAATTTTTCAAGTAAAATAAGGAATATAAAATGAAAATTAAAACAGCATTAGTTTTATGTGCAGGTTATGGCAAGAGATTAAACCCATTGACTTTAGAGGATCCTAAACCACTTTTGAAAATTAATAAAATTACACTACTTGAAAATTGTATTGTGTTAATAGAATCTTTAGGAATTAAAAAAATAATAATTAATACATTTTATTTAAAAGAAAAAATTGAAAATTTTATAAATAAAAATAAATTTAATGTAGATATAGAATTAGTCCATGATGGAGAAACTATTTTGAATACGGGTGGAGGAATTTTAAATATGATTAATTCTTCTAATGAATCAGATTTTTTAACTTTGAATCCTGATACTGTGTGGAACAATAATTACGTAAAACATATTCAACAAATGGAAAAAATTTATTTTTCTAATCAAAGCAAAAATATACTTTTACTTGTTAAGAAAGATTTAAGTTTCGATAAAAAATTAAATGGAGATTTTAATCTTATTGAAAATAAAATAAAAAAAGATGATAAAAATGATTTTATTTATACTGGTTGTCAAATAATCAATAAAAGTTTATTTGTTTCACATGTGGTTAATAGTTTTTCAATATTAGAAGTGTGGAATAAATTACTTAAAGAAGACATGCTATATGGTTACGAGAGTTTAGAAAATTTTTATCATTTAACTAATCTTAAAATTTACAAAGAGCTATTAAAAAACCAATAAATCTTTAGCTCTATTTTTGTCCAAATATTTACATTCAATGATTTCATTTTTAGAATTTAGATTAATTAATAATGGATTACCCGTTGGTATTTCAAGCAAAGATATTTTTTTATCATCTAATTTAAATAAGAACTTACATAACGCTCTTATTGAATTGCCATGCGCTGAAATTAAAATATTTTTATTTTCAGAAAGTTTATTTTGAATTTCATTTTTATAATAAAGTATTACTCTGTCATAGGTGTCTTTAAGCGATTCTGTATCTGGAATTTTTTCTACAGGAACTTTTTTATATGTTTCAATATTTAAAGGATGATATGGATTATTTCTATTTAAAGGTTCTGGCTTCATATCCCAAGATCTTCTAAATTCATGAATTTTTTCTTCACCAAGTTTTTTTTTCATTTCATCTTTATTTAAACCAGTTAATGCGCCGTAGTGTCTTTCATTTAACTGCCATGCCTGTATAGGTTCTTCTTTGTTTCTTAAAGTATCTTGAATAAGTTTTAGAGTATTAATTGCCCTTAGTTGAAAAGATGTAAAAAAATAGTCGATATTCAAGTTTTGTTCTTTTATATATTCACCAGCTTTACAGGCTTCTAATTTTCCTTGACTGGCAAGATCCACATCAACCCAACCTGTGAATCTTTTTTCTAAGTTCCATTCACTTTGACCATGTCTAACTAAAATTAAATGAGGCATTTGATATATTTTGATAACTGATAAAACAGATAAAATAAATAAAATTATTATGAAAAAAATAGATAATATTTTAATTATGGGTTTTCACCTTGTTAATTTTATATTTATAATATTTTATTTGTATCCTGGAAGCATATTTGGTTATTTTTTATATAATAATCTCTCTATTCAACCTCAACTTACTAGAGATTTTTTCATTTCTTCGAATCATTTTTATGTATTTATTATTTTATCTACAATTGGAATTTTAGCTTATCATAATACTAAAAAAATTAATTTTTTGATTAAATATTTATTTTTATCATCAATTTTTTTAGAATTTTTTCATATTATAATTCCAAATAGAGGATTTCAGTGGAGCGATTTATTTGGAAATATTTTTGGTGTTATAATTGTAATTATTATTTATAAGATTAAGGATAAATATGCATAAGATTAGAAATATCTTCTTAATCCTGCTAACAATATTGATTTCAGCTTGTTCTTCTATACCTCAAAACACATCTAACAGTTGTTCAATATTTAATGAAAGATATATGTGGTATAAGCATACAAAAAAAACAGAAGAAAAGTGGGGAACACCCATTTATATCCAGCTCGCAATTATTAAAATAGAGTCAGACTTTGACTGGTTAGCAAAACCAGCGAGACAAAAAATATTTAAGATTATTCCCTTTAAAAGACCTTCAAGTTCTTTAGGATATTCACAGGCCGTTAAGGGAACTTGGGAACAATATAAAAATGAAACTGGAAATAAATTAGCTAGAAGAACAAGATTTAAAGATAGTGTTGATTTTATAGGATGGTATACTAATAAAACAGAATCTATTTTGAAGATTTCTAAGAAAGATGCTTTTCGGCAATACCTTGCTTATCATGAAGGTTGGAGTGATTATAAAAATTACAAAAATAGTCAAAAAGTTATAGGATTAGCCAAAAAAGTCAAAAATCAATCAGATAAGTACAAATCCCAATTAAAAAAGTGTCAGAAGAAGTTAAACAGAAATAAATATATAATTTTTTAATGTAGTTGTTTTTTTAATTCAATATCTACAGCATCAATTCTCTTAGTATTTTTGGCTAGGGCCAAATACATTGTTGGAGTTACATACAATGTAAAGAATGTAGATATAATCATTCCACCCAAAATAGTTGCACCTACTGCTAGTCTTGAAGCTTCACCAGCTCCAGGACCAATATTTCCAATTACTAATGGCATCATTGCAATCATTGTGC
This sequence comes from Candidatus Pelagibacter sp., assembly GCA_029941985.1. Taxonomy (GTDB): domain Bacteria; phylum Pseudomonadota; class Alphaproteobacteria; order Pelagibacterales; family Pelagibacteraceae; genus Pelagibacter. Next base: position 13,947 of record JAPYTV010000009.1, on the reverse strand, counting down.
TAATTGAAGTCATCATTATAGGTCTAAATCTTAGTTCACAAGCTTCTTTAACTGAATTTTCAATATTCTTCCCAGTAGCTCTTAACTGGTTTGTATAATCTACTATTAGGATACTATTTTTTGTAGATATTCCAATAAGTATGACTAGTGCAATTTGTGAAAAAATATTAATAGAACTATTTAAAAATAAAATAAATACTAACCCGCCAAATAACGCAAGAGGAACAGTTAGTACTATTATAAATGGATGTATAAACGAGTTAAAAGTGGCAGCCATAACCAAATAAGCAGTTAATAGAGCTAAGCCAAAAATAATATAAAGTTCATTACTGGTTTCTTTCAACTCTTCAGATTTACCTTTCCATGCAATTTGATTATCAGTTTGCGTTTCAAATACAGTTTTTTCTAGAAATTTCATTGCTTCAGTAAGGGTGTAGTTTTCAGATATGTTTGCAGATATAGTTACTGCTCTCTGTCTATTGTATCTTGTCAATTTTTTTGCAGATCCTTCTTCTTTAAACTCGACTAAATTAGCTAAAGAAACTAATTTACCGTTGTTTTCTGATCTTACAAATATTTTAGCTAGACCCTCCTTACTTCTTCTGTCTACTAAATATTGCTGAAGTATAATTGGGTATTCTTTACCAAGTTTATTAAATTTAGTTACAGTTTTTCCCCCATAAAGAGTTTCTAAGGTTTTTCCAATGGAACTGGTTGTTATACCTAAATCTTTGGCTCTATTCTTATTTATAGATAATTTTATTTCCGGTTTATCTCTTGAATAGTCAGACTCTATTCTAGATAGGTTTTTATTTTTCCTTAATTTTGATATGATTTCATTTTGTATTTTTTCCAATTCTTCATAAGTACTACCCAAAATAACCATTTGAATTGGTTTATTATAACTAGATACTCTGATTGATTGTGGTGATATAGGAAATGCAACAGTTTCTGGAACTGTAACAATTTTTCCAATAGCTTGTCTCATTATTGTTTGTGAATTTTGTTTTCTATTTTTCCAATCATCTAATAAAGCAATAATTATAAAACTATTAAAGGAATTCTTATTGCTGCCAAATCCTGGAACCCTCATTATAAATCTTTTGTAAGGACTATTTTTTGTTTGGAGAAAAGGAATTAATCGTTTTTCGACATCTTCTGCTCTTTTTTCAGTATATTCAAATGAACTACCTTCATCGGTAAAACCAATCACTAAATAAACACCTCTATCTTCTATAGGTAATAGTTCTTTTTTTGTAAAATTATACAAAATACCAGATCCAATAATGGTCAAGATTAAAAATGAAATTATAATTTTTTGTTTGTGTAGCCAGAATAAAAGTGTTTCTTGGTAGAATTTTGAAAATGATTTAAAAAATTTATCAAATTTAACTACAAAAAAATTTTGTTTTGGTTTTTTGATTAAAAATTTACTTCCTAACATTGGTGACAAAGTAAGAGCCACAAATGAAGATACTACAATTGAAAAAGATAATGCTATTGCAGTTTCTCTAAATAATGTTCCTGCAATTCCATCAATAAAAATTAATGGAAGAAATACAGCTATAAGAATTAATGTTGTCGCTATGATTGCAAAACTAATCTGTTTTGAACCTTTATATGCTGCAATTAGTGGTGTTTCTCCATTCTCAATTCTTCTATAGATTGCATCAGTCATTATAACCGAGTCATCAGTAATTATACCAATTGCTAAAATAAAACTTAAAAGCACAAAAATATTAATTGATAATCCAAATAAGTAAATGCCCAAAAAAGATGCTATTAAACTTACAGGTAAAGCAACTGCAGGAACAATTACAGCTTTTAAGTTACCAAGAAATAAATAAATAATTGCAACAACTAATATGAAGGCAATTATAAGTGTTTTAAAAACTTCTTGTATTGCGGTACCCACATATGTTGCTCTATCAAAAGCAACTTCTATGTTAATTCCATCGGGTAAAGATTTTTTAACTTCAATTAATGTCTTTCTAATATCCTTCGATAACTCCACAGTAGAAGCTCCGCTCCTTGCATAGATACCAATACCTACGGTTTTTTGATTTAAAGCATTCTTTGTTTGTGCTTTAAAAAGAGTTTTTTCAGAAACAGGTCCAAATTCAACATTGGCTATATCAGCAAGTCTTATAATGCTATTTTTAACTTGCTTAATGGGTAATTCTTTTAATTTATTAATGTTATCATAAGATTTATCTAAATTTAAGGTTAAATCTATATTATTTGCCTCAAGAGTACCCGCGGGCAAACTTACATTTTCATTTCTTAGTGCTTGTTCAACTTCTTGGATTGTTAGGTTGTTAGCCGCTAATTTAATTGGATCAATCCATACTCTTACACTTAGTTCTCTTAAACCACCCACTAAAATTCTTCCAACATTTTTTACGCTTGAAAATTGGTCTACTAAATATCTTTCAGTATAATCTCCAAGGTCTAAATCGCTCCAAGTAGAAGAGGACACGCTTAACCACATTGTAGTTGTAAATCCAGCTGATTGTTTTAGTATTTGAGGGGCATTTGCCTCACTAGGTAAATTATCTACAATTCTTGCTACTCTTTCTCTTATATCATTAGCGGCATCATCCAGATCAATATCTGTTTCAAATTCAACATTAATTGTACTACTCCCATTTTCAGAAGTTGAATCAATATTTTTAATACCCTGAGCTCCACCAACAACATCCTCAATAACCTGGGTTACTTCTTGATCAATGATGGGAGCTGAAGCTGATTTATAATCAACTTTAATTTGAACTACTGGTGGCTGCAACCCATCAGGTAATTCTCTAACTGGTAATTTTGAAAAAACAAATATTCCAAAAACAATTAATATAAGAGACATTACCCATGCAACGACTGGTCTTCTTATACTTACATCAGTTATATACATTATTTTTTAATTGGTTTTATTTTACCTCTTGGACGAACTTTTTTTAGTCCTTCTGCAACAATATTGTCACCTTCACTTAATCCTGATATAATTTCAATATAACCACGATCTCTTATTCCAATTTTAACTTCAGTTTTGTTAGTAATATTTTTTTTTGAAACTTTATAAACATAGGTTTTGTCTCCCTCTAACATTACACTTGTGTCGGGTACTCCAAGAGAATTTCTTTTATTGTAATTGACTGTAACTTCTAAAAGTGAACCTGGAATTAATTCAGAATTTTTATTATCTAACTTAATTCTTATTAAAAGACTTCTAGTTTCTGTATTTATTCTACTTGAAACAGCATAAACTGTTCCATTATATATTTTATTTTTATTGCCAGAAAATCTAGCTTTTATAGGTAAACCTTTTTTAATTGCTGGTGCAAAAACTTCTGGAATTTTTAAATCAGAATAAATAACTGAGTTATCGTCTAATGTAATGATAATTGAATAATTAGAGTCAAGAATATCACCAGTAATTCCACGGTACCCTAATACTCCACTAAAAGGAGCAATGATATTTTTCTCTTTAAGTTTTACTATTAAGTCTCCTTTTTTTACATACTCCTTAAGATCTAATTCATTGATTAAGTCACTTCTTTTAATTCTAAATGACTTAGTTTTTTTAGAAACGGCAGTTCCAAAACTTTCGATTTTTTCTGAAAAATCTTTATTAATAACCTCAGTAACAATAATTCCAGGAGGAGGTCTTTTACCAAATTTTTTTTCAAAATGTTGACCTATCATCATTCTGCCAACAACAACTACAGTTATTACTAAAAAAAATGTTATTATTATTGAAATAATTTTAGTTGATCTTTTCATAATTTAAATTTTTCCGTACTCACTCCAAGAGCCATCATAAACTTTAGGCATATATTTATTATCTATTAGAGAATAAGCAAGAGCTAAAACAGAAGCAGTAACACCAGAGCCACAAGAAAATACAAGATTTGTATCAAGGTCACATTTAGTAGAATTAAATTTTTCTAAAATTATATTTTTATCAACAAATGTATTATCCTTGTTTATTAGATCTGAGAAAGGTAAACAAAAAGAATTTTGTATTGAACCACTTCTTAAACCTTTTCTTGGCTCAGAAACTTTACCTTCAAACCTCTCTCTGCTTCTTGCGTCAATAACTTTAAATTCATTTGTAGAAATATTTATATCTATTTGTTTTTTATTTTTTACTAATTCTTTTTTTTCAGTAGCAAAGTAATTAGAATTTTTAATTTTAGTTGAAGTATCTGTAGTTATTCTTTTTTCATTTTTCCATTTTTTTAAACCACCATCTAATACATGAACAAGATTTGGATTATGACCAAAATAAATAAAGTTGTACCAACATCTACAAGAACTGATGACATCCGAGTTATCATAAATTACTATTTCATCTTCATTTTTAATTCCCATATTTGAGACAATTTTTTCCCAAGAATAAAGATCAGTCAGCATATGAGGTAGATCAGTATTTTTTTTAGAATTCTTATCTAAATCAAAAAAAACTGTATTTTGAATATGTTGTTTTTTATATTCGTCAAAACCATCTCTGTTTGTTTGAGGCATGTGCCAAGAGCAATCGATAATTTTAACTTTATCTAAATTTTTTTTTAACCAATCAGTACTTATTAAAGACATATTACCTTTTTTCTAAATATCTTTGATGATATTCTTCAGCAGGGCAATAATTTTTAACTAAAGAAATATTAGTTACAATTTTATTAGACAATTTTTTATTAACTTTTTCTATAACTTTTTCAGAAATTTTTTTTTGGTTTTCATTTAAATAGAATATTTCGCTTCTATATTGTGTACCAAAATCAGGACCCTGTGAATTTAAAGTAGTAGGATCATGAATTTGAAAAAAAAAGTTTAGAATGTTTCCATAAGATATTAATTTAGGATCAAATTTTAATTTTACCACTTCAGCATGATTTGTTGACCCGGAGCAAACTTCCTTATACGTCGTTTCTTTATTGTTTCCACCACAGTAACCAACTTCAGTTTTTATAATTCCATCAAGTTTACTAAACTTGATTTCTGGTTCCCAAAAACACCCGAGTCCTAAAATTGCTATTTCCATTGATTATAGTTTAATTTGATTTACAAATTATTGCTATGTTAAGTAAAAATCAATTAGGTATTTTGTACATGTTTTTATCAGTGTGTACATTTTCTATTATGGATTTACTTGTAAAATGGTCTCAGGATTATCCCACTGGTGAAGTATTATTTTTTAGAGGATTTTTTGGTCTTCTTCCAACTTATTTTTTAATACCTAAAAATAAATTAAAAAATTTTTATGAAACAAGAAGACCATTTGAACATTTATTTAGATGTTTAGCTGGATTAATAGCTTTAGTAGCAATAGTTGTTGCATTAAGAGAGCTTCCTTTAGCTATAGTTGTAAGCCTTTCATATGCCGCACCTTTATTTATTACAATACTATCAATTTTTTTGTTAAGTGAAAAAGTAGGATGGTTCAGGTGGCTTGCAGTATTAATTGGTTTTGTTGGAGTTGTTGTAATTTCAGAACCAGGTTTTGAAAATATGAATTATTATTATTTATTACCATTAATATTTTGTGTTGGCATGGCACTTGTAACTATTGCAATACGAAAATTATCATCTACCGAACCGATTTGGCTTATTTCAATTTTTTTTACTATAACCATTTCTATTGCAGGATTATTTACAATTCCTTTGGGATGGGTAATGCCAACTTTTAAAGATTTTATTCTTTTAGTCTTGATAGGAGTTACTGGAGGTTCAGCAAATTTATTTTTAACTCAATCTTATAAACTTTCAGAGGTATCTTTAGTTGCTCCCTTAAGGTATTTGTCTTTAATTTTTGCTATAATTTTTGGGTATTTAATTTGGAATGAAGTACCTACCATGAAGACATTAATTGGAGCATTTTTGGTTATTTTTGCTTCACTAATAATATTTAGAAGAGAAATTTATCATAAACAAGAAACACCATCTGCCACTAGACATGAATAAAATACCAAAATATTGGAACACAGCAAAAAAATATTTATCTAAAAAAGATAAAGTTATGTCTATCTTAATTAAGAAATATAAATCGCCTTCAGAGACAGTTCTTACATCTAGAAAAGATGTATTTTATTCATTGTGTAAAAGTATTATTAGCCAACAAATTAGTGTAGCGGCAGCTAATTCAGTTTTCTTGAAATTTAAGAAAAAATGTAAAAATAGAATTAATGCAAAAACAATATCAAAATTAAATACTATTCAGTTAAAAAGTTGTGGTCTTAGCAGGCAAAAAGTTAAAGGCATAAAAAGTTTAGCCAAACAAACTTTGAATAAATCATTTGATTCTAAATTAATTACTAAAATGTCTGATGAAGAAGCTATTATTTATTTGTCTCAATTAAGACAGATTGGAAGATGGTCAGCTGAAATGATTTTATTATTTACTTATAATCGTTCTAATATTTGGCCAGTACAAGATATTGGTCTTTTAAGAGCTATATCAAATAACTATAAAAAGAAATACTTGCCACCCAATTCTTATATTAACCTACTACAGAAAAGATTTTCCCCTTATTGTTCAGTTGCCACTTGGTATCTTTGGAGAAGTATAGATCCTGAGCCTATTCAATACTAAAACCTTTTATAATTTGAAGATTTCTTTCAGTAGTATCTTTTGCCAATGCCCATCCTTCTTGGTATTCTTTTGAATCATGACATTCTAAAGCCTGTTCATAATTTGGGAATTCCCAAATAACAGTTCTTGGAAAATCATCTCCTTCTAAGCATTTATATTCGCCCCCTCTTACTAATGGCTTTCCTCCAAAACTTTTAATTATAGGAGTCACTATTTCTCCATATTTTTTTAGATTTTTTGGATTATTAATTTTTTTGTATAAAGCTATCCAATATCCTTTCATTTTAATCCAACCATTCTTTATAATTATTTAGATTTTCTTGAATATATTTAGGTAGCTTATTTAATTTAAATTTTTCTAGTTTGCTTCCATTTCCAATTTTACTCATAGATTTGTCTACATTTAAATCATAGATTGCTTGTTTATTTTTTATTATTTCATCTATTTGAGCAACAGACAATGGATCGACATCAAATTCTCTATGATGTAAATAAGATCTTAATTTATACTCAATTTCCTTAGCTGTTTTGATATATGAAAAATGCCATCCACCATTATTTATAACTTTTATACTGCTATATTTATTTTTAGAAAAAATAGTATCTATTCTAAAAAATGAATATTTTCGATCTTTTACATTTCTTAACCATTGTGGATTAATTAAGTCTTTTTTTTTACACCCTTTGGTGCCTGTCCAAACTAAATTAGGAAAATGTAAATTAAATTTGTAATAAAACATATCTTGTCTAAATAAAATTATTTTTTCATTAATTTTATTCAAATTTATATTAGATAGATTTGGTATTTCATCTGCATCAGATATTAAAATAATATCATTTTTGTTTGCATTAATTAATCCTTTTTCGATGTAATTTCTTTGTGCATTTTCTCTATAAGCCGCATTAAAAATGTATTTTGTAGACTTTACGTCTTCACTATCTTGATCCTTTATTTCTTGAATTTGAGGTGGAGATTTATCATAGATTAGATAAATAATTTTATTTTTAAATTTTTCAAATTTTTTATGATTAAATTTTAAATCTCTTTTGTCACCTTTATGAGTAAACTTACTTTCAACAATTACAAAATAATCAACAAATTCATCCAATGCATTTAATCTTAAGTCTACGACAACCTCTTCATCAAAATACATGAAACAATCAAAAATTTTCATAAATATATTTAAATTAACTTAATACTATATTAATACTTAATAGTGAAAAAAAAATTAATAAAAATTAATTATTGTATTTTGGCTCTAATTATTCTTTTTTTTCAAAATATAAAAGCTGAAGATCTATTTGATCAAGGAAAACAAATTTTTTTGGAGGAAGGTAATTGTGCAACCTGTCATGCTCTTCAAGATGCAAATTCTTATGGAAATATTGGTCCAAACTTAAATGAAATTAAGCCAGACATTATGAGAATTATTTCAGCAGTAACTAATGGAACAGGAGTTATGCCAGCCTATGAAGGACAATTATCCATTGAAGAAATTAAAGCTGTAGCAACATATGTTGCCAGAAGTACTAATTAATTATTTCGTTTAAACGAAAGGTGGCAATTTTTTTTACTTGTTTTTTAGCCTCGTTAAATTCTAAATTAATTTCATTTTTAATTCTTTTTTTAAAATTGATTAAAATTTCATCTTTATTTTTTCCTTTAACAGCGATTATAAAGGGGAAACCAAATTTTTTTCTATATTCATTATTTAGATTTTGAAATTCATTAAATTCTTCATTATTGCACTGATTTAAACTTGCATTACCTTGTTCTTTTCGTGAGTCTTCGGTTAATTTTTTTTCAACAGCTAATTCAGGATGTGCATTAAAGATCTTTAAACAATCCTCTTTTGAACTACTTTCATAAATTTTAATTACTGTGGACAATAATTCATTAAAGTTTTTATAGGGTTTTAAATTAAAGGCTTTATCAGCTATCCAATATGTTTTTTCAAAAACATTTCCAAAAATGTCAATAAAATCATTCTTTGTAAGTTGATTTATTTTATCTATTGAGCTGATAGTTTTCATATTAAATTATTTATTATTGTATAATATAATTATCTTATGACAAAATTAACAACTCATGTTTTAGATATTTATTCTGGAAAACCAGGAAAGGGAATTAAAGTCGATCTTTATTATTATAAAAATAATGAAAAAAAAAGTAAAATTAATAGCATTATATTAAATGATGATGGAAGGCCCAATCAAGCTTTAATTGAAGGCAAAAATTTTAAAGAAGGCAAATATGAACTTGTTTTTTTTGTTGGAGATTATTTTAAAAAAATCACTGATACTTCAAAGACACCTTTTTTAGATGACGTTGTTATTAAGTTTGGAATATCTAATATTGAAGAGCATTATCATGTGCCTTTATTGGTCTCACCTTGGAGCTACTCTACATACAGAGGAAGTTAAATGACTTCCAACACTATAAAGTTTATTTTTGAAAATAAAATCCACAAAATACTAAATCCTGACCCCAATGAAACTATTTTAAATTATATTCGATTAAGATTAAAAAAAACCGGAACCAAAGAAGGATGTGCTGAAGGTGGTTGTGGAGCATGCACTGTTGTAATAGGAGAACTTAAAAAAAATAATATAGTTTATAAAGCAATTAATTCATGCATTGCTTTTACACCAAGCCTTGAAGGTAAACAGTTGTTGGTAGTTGAAGACTTAATGCTAAAAAATGGCTCTTTACATCCTGTGCAAAGCGCGATGGTTAATTATCATGGTTCTCAGTGTGGTTTTTGTACACCTGGATTTGTGATGTCTTTATTTTCAATGTACAAAAATAACACTTCTTATGATGAAAAAACCATAGAAGAATCAATCTCTGGAAATTTATGCCGTTGTACAGGATATAGGCCGATCATTGATGCTGCAAAAAATTTAAATAATAACAAATCAGATCAATTTAAAAAAAATAAAAAAAAAACTATATCCTTATTAAAAAAAATACGACCAGAAAGTATTTTTATAAACAGTAAAAATAAAAAATATTTTGCACCAAGAACTGTTAATGAGTTAAAAAAAATTATTAAAAAATATCCTAATCTAGATTTTCTGAGTGGTGGTACAGACATGTCTTTAATTGTTACAAAGCAAAAAAAAGACATAAAAAATATTATTTATTTAAATTCAATTGATGAACTTAATTATATTAAAGAAAATGGTAAATATATTGAAGTAGGTGCAACAACACCATTGAGGAAATTTGAATTATTCATAAAAAAATATTATTCAGATTTTAATATAATTCTTAAAAGATACGGTTCAGTCCAAATAAGAAATGTAGCTACAATGGCAGGCAATATAGCAACAGCATCACCGATAGGAGATTCCTTGCCATTATTATTATCGCTTGATGCAAGCATCGTCATAGAAAGTTTTAATAAAAAAACAACTTTAAAACTAAAGGATTTTTTTATTGGTTATCGTAAAACTAAGTTAAAAAAAGGACAGTTTATTAGCTCAATAAGAATTCCAGTATATAAAAAGAATATCTTTAAAGCTTATAAAATATCTAAAAGGATAGATGATGATATTTCTTCAGTTTGTGCTTCATTTAATTTGGCGATAGTAAATAAAAAAATTAAAAATATTAAAATAGCTTATGGTGGCATGGCCTCTATTCCAAAAAGAGCAATTTATTGTGAAAAAATACTTTTAAATTCTAATTTATCAGAAGATATAATTTTAAAAGCACAAAGGAGTTTAGAAAAAGATTTTCAACCAATTAACGATATGAGAGCGAGTAAAAATTATCGTATGGAAATTGCAAAAAATTTATTAATGAAATGCTTTATAGAAATTAAAAAAAATAGATTAATTAGACTTAATTATTAAATGAAAAATTTTTTTTTTATTAATGAAAAAAGAATTCATGATAGTGCTAGAAAACATGTAAGTGGGCTTGCTGATTATACAGATGATATCAACGAACCAAATGGAACTCTACATGGAGCCGTTGGGTGGAGCAAAGAAGCTCACGCTTTAATTCAAAAAATTGATCTGAGTAAGGTATGGAAAAGTGAAGGTGTAATTACAGTTATTACCGCTAGTGATATTCCAGGAAGAAATGATGTTGGACCAGTTTTTGATGGTGATCCAATATTTCCTGTCAAAAAAGTTGAATTTTATGGACAGCCTTTATTTGCTGTAGCAGCAACATCTACTGATTTAGCAAGAAAAGCTGTTTTAAAAGCTAAAATTATTTATAAAACTTTAAAACCTGTAGTTACTATAAAAGAAGCTTTAAAGAAAAAAACCTTTGTTTTAAAAAGTAAAAAAATACAAAGAGGAAATCCTACAAATGCCATTCTTAAATCAAAAAATTATTTAAAGGGTAATTTTACAACAGGTAGTCAGGAACATTTCTATCTAGAGGGACAAGTTGCATTTGCAATACCTAAAGAAGATAAAGATTTGTTAATTTATAGTTCTACACAACATCCGTCAGAAACTCAGCAAATTATCGCAAAGATGCTTAATCAAAAAAGCAATAGTATAACAGTTTTAGTGAGAAGAATAGGAGGAGGGTTTGGCGGTAAAGAAACAAACTTTTTAACTTCTAGTATCTGCGCGTTACTTGCAAGTAAGGTCAATAAACCAGTAAAACTTAGGTTAGATAGAGATGATGACATTATAATTACTGGAAAAAGACATGATTTTTATTCAGAGTATCAAGTTGGCTTTAATGATGTGGGTGTGATTAAAGGGCTAAAAATTAAGTTAGCATCAAGGTGTGGAATGTCACCAGATTTATCGGGTGCTATTAACGAAAGAGCCCTGCTTCATATAGATAATGCGTACTATCTTGCAAATGTTCAAGTGCAGAACTATCTTTGTAAAACTAATACGGTTTCTTCAACAGCCTTTAGAGGATTTGGAGGAAATCAAGGCATGATGGTTATTGAAAATATAATAGATAATATTTCGAAGTATTTAGAAAAAGATCCTGCAGAAGTTAGAAAAAATAATTTTTATCAAAAAAATAATAAGAATATTACACATTATGGAATGAAGATCGAAGATAATGTAATTCAAGAAATTTTTAATAAATTAATAAAAAAATCAAATTATAAAAAAAGATATTCAAAAATTAAAAAATTTAATTTAAATAATAAGTATCTAAAAAAAGGAATTGCTATTACACCAGTTAAATTTGGCATTTCATTTACAACTATTCACCTTAACCAGGCAGGCGCTCTAGTCCATATCTATACAGATGGTAGTGTTTACTTAAATCACGGTGGAATTGAAATGGGACAGGGAACTAATACAAAAATAGCTCAATTAGTGGCTAATGATCTTGGTTTGCCTTTTGAAAAAATAAAAATTTCTTCAACAAATACATCGAAAGTTCCAAATACTTCTGCAAGTGCAGCATCTTCTACAACAGATTTAAATGGTGCAGCAGCACTTAATGCGGTTTCAAAAATTAAAGAAAATTTAGAAAAATTTATTAAAAAAAAATATAATATTAAAAATATTAAAAATGTAGTTTACAAAAAAGGATTAATTAAATTTAATAAAAAATCATTTAAATTTAAATCAGTAATTAAAGAAGCTTATTTAAATAGAATATCACTATCCTCTTCCGGTTTTTATTCAACACCAAAAATTAATTTTAATAAAAAAACATTTTCAGGAAGACCTTTTTTATATTTTTGTTATGGAGCTTCGGTAACTGAGGTTACGATAGATACTTTAACGGGAGAAAATATAATAGATCGTGTTGATATTTTACAGGATGCTGGAAAAGCTATTAATCCAGCTTTAGAATTGGGTCAAATAGAAGGAGGTTTTGTTCAGGGACAGGGCTGGTTAACCATGGAAGAAGTAAATTGGAAATCTAATGGTCAAATTACAACTATTTCACCTTCAACCTATAAAATACCAGCAGTAAGTGATATTCCTAAAAAATTCAATGTAGAAATATTTAAACAAGGAAAAAATAAAGAGAATGTTGTTAATAAATCTAAAACAACTGGAGAGCCTCCTTTAATGTTAGCTATGAGTGTATTTTATGCAATTAAAGATGCGATAGCATCTGTCGGAAAATATAAAACAATACCAATTCTTGATGCTCCTGCAACACCAGAAAAAATTTTAATGAGTTTAAATGAATTAAAAAATAGAATTAACTATGGTAGTTAGTGAGTAAAATGAAAACAAAAAATGATTTTATGTTGAGAGCTATAGAACTTTCATTAAGCAGCGCCAATAATAATGGTGGTCCATTTGGAAGTGTAATTACAAAGAAAAATAAAATTATTGCAGAGGGCTCAAATAAAGTAACTTTATCAAATGATCCCACCGCACATGCTGAAGTAGTTGCAATTAGAGAGGCATGTAAGAAATTAAATACATTTAATCTTTCTGGATGTGATTTGTATACAAGTTGTGAGCCATGCCCTATGTGTTTATCAGCAATATATTGGTCACATGTAGATAATATATTTTATGCAAATTCAAGAGATGATGCAAAAAATATAGATTTTGATGACTCTTTAATTTATTCAGAAATTTCTAAAAAAAATGAAGATAGAAAAATACCAATAAAGCAAATGTTAAGAGCAGAAGCTTTAAAAGCTTTTGAGCTTTGGAGTAAAAAAATAGATAAGATTAAATATTAAATATGGATTTTTTACCTTACACGTTTAAATGGTTGGAACTTGTCCTAAGATGGGGACATGTTTTATTTGCAATTCTTTGGGTTGGTAATAGTTTTTTATTTAACTATTTAGACAATAAGCTTAACAAAAGTATTTCAAGTAGCAGCATCGATGGAGAAGGGTATCTAATGCACTCTGGATATTTTTATAAATTAACAAGGTTAAAAAAACCTCCACCATTGAATTATCTTAAAAATTTAGTAATTTTTAAATGGCAAAGTTATTTAACATTTGTAACGGGGATTCTACTTTTATTTGTAATTTATTATTACAATTCTGGAATTTTAATGGTTAATAAAAAAGGTTTAGAAATATCCCCAATTAATGCAGTTTTAATTTCAGTCTTCTCCTTATTCATTTATTGGATTATCTATGATTTTTTATGCAAGTCTTCAATTATTAAAAATAATATACTTTTTATATTTATTGCTTTTTCTTTATTAATATTAACATCTTTTGGTTTAACCAAAATATTTAGTCCAAAATTTGCATTTTTAAGTGTTGGGTTGATACTAGGAACAAATATGTTTGGTAACGTTTTTACAGTAATTATTCCAAATCAAATGAACATAATTAAAAGTAGTTTGAAAAATAAAAAATTTGATAGGAGTTTGTCTTTAGCAGCTAAACAAAGATCAATTCATAATAATTATTCTACTTTTTTAGTTT
>JAPYTV010000008.1 GCA_029941985.1 Candidatus Pelagibacter sp. | reverse complement strand
TGGTTCTGGGTTTGTTAAATTAATGGAAAATAAATTAAGTTTTTTTTTTAAGCATCAAATTTGGCACATCGGTGGACTAATCGTTTTATATTATGTAGCTCTCAAGATGGTTGATTTTGAAACTGACTCAAATGTCTTTCTTGGGATTAGCTCAAAAAATTGGTTCTTATTTTCTATGTCAACTCCATTACTCCATCAAAGTTATGTTTGGTTATGCTGGAGATCAGAATTATGTTGGAAAATAATTAGCAGAACCATTGGATTCAAAGTTTATGCTGCAATTTTTTTTATAATAATGATTTTAAGATTATTTTCTGTAGGATTATGTTTTGCTGATTATGGTTCTTGGTTTATTCCAGGATGGATAGCATGGAGCATATCTGTGTTAATTTTTATCCCAGTCATTTATACGTTGTATTCTATAAAAAAATATTTTGGATTTATGCGAGCAACTGGGATCGATCATTTTGATTTAAGCTACAAAGATAAACCTTTTGAAAGAAGAGGGATTTTTAAATGGTCTTCTAACGCAATGTACACTTTTGCTATAGGTTTATTTTTTGGTCTTGCTATTTCCTCAGGATCAAAAGCAGTGTTTGTATTTGCTGCTTACTCTTATATTGGTGGATGGTTGCATTATTTCTGTACAGAAAAGGAGGATTTTAAAATTATATATGGAAGTAAATAAAACAACAGATTTCAACAAAGGTATTGGATTAACGGCTTTAGCTTCATTTTGGTGGGGTGTAGTAGGGGTAATTTATTTTAAATATGTATCTTTTGCAGGACATATTGAAGTTGTAGTTCATAGATGTATTTGGACAGCAGTCATACTTATATTGTCTACTTTTTATCTCTCTAAATGGAATATATTTCTAAACATAATATCTGATACTAAAAAACTAATTACTCTTTTTTTTTCAGGTTTATTAATTTTCATAAACTGGACTGTATGGATTTATGCAGTTTCTACAGAACAAATTATCGATGCTAGTTTTGGATATTTTATAATGCCGATCTTAAGTGTTTTCTTAGGGTTTATTTTTTTTAAAGAAAAACTTAATACAAAAAGAATTATTTCCGTTATACTTGTCATAATTTCAATAATATTTTTAATTTTCTTTAATTTCAATTCTATACCTTGGGTTGGATTAATTGTAGCATTTAGTTGGGGTTTTTATAATTTATTAAGAAAAAAAATAAACGTTGATACTGATATAGGTTTATTAATCGAAAGCTTATTTATACTACCATTTGTAGTCCTGATATTCTTTTTTATTATTAAAAACAATTTTAATGATTTTAGTTTTTCAAACCCCTCAGTAATGTTTTTACTATTGTTGGCTGGCCCCATGACAGTGATTCCCTTATTTCTTTATGTTCGAGGTGTTGAGCTTTGTGGATTAGGACCAACAGGAATGATTTTCTATATAACTCCTACTTTTCAATTTATACTAGGCTTTTTTTATTATAATGAAGGCTTTTCTACTTCGAAGTTAGTAAGTTTCATTTTGATTTGGATTGCTGTATTTATTTACTTGAAAGATTTATATGAAAGTAGTTAAAATTTTAATTCTAATAATAGTAACTTTTTTTAATTCATCTTTATATTCAAGTGAACCTTCGTTTGATAGTTGGCTAGAAAGTTTTAAAATTCATGCATTAAAAAATAATATTTCAGAAAAAACATTTAATAAAACTATGTCTAATGTAGTTTTTTTACCTAAAGTGATTGAATATGATCTTTTTCAACCAGAATTTTATGAAGATACCAAAACATACATTTCTAAGAGAACATCAAAATTAAAAATAATTAAAGGTATTAATTTATATAAACAAAATAAAAATTTTATTAATTCAATTGATAAAAAATTTTCAATTGAAAAAGAATTGCTCCTCGCATTAATGGGAATTGAAACTAATTTTGGAACTTATGTAGGTAAAATGGATATTCTTTCATCGCTATCAACTTTAAGCTTTAATAAAAGAAGAAGTGCTTTTTTTACAAAAGAATTAATTACAATTCTTCAGTTAGTAGAAAATGACATTATAGATCATAGAATTTTATATGGATCTTGGGCTGGGGCCTTTGGAAATTTTCAGTTTATGCCAACTACTATTAAAAACTATGCAATTGATCATGATGGAGATAATATTATTAATCTAAAAAGTATAGAGGATTCTTTTGCATCAGCTGCTAATTATCTTAACAAAATTGGTTGGAAAAAAAAACAACCCTGTTACTATGAGGTGAAACTGGTTGATGCTGTTCCCTTAAAATTTTTAAATACATCTGCAAAAAAAATTCACAGTAAAAAAAAATTTGAACATTTAAGAAAATATATAATAGATGGTAATAATTATGATATTGATAACAATTTGATCACTGCAATTATAACTCCTGACAAGAATATAATACTAGATTCAAATAATTTAAAGCCTGCTTATATTGTTTTTGAAAACTATGAATTAATCTTAAAATGGAACAGATCTTTAAGGTTTGCTTTAGCTGTATGTACTTTAAAAGATAAATTTAAAAATGAATTATAGAAATTTTTCATATATTCTAATTTTCTTATTTTTTAATAATTGCACTACTGGTGCGCTGAATCAAAAAAAAATCGTCTATAATTTAGATAAGAAGTTTAACAACAAAGGTTTTGCTTTAATCTATAATGATAAATTACTAAAAAATAAACTGGTATCAAAAAAAATTGATCAAAGAAGTCTGTTAATTTTTCAAAAAAATTTAAAAAAAAATACAACTGTTAAAATCACTAATATTTTAAATAATAAAACTTTAATTGCTAAAGTTTCTGATAATTCAAAATATCCCCTGTTTAATAATTCGGTAATTACATCTCGTATAGCCAAAGAATTAGAACTAGATGTTAAAGAACCTTATATTGAAATAACCTCTATACCAGAAAATTCTATTTTTGTAGCTAAACGGTCAAAAACCTTTGCTGAAGAAAAACAAATAGCAACTAAAGCTCCTGTAGAAAGTATAATTATTAAAGACATCAATAAAGATAAAGATGATATTGTAAAAACTAAGTTTAATAAAAAATTTTCTTACTCAATTAAAGTTGCCGATTTTTATTTTAATAAAACTGCGTTATTGATGGTTAATAGAATCAAAGATGAAACTAAGGCGAAAGAACCAAAAATTCAAAAATTATCTTATAATAAATATAGAGTGTATTTAGGTCCTTTTAATAACATTAACTCTCTACAAAATTCGTTTAATACTATAAACATATTAGAATTTGAAAATATTGAAATTATCAAAAATGATTAAATTTATTAAATTAAACTTCCTAATTTTTTGCTGTTCTTTATTATTTAGCTCTCAAACAAATGCTGAATTTGATATCAAGGCACGTACAGCTATACTTCAAGATTATTTATCAGGTGAAATTCTTTACGAAAAAAACCCCGACCAATCTATATATCCGGCATCTATGACAAAAATTATGACTACAATTGTAGCTTTTGATTTATTAGAAAGAGGTGAATTAAAATTAGATGAAAAATTTATTATATCTGAAAATGCTTGGAGACTTTCAGCATCTGGATATTCATCTATGTTCATTATGGTAGACGACGAGGTATCTGTTGAGAATCTTTTAAAAGGAATAATAATTGCATCAGGTAATGATGCTTGTGTAGCTTTAGCAGAAGGTATTGCTGGAACTGAAGAAGAGTTTGCTATTATGATGACCTCTAAAGCAATTGAATTAGGCATGGAAAACACAAATTTTGCAAATTCATCCGGCATTAATCATGTTGATAATAATTCTACTGTAAGAGATATAATGATCATGTCTAATTATCTAATAAAAACACATCCTGACTATTATAAATACTTTAAAGAAAAAGAATTTACATGGTACAGAACTGGGGGAGATCCTATTAAACAAGGTAATAGAAATCCTTTATTATATAAAAATTTAGGTGCTGATGGTATTAAAACTGGTTACTTAGCTGTTGAAAAATATTCTTTGGCTTCATCAATAATGAAAAATAAAAGAAGACTTATTGCTGTAGGTAGTGGTTTTGAAACAAAAAATTCTAGATCAAGAGAAAGTGCAAAGTTACTTACTTGGGGAATGACAAATTTTAATTTAATTGAAATTGCTAAGGCTGATACGCCTATAGCTCAAGTTGATGTATGGCTTGGAAATAAACCTTTTGTAGATGTTTATATTAATGAAAATATTTATAAAACAGTTCCCAAATCACGTAAAAAGTTATTAAAAGCTACCCTAACTTACAATGGACCAGTTCAAGCTCCCATTAAAAAAGATGACATAATTGGAAAACTAAAAATAACATATAAAGATGAATTTATAAATGAATATGATTTACTTGCATTTACCAATGTAAAAAGATTAAATATTTTTTCTAGATTAATGAAATCTTTGAATTACTTAATCTGGGGTGATGTCTAAAAAACCTATAATAGTATTTGAAGGTATTGAAGGTTCAGGAAAGTCATTTCATATAAATAATGTTGCTAATTATTTAAAAAAAAAAAATAAAAAATTTATCAAGATTAGAGAACCTGGGGGAGACAATAACTCAGAGAAAATTAGAAAGTTGATTTTAAATAATAAATCTATGTTTAATAAAAATACTGATTTATTGTTATATTTAGCTGCAAGAAGTGAAAATGTAGAATTGATAAAAAAGAATTTAGGAAAAAAAATTATTTTAATTGATAGATTTATAGATTCTACAATTGCATATCAACATTATGGTATGGGAATTAATATCAAATTGATTAACATCATCAATCAATTTTTACTCAAACAAATTAAAGTTAACTTTACATTTTTAAACCTTGTTAATAAAAAAAATATGTTATTGAGATTAATAAAAAGAAAAAATTTAAATAGATATGATAATTTTAAAACTAACTTTTATACAAGAGTACAAAACGGTTTTATTAGGATTCAAAAAAAGAGTCCAAAAAAGTATATGAAAATTAACTCAAATTTAGATATTAATTTAAATAAAAAGTTAATAATTTCTAAAATAAATGAGTTAATCTAAACTTATATATATGCACCCATCAGAACAAATTCAACTTTATGGTTTAGACAAATATTTTAATGAAATTAAAAAACTTTATGATTTAAAAAAAATGCCAAATAAAATTATGCTTAGCGGAAAAAAAGGTTCTGGTAAATCTACTATGGCCTATCATATCATTAATTACATACTTTCACAATCTGAAGAAAATAAATATGATATAGAAAAATTTTCTATTAATAGTCTTAACAGGTCCTATAAATTGTTAAAAAATAAATCACATCCTAATTTCTATCTTATAGATTTAATAGATGAAAAAAAAAATATTGAAATTTCTCAAATCAGACAAATGATTAATTATACCAATAAATCTAGTTTTAATGAAATTCCAAGATTTATATTAATAGATAATATTGAGAATTTAAATAAAAACTCTTCAAATGCACTATTAAAGATTATTGAAGAACCAAATGAAAATATTTTTTTTATATTAATTCATAATAATAATAAAAGAATTCTACCAACATTAAAATCTAGATGTTTAACATTTAAAATTAATTTATCTTTTAAACAAACTGTTGATATTTGTAATTTTTTATTAAATGAAAATTTATTAAATTTAATTAATAATGATTTAATTAACTATTATAGCACACCTGGTGATTTTATTAATTTGATTAACTTTGGAAAAGAAAAAAAAATAGATTTAAAGGAATTTACTTTAGTAAGTTTTTTATACTATTTAATTGATAATAATTATTATAAAAAAGATAAATTTATTAAAGATTTGATAATTAGCTATATTGAATTATATTTTTTAAAAAGATACCAATTATCAAATACGAAAAATAAAATACTAGATATTTATTATAACTTTACTAAAAAAATTAATAATACAAATACTTTTAATCTTGATGATGAAAGCTTATTCTTAGAATTTAAATCAAAATTATTAAATGGATAAAAATTATTACATTACAACTCCTATATATTATCCATCTGCTAAACCTCACATGGGTCATGCTTATTCTAGTATTATCGCAGATTTTTTTGCTAGATTTAAACGTATTGATGGCTTTAAAGTTCATTTTTTAACTGGAACTGACGAACATGGATTAAAAATTCAAAGAGCTGCCGAAAAAAAAAATATTGATCCTCTTAAATTTTGTGATGAAATTAGTAAAACTTTTAGAAATCTCTCTACTATCCTTAATTTATCAAATACAGATTTTATTAGAACAACTGAGGAAAGACACAAAAAATCAGTTCAGCATTTATGGAAAGAGTTAGAAAAAAATGATGATATTTATTTATCTAAATATTCTGGCTGGTACTCTGTTTCTGATGAAGCTTTTTATAATGATGATGAAATTACTGATAAAGATAAAATAAAAATATCTATATCATCTGGATCAAAAGTAGAATGGATTGAGGAAGAATCTTATTTTTTTAGACTATCAAAATGGCAAAATAAACTTTTAAATTATTATGAAAATAATAAGGATTTTATTTCTCCAAAATCTCGAAAAAATGAAGTTATTAGTTTTGTAAAAAGTGGTTTAAAAGATCTATCTATTAGTAGAAGAACTTTTTCTTGGGGTATAAAAGTACCTGGTAATTCAGAACATGTTATCTACGTTTGGCTAGATGCTTTAACCAATTATATTAGTGGACTAAATTATCCAAATATAGATGATGAATTATATAAGAATTTTTGGCCTGCTTCAGTTCATTTAATTGGTAAAGATATTTTAAGATTTCATGCAGTATATTGGCCTGCTTTTTTAATGGCAGCAAAAATTCCTTTACCTACAAAAGTTTATGGACATGGATGGATTCTTTCAGGTGATGAAAAAATGTCAAAATCAAAAGGAAATATTTTAGATCCTCTTGATATTATTAAAACATATGGTGTAGATCAATTGAGATATTATCTAATAAAGGAAGTTTCATTTGGGAATGATGGAAATATATCTAAAAATAAACTTGAAGATTGCATTAATAGTGATTTAGCAAATAATTATGGTAATCTTTGCCAGAGAGTTACAGCATTCGCTGAAAAAAATTGTTCTTCTACAATCCCTAAAAATATAAAATTTAATGATAATGATATTAAAATACTAAATAGATTTACTGATAATTTGGAAAATTTAAGAAATGAAATAGATAAACAAAATATCAATTATTATATAGATTTTATTGTAAAACTATTATTTGAAGCTAATAAATATTTTAATGATCAAGAACCTTGGAAAAAAAAAGATGATACACAACGACTTAATACAATTGTTTATACTTCTTTAGAAATAATTAGAAAAATTAGCTTTATGTTATATCCAATAATACCTCATTCTATTAATAAGGCTCTTAATATTTTTAATCTGAATGAAAATGACATTGATTTTTCATCAATAGGAATTCATGATTACTTAAAACAAGGAGATCCAATTAATAAAATTGGAATTTTATTTAAGAAAATTGATAGAAATAATGATTGATTCACACTGCCATTTAGATCACGAACCTTTATATACAAATATAAATGAAGTTATACTAAGATCTAAAGATATCGGTATTAGTAAATTACTAACTATAAGTACCACTATTGAAAGTTTTGATAAAATAAAAAATTTAGTGAATAAAGACCAAATCATTTATGGCACATATGGAATTCACCCTCATGAAACAGAAACAAATATTGTTGATAAAAATAACATAATTAAAAATATTAAAAATAATATTAAGATAATTGGTGTTGGAGAAACTGGTTTAGATTTTTTTTATAACAATAGCAATAATGATGCACAAATTAAAAGTTTTAAAGAACATGTTGAGGCATCAATTGAATTGAATATACCACTTATAATACATTCAAGAAATGCTGAAAAAGAAACTTTTGACATTCTAAATTTCTATAAGAATAACAATCCAAAGATTTTAATGCATTGTTTCACTGGTTCTCTTGAATTTGCAAAAAAACTATTAAAATTAAATGCCTTTTTTTCTGCGAGCGGAATTATAACCTTTAAAAATAGTTTAGATTTACAAGAAACATTTAAGGAATTACCCTTGGATAATATACTCGTTGAAACTGATAGTCCTTTCTTAGCCCCAATTCCCATGAGAGGTAAAAAAAATGAGCCAAGCTTTATTAAATACACAATAGAAAAACTAGCTTTGCTTAAAAACATTACATCAAAGAAATTAATTAATTTAACAACTGACAATTTTAATAGATTATTTTTTAGTAAATAAATGAGTATTAAATTTATTATTCTAGGCTGTGGTTATTCAATGGGAGTACCAAGAGCAGATGGTTTCTCAGGTAATTGTAATCTAAATAATAAAAAAAATTACAGAAGTAGATGTTCCGCTGTTATCAATTTTGAGCATCAAAATATTCTTATTGATACATCTCCAGATTTAAGACAGCAATTATTATCTAATAATATTAAATCTATAAATAAAGTTTTTTATACTCACTTTCACGCAGATCAAACTCATGGCATTAATGAACTAAGACCTTTTTTTATAAAAAATAAAAAAACTATCCCTGTTTTTGCGGATAAAAAAACATCAAAATATTTATATTCAGCTTTTAAATACTGTTTTAAATCTACGTCTATTTATCCATTAACTCTAGATTTAAATAATCTGAAAAAAAAACATATTTTTAAAATTAAGAACAAAAAAATTTTGATTAATTCTGTAGTTGTCCAGCACGGTGATATTGACAGTATATGCTACATAATTAATAAAAAATTAGCCTATGCTAGTGACATTACCTTAATCTACAAAAAAGATTTAAATTTATTTAAGAAATTAGATTATTTTATAGTTGATTGCTTATGGTACAAAGCCCATTACTCTCATTATAATTTAGAACAAGTTTTAAAATTAGTTAAAATTATTAACCCTAAAAAAACAATTTTAACTAATATGCATAGTGATTTAGATTATGATGTATTAAAAAAAAACTTACCTAGAAATATAGTTCCTGCGTTTGATGGAATGACTATAAGATTATAATATTAATTCAATTTCTTTAATAATTTTTTTTGACATAGGTTTAATGAAAGAATTGTAAGTTTTTTGAATTTTTCCATTCTTATTAATTAAAATTTTATGAAAATTCCATTTAGGTACAGTAGAATTTCCATAATTTTCTTTAGCCCACAAATAGATTGGGTGAGCATTTTTACCTTTTACATCAATTTTATCTGTAATTGGAAAAGTTATATTAAAGTTTATTTCACAAAAATCTTTTATTTCTTTATTGCTACCAGGTTCTTGTCCACCAAATTGATTTGATGGTATTCCAATAATAACCAGTCCTTTATCTTTATATTTTTCATAAAGAGCTTGTAAACCTGAATATTGTTTAGTAAATCCACATTTACTAGCTACGTTAACTAAGAGTATAGTTTTGTCTTTATATTTTGAAAAATTAATCATTTTACCTTGAATATCTTTTATATTTAAATCAAAAAATAATTTCTCGTACTGAGCTATTGTTTTGTTAATTAAAGAAAACATAATTATAATTATATAAACTAAACAAATTTTTTTGCTAAACATTAATTATTTTTTTGATGTAAGTAATAATAGAAAATACCCAAAGACAGTTGAAAGTAATGATCCTGTTAAAACACCAATTTTAACACCATCTATATACTGTGTATTTTCAACAAATGCTAAATTTCCAACAAATAAACTCATAGTAAATCCAATACCAGTTAATATAGATACACCATACAAACTTAACCAATTTGAGTTGTTTGGCATTTGTGCAAATTTAAGTTTTATTGAGACATATGAAAATAACATAACTCCGACTTGTTTACCAACAAACAGGCCTAATAATATTCCTAATGGGACTGGTAGCAATAGAGATGAAAAAGTTAAACCATTTAAGGATACCCCCGCATTAGCAAAAGCAAATAAAGGCATAATCATAAAAGCAACATAAGGGCTTATAGCATGCTCAATTTTTATTAATAATGAAAAGTCTTTATCTTTTTTTCTATGTGGTATCGTTGAAGCTAAAAGAACACCAGCTATTGTAGCATGTATTCCTGACTCATGCGTGAAGAACCACATGAAGCAACCAACGATTAAATAGGGTAAAATTTTTTTTACATTATATTTATTTAAAATTAATAAAAATAAATACGAAACTAAAACTAAACTTAAGTATGTAATATGTAAATCTCCTGTATAGAAAAATGCAATAATCAAAATAGCACCAAGATCATCTATTATAGCTAAGGCTGTTAAAAAAATTTTTAAAGAAATTGGAACTCTCGATCCTAATAGAGAAAGTATTCCAAGAGAAAAAGCTATGTCGGTTGCCGATGGAATAGCCCAACCATTTAAAGTTTCAGAGTCACCAAAATTAATTAATACATAAAAAAGGGCAGGGACTAACATTCCACCGACCGCTGCTATTATAGGTAATAATGCTTGTTTTATATTAGACAGTTCGCCTTGGATAAATTCTCTTTTTATTTCAAGAGTAACAAAAAAGAAAAATATAGCCATTAAAGCATCATTGATCCAATGTATTACAGATAATTTTAAACCAAAATTATTTATTCCTATAAATAAATATTGCTGAAGTGAAGAGAAGTATAATTCACTGAAATTAGAATTACTAATAATTAAAGCAACTATTGCTGCTATTAATAAAATTAACCCACTAGCTGCTTCTAATTGAAAAAACCATTTGAATGGTTTAGATAGATTTTTAATCATTAGTAATTACAATAAATCTTTAAAAAATAAAATTATGTCTTTAATTGTTTCATACAAATTAAAAAGAATTAATTCAATATTTGGGATTACAATGCTTATTGGAGATTTAAATGTATCAACTAAAATAATAATACCAATTGTAGAAATTATAAAAACTATAATTAAGTTTAATATATTATTTTTAACCTTATTCTTTGATTTTTTTATTGCAGTTTTATTGACATTAAAAACTTGATCGCCTAATGAAGCATCTTTTAAATTAGTTCTATCTTTTTTTAAAATAGGTTTTTCTAACTGTTCATTTTTGGAAGCATCTTTTTCAATTGTAACTTGATCTTTAACTATAACAGTAGTTTCTTGGTTTGATTTCTCTTTTTTAAAAAACCATTGATTATTGCAGTTACTACATTCAAGTAATCTTCCACTATCTGGTATTAAGTTTGAATTAATTTCAAATTTTTTATTACAACTAGTGCAACCAATTATCATGATTTCTTATATAACAGATTCTTTAAAAAATAACTTGTTTTAGATGATCTTTATCCTTTGAAAATATTAATATGTACTGTATTAGTACATCAATCGGGGCGTAGCGCAGCCTGGTAGCGCATCTGGTTTGGGACCAGAGGGTCGCAGGTTCAAATCCTGCCGCCCCGACCAATTATTATGAATAGAGCAAAAATATACATACCTACTAAAAATTCTATGCAGTCAGGTTTGGGTAAAATTGATAAATGGATTATTGAATTTGAAACAAAAAATACTGGCATAAATCCATTGATGGGTTGGGAAAGTTCATCTGATACTCTTTCTGAATTAAGATTGGAATTTTCTACAAAAGAACTAGCTATAAAATATGCAAAAAAAAATAAAATAGATTTTGAAATTATTGAACCAAAAAAAAGAAAAACTATAAAAAAATCATACGCTGATAATTTTCTTAAATAAATTTAATGTTTAAATTTTTTACAACAAAAGCTTGGTATCCATGGAGTATAGCTGGTTCATTTATAATTCTTATATCAACATGGTATCAAGTTCAACTAGATGTTAAAATTAATGAGTGGTTTGGTTCTTTTTATGACACTTTACAAAAAGCTTTAACAACTCCTAATTCTGTTACTGAAACTGAACTTATAGCTTATCTTTTTAGCTTTGCTAAAATAGCAGGCCTGTGGATAATGATAGCAATAGCAACTGGTTTTTTTACAAGTCATTGGGTTTTTAGATGGAGAACTTCGATGGCAAATTATTACCATGAACAATGGTCAAAAGCTCGTCTTACAGAAGGTGCCTCTCAAAGAGTACAAGAGGATACTTTAAAGTTTGCAAGAATAATGGAAGGTTTAGGTGTTGGCTTACTAGATAGTATTATGACATTAATTGCGTTTCTTCCAATTTTATGGGGATTATCAAAACAAATTACAATGTTGCCTTGGATAGGTGAAGTTGAGCATGCTTTAGTTTGGGTTGCTATAATTTCTGCTTTAGGTGGCACAATTTTATTAGCTAGTGTTGGTATAAAGTTACCTGGAATTGAATATGATATCCAAAAAGAAGAAGCCGCATATCGAAAAGAACTTGTTTTAGGAGAAGAAGATCCAATAAGAGCAGCACCTGCAACAATTGGTCAATTATACTCTAGAGTAAGAGGAATTCATTTTAAATCTTATTTCCATTATTTATATTTTAATGCTGTCAAATGGAGTTATTTTCAGGGAATGGTTATTGTACCTTATCTTGCATTAGCACCAACAATTGTAACTGGCGCTATAACATTAGGATTTGTACAACAAATAACTCGTGCATTTGGAAGGGTTGAAAGTTCTTTACAATATTTAGTAAAAAGTTGGTCTACAATTGTAGAATTTATTTCTGTGTGGAAAAGATTAAGAGAATTTGAAGATAAATTAAATCAAGGTAAAATTATTAAAGATCATATTTGATAATGACTATTGATAAAAAATTTATTAATCAATTTGTTAATGTAACTTCAAAAGCTGCATTATCATCATATTTTTTAGTTGGAAAAAAAGACAAGATTGCCGCTGATCAAGCAGCTGTTGATTCAATGCGTACAGAATTAAATAAAATAGATATGTGTGGCGAGATAGTAATCGGAGAAGGAGAATTGGACAAAGCACCAATGCTTTATACAGGTGAAAAATTAGGAACAATGAATGGCCCAAATCTAGATATAGCAGTTGACCCCTTAGAAGGCACGAACTTCGCTGCTAATAATTTACCTGGGGCTCTTTCAGTTATAGCTATTGCTGAAAAATCAAATCTTTTTAATGCTCCTGAAACGTATATGGAGAAAATTGCTGTAGGAAAAGTTGAAAAAGGAGTCGTTGACCTTGATTTTAATTTAAAAAAAAATATTGAAAATTTAGCAGATTATAGAAATAAGGATATTACATCATTAACTGCATGCATATTAGATAGACCGAGACATAAAAAAATTATTAATGAGCTTGAAGAACTAAAGGTTAAATTAAAATTAATTACAGATGGTGACGTTTCAGGTGCATTGCTTGTATCTAACCCAAAACATAATGTAGATATTTTTCTTGGTACAGGTGGTGGACCAGAAGGTGTTTTAGCTGCATCAGCTTTGGATGCTTTTGACTGTCATTTTCAAGGAAGATTTATATTTGATAATGAAAATGACATTACTAGAGCTTATAAAATGGGAATTGTAGACTTAAATAAAAAATATGAGTTAAATGAGATTATATCGGGTGACTCCATTTTTTGTGCTACAGGTATTACTTCAGGCGATTTAGTTAATGGTATAAAATTATCTAATAATGAATACACTTCAGAAACTTTAGTTACTCATAAAAGTTCTGGTATAAAAGAAATTTTAAAAATAACTGATATTCTTAATCAATGATATCAATCTCCGGTAAAAAGTGGGAGGAAAATGAAATAAATTTTAATATAATTGAAAAAATTAAGCAAGACTTCAATTATAGTGAAGTTTTATCTAAATTAATTATAGCAAAAAACTTTAATGATGATGAAATTTATTCAATAAATAACGCCGTCGAACTACCTAATGTTTTTTTAAAAAACAAAGATTTTATAAAATCTATAAATATTGTTTTGGATGCTATTAATAATAAAGAAAAAATATGCATTTT
The DNA here is from genome assembly GCA_029941985.1 of Candidatus Pelagibacter sp. Taxonomy (GTDB): domain Bacteria; phylum Pseudomonadota; class Alphaproteobacteria; order Pelagibacterales; family Pelagibacteraceae; genus Pelagibacter. Next base: position 11,801 of record JAPYTV010000008.1, on the reverse strand, counting down.
AGGAGATTATGATGTTGATGGTTCTGCATCTACAGCTTTATTAGTTAAATTTTTCAATGACATAAATCATCCATTTATGTTTTATATTCCAGACAGAGAAAAAGATGGCTATGGAGCAACAAAAAAACTTTTTAAAAAGTTAATTTTGAATAATCCTAAATTAATAATTATGCTTGATTGTGGATCAACATCTGTTGATGCGGTTAATTTTTTAAATAAGAAGAATATCAAATCAATTATTATCGATCATCATGAAATTTATAAACCCTACCCTTTATCTAATAGTATAATTAACCCCAAAAAAAATAACGGTTATGGAAACTATGATTATTTTTGTGCAACAACACTTACATATTTTTTTTTAGATATTTTACTAAAAAAAATTAAAAGTAATATATTAATTAAAGATTATTTAATTTTTGTTTTATTGGCTACGGTCTGTGATGTTATGCCTTTAAGAAAATTAAATAGATTAATTGCCATAAATGCACTTAGAGATTTTGATATAACTAGTAATAAAATTATTAATTCAATTTTTAGATTAAAAGGAATTAAAAATAAATTAAATATTAATGATTTGGGTTATCTGATAGGGCCTATTCTAAACTCTGGTGGAAGATTGGGTAAATCATCTTATGCTGTAGAATTACTTTCATCCGATGACTTAAATATAATTGATAAAAAATTAGTTAAATTAATTTCATTAAATGAAAAAAGAAAAATAATAGAAGAAAAAATTTTAGAAGAAATTGATTTCGATAAAATTGATAAGGAAAATAAGAATATTATAATTCTTTATAAACCAAATATTAATGAGGGTTTAATTGGAATAATAGCTGCAAGATTGAAAGATTATTTTAATAAACCATCAATAGTAATAACAAGATCTGGGGATACATTAAAAGGTTCAGCCAGATCTATCTATAATTTTAACATAGGGTCAATTATTAAAGCTGGCATAGATCAAAATATAATAATAAAAGGTGGCGGTCATAATATGGCTGCTGGATTTACATTAAATATAAATATGCTTGAAGTTTTTGAAAATTTTTTAAACAATATGTATAACAAACTTAATATAGAGCCAATTAATACATTCAAATACCTTTCAAAAATATCTTCAACAGCTTTTAATAAAAGTTTTTATTCTGATATAAAAAAACTTGAACCATTTGGCACCGGAAACGTAGAACCTATTTTTTTATTTGAAAATTTAAAGATTATTAAAACCAATATTGTTGGAAAAAAACATATATCAAGTATTTTTAAATCTAAAATTGGATACTCAATAAAATCAATATCATTTAATTCTGTTGATACTAAGATTGGTGAATATTTATTAAATTATAAAAATGAATTAAACATTATCGGTCAAATAAAGGAAAATTTTTGGAATAACAAAAATACTCTCCAATTAGACATCAAAGATTTAATTATAGAACCTAATTAAACTTGATAAATAATGACTTTTACAATAAAAGATTTCAAATTGGTCCCATCGTCTATCGGTTAGGACAGCTGGTTTTCATCCTGCAAAGGGGGGTTCGATTCCCCCTGGGACCGCCATTAATTTATCAGATAAAATATTATTATAAATTTAACATATGACGTTTTATGTATATATGCTCAAATCAATAAGCGGTAACAGGCCAAAAACATATGTTGGTTATACAAATGATTTAAGCTCAAGATTAACAAAACATAATAATGGAAAAGGAGCTAAAAGTACAAAAGGATACAAATGGAAAATCATCTTTAAAAAAAAGTTTATTTCAAAATCTAAAGCAATGTCATATGAATACATTCTTAAAAATAATAAAATAAAAAGAAAAAAAATTATTATAGATAATCAATAATGCAAATATCAGTACTATTGCCATTTAAAGAAAATTTTTCACCTAATTATGCTGGTGCTGTTTCACTATTTATTAATCAAACATCCCAAAATAGTAAATATAAAAAAAATATAACTGTCTATGGAAACACAAAGTTTAAAAATAAATTAAATACAAAATATAAAAATATAGAATTTAAAAAACTTTTTTTTGAAAGTAATAAATATAATTTTATTAAAAAATTTATTGAATTTGACACTGTACAACAGTGTGATCTGATTGAAATACATAACAGGCCACTTTATCTAAATAAAATTATCACAAAGATAAATTGTAAATTTATTTTTCACTTCCACAATGATCCTTTATCAATGACAGGTTCAAAATTAATTTCTGAAAGAGAATTTATGTTTAATAAATGTGATAGAATTATTTTTTGCAGTGAATGGACTAAGAGTAGATTTTTACAAGGTTTCGAAAATACATATTACAATTCATATAAGTTAATAGTTATTGAACATTCTATTAATAAAGTAAAAATTGATTTAAAGAAAAAAGAAAAAATTATAATATTTGTAGGAAGACTTAATAAAGCTAAAGGTTATGATCTATTTGGCGCAGCTGCAGTTCAAATTCTAAAAAAATATAAAGATTGGAAAGTTAAAGTTGTTGGTGACGAACCAAGAGAAATTATTATACATAAACACAAAAATTTTAAGGTATTGGGTTTTTTAAATCATAAAAAAGTTTTAAAAATATATGAAAAAGCAAGTATAGCCATAACTTGTTCTAGATGGGAAGAACCTTTTGGAAGAACGAGTTTGGAAGCATCATCAAGAGGATGTGCAGTGATAATTACAAATAAAGGTGGGTTAAAAGAAACAATTACAGATGCTATCATATTAAAAGATTTACAAGTTAAAACTTTAAAGTTTGAAATCCAAAAATTAATTTTAAATAAAGAAAAAAGAGTTACTCTTCAAAAAAAATCATTAAAAAACTTTTATTTAACTCATAAATATATTTCTAATAAGATTGATAAATATAGAGATGAAATTTTTATGCCTAGAGTTAATTTTTTTAAATCAAAAAATCTAATGTCTTTAAAAATTTTACATGTTACAAATTTTAATTTTAGATTTGATGGTAGACTTTTTTACAATACAGGAAAAAGAATAAATAATGGTTTTATAAAACTAAATCATTCTGTTTTGGAGTTTAGTGATAGAGATATAATTCATGATAATAAAAAAATTGTTGATTTAGATGGTTCTGTTTATCTAAATAGTAAATTAATTAGAGTATGTGATAATTTTAAACCTGATTTAATAATACTAGGGCATGCAGATAAAATTTCAAAAAATACTATTAAATTGATAAAAAAAAAACATTCAAATATTAAATTTTCTCAATGGTTTCTTGATCCACTTAGTATAAAAGGTCCTGATTTTATAAAAAACAAAGATAGATTTATGCATAAATATGACTTTATGGATGCAAATTTTGTAACAACAAGTCCTGATGCGTTAAGTTTTTTGCCAAATAAAGATAAGTGTCTTTTTATTCCAAACCCATCAGACGCAGCATTAGATAATTTAAAAATTTATAATAACTTCTGTCCGAATGATGTATTTTTTGCAATGAGTCATGGCGTGCATAGGGGTGTTCTTAAAAAAGGGAAAAGTGATGAAAGAAATATTTTTCTAAACAAACTAACTAAAAAAAAAGACATAATTTTCGATTTTTATGGTCATAAAAGTATTCAACCAATTTGGGCAGATAATTTTTTAAATATTATTTCTAAATCAAAAATGGGATTAAATTTAAGTAGGGGAGAACCACAAAAGTATTATAGTAGTGATCGTATAGCACAATTTATGGGCAATGGTTTAGTTACTTTAATTGATGAAAGAACGCAATATCAAGATTTTTTTAATAACAATGAAGTTGTTTTTTATAAAAATATTAATGATTTAACTGAAAAAATAATAAGAATTAAAAATGATGATAAATTAAGAAAAAAAATAGGTTATAATGGAAGAAAAAAATACATCAAATATTTTAATTCAGCAAGAGTTGCAAGCTTTATAATAAATAAAACTCTTGGTTTAAAAACTAATGAAACTTTCTTGTGGGAATAATAAAAAAAAAGATAGCTATAATAAGTGGTATAAGTGGTCAAGATGGCTCTTATTTAGCAGAACTATTAGTTAAAAAAAAATATATAGTCTATGGAATTACAAACCCTAAAAGTAAAAATAAATTAAATATTATTAATTCTATAAAAGGTAAAATAATAATTAAAAAATTAGATTTAAATAATTATAAAAAAATTGCAACTTTGATTAAGAGAATTAAGCCAACAGAATTTTATCACTTAGCCGCACAAAGCCTTATAAATTTCAAGTTTGAAGATGAATTTTTCAAATTAAACCCCAATATTAATGGTACTCATTATATTTTATCTGCTATTAAAGAATATTCTAAAAAAACTAAATTTTATTTTGCAGCATCTTCTGAATTATTTGGCAATGCAGAAAAATCACCACAAAATGAAAATAGCAAATTTAATCCAAGATCAGCTTATGGGATATCTAAAGTTGCAGGATTTCACTTGACTAAAAATTATAGAGAAGCCTATAATTTATTTTCATGCTCTGGAATTCTATTCAATCACGAATCTCCCTTAAGAAATGAAAACTTTGTATCCAGAAAGATAACAAGCTCTATTGCACGAATAATATTTAAAAAACAAAAAAGCTTGACTCTTGGAAGTATAAATTCAAAAAGAGATTGGGGTTATGCTGAAGATTATGTTGAGGCAATGTGGAAAATGCTGCAACAAAAAAAACCCCAAGATTTTGTAATAGGTACTGGAAAAATACATTCTGTAAAAGATTTTGTAAAAATTGCATTTGATTACGTTGGTCTTGATTATAAAAAGTATGTAAAATTTGACAAAAAATTCATGAGACCCAAAGATAACATAATCTTAAAGGCCGACTTTAAAAAAGCTAAGAAAATTTTAAATTGGAGTCCAAAAACCAACTTCAAGCAATTGGTCCATAAAATGGTAGATTTTGATATCAGGCAATTAAAAAAATAGTCCTAGCAAAGAGTTGCTAAAATATAAGATAAGGTTGATTATGAGTAAAAAAATTTTAATCTTAAAAAATGATAGAACTGGCGATTTATTTGTTTCTTTAAAGGCAATCAATCGTGTTTTAATCAAACATCAAAATGATAAAATTACGATTTTCTTATCTCAAATAAATCATAAATTTAGCTTTCTTTTTCCTAATTTAAAAAAAGAAATCATATCTATGAATCTTGGACTACGTGAAAAATTTTATATATTAAAATATTTATTATTTAACAAAATAGATAGTATTTATATTTTAACACCAAAAAACTTTTACTATTATCTACCTTTTTTTTTCAGAAAAATAAAATTTTATGGCGTTATTATTAGGGGCACAAAAAATCGACCGAACAACTTCCTGCTGAAATATATACACAAATATGTCACGATTGATCGTTTAACAATCAAAAAAAGAAATTCCTCTTATAATATTCAAGAGTCATTAATAGAATACTCAGATAATAGCAATATGATTAATACTAATTCTAATATAGATCATAACTTTAATTTTCCAAAGGAATATGTTTTTTTTCATTATAAACATAAGTTGTTTAACGATTTATTAGGTTGGTCATTAAATGATATTGATAATTTATTAATTTTTTTTAGAAAAAAAAATAAGAACATAATGTTTTCATCTGAGCTAAATAATACACAAGTAAACAATCATTTTTTAAATAAATACAATTCTTTTGATTTTCACAACAAAACACATAGTAATATAAATGAAAATGGAATTTTCTTTTTAAAAAATGTTGAGGGGTATGACCTTTTTGACATTGTAAGAAAATCAAGCAATGTCATAGCACCCGAAGGTATCATTACTCATATGGCTTACTTTCTTAAAAAACCTATTTTGTCTTTGATGCATTTCAAGCTAAATGATCGACGGGATTTCATTAATCAAATAATTTCTTGTAAGGAATGGTTTCCTCCTTCTAAGTACAAATTTACGGTACTTAAAAAGAATTTTACTACCTCATTAAATAAACTTGATAAAAGAATATAAAAGTTTACTTACTTATGATCATTAAAATTTATTTTATAGAAAATTCCTTTGATTATAATGCTCAAAATCTTAATGATCATACTATTGCTGGATCAGAAAAAACTTTGATCAACATAACTAATGAATTAGGCAAAAATGATAATTTGTTAATAAAGGTTTTCAACAACACAACCAAATCTAAAATTATTAATAAAGTTCACTGGTTGAACATTTCTCAAATAGAAAAAAATGATAGTGCAGATTTTGTCATATCGATGTCAGATGCAAATCTTTTTTATAAACTTACTGGAAAAAAAAACTTTTTATGGTCACATAGTGTTCAAAACCTTGAAAAATTTTTAAGAAAAAATCAATTAATTCCATTTATTAAATTTAAACCAACAATGATTCTTGAAGGAGATTACCACTATAATACAAGAGGATTCTTTACATCGCTTTATGGTAAAAAAATTCTAAAGATTGCACCTGATTACGACTTTATTAATACTAAAATTGACATTAATTTTATACCACCACCTAATGCAATCTTTACAACGCGTTCCGATCGAAATCTAAAGTTTTTGATTGAATCTTGGCTGGAAATTAAAAAAAATAACAAAAAAGCTAAATTATTTATTAATCCACCCTACGTTTTAAACGATGACGAGATAAAAAATGAAATCATAGTGAGAAATAAAGGTGATAAACAATTATTAATCAATGAACTATTAAATACGAGATTATTTTTGTCACCTGGTCACATTGGAGAGGTTTTTTGCTTGGCAGCAGAAGAGGCCAGGGAGCTTTGCATACCCATAGTAACAATGGGATATGGTTCACTATTTGAAAGGGTAGAACATAACGTGACTGGCTATATAGCTTCCAATCAAGAAGATTTTATTAGATATTCAAATGACATATTAACCGATGAGAGTATATTTAAAGAATTGAGGATTAACCTAATTAACAAGAGAAATTCACGAAATTATACTAACGTTAAAAATGACTTTTTAAAAATACTTAAAATAAATGATTGATGCTGTAATTTTAGTGGGTGGTAAGGGTAGTAGGTTAGGCTATCTAACAAAAAATATACCCAAACCATTATTAAAAATAAATAATCAAATTTTTTTAGACTCACTAATTGCAAAATTAATTAAATATAATTTTAATAGAATTTATCTTTTATGTTCCTTTAAAAAGGAAAGCTTTTTTAAATTATATAATAATAAGACTATACATAATTCAAAAATTTTATGTATTGATGAAGGGGTGGCAAAAGGTACCGGTGGAGCTTTATATAAACTGAAAAATATAATTAAAAAAGATTTCCTTTTGATAAATGGGGATACTTATTTTGATATAGATATTTCAAAATTATTAGAAAATAAATTTCAGAATAATATTTGTACTATTGCGTTAACATCTAACAATAAATATAAGAAAAATATTAAAATTAACAATATTAATATCGATAAAAATAATCTAATTAAATTTTCAAATAATTTCTCTAATTTAATGAACGGTGGGATTTATTTTTTTAAGAAAAAGATATTTAAATTTATTGTTAAAAAGAAATGTTCCTTAGAAGATGATATTTTAAAAAAACTTATCATTAGAAAAAAAATACATGGTGTTGTATTTAAAGAAAAATTTATAGATATAGGCTCACATAAAACAATTGAATTTCTTAAAAAAAATAAAGGGTTTCTTAAACAAAAAGCGATTTTTTTAGATAGAGATGGTGTTATAAATAAGTTAAAAAAAGATGACTACATAAAAAGCTATAGTGAATTTGAATTTTTGCCAGGTGTTATGGATGGCATTAAGTATATTAATATAAATGACTACCTAGTCATAATAATAACTAATCAATCATGCATTGGTAAAGGTATAATTACTGAAAAAAATTTAAACACAATACATAATAAAATGAAAAGAAATCTTAAATTAAAAAAAAATGCTCATATTGATGATATTTATTACTCTCCTTACTACAAGTATTCTAATAACAGTAAATATAGAAAAGATAAATTTGATAGAAAACCAAATCTAGGAATGCTAATTAAGGCTATTAAAAAATGGAATATTGATACAAAAAAAAGTTTGTTTATTGGTGATAGTGTCACTGACTACCAGTCATCAAATGCTATGAAAATTAAATTTTATTATAAATCTAATTCAAAATTGATAAGTCAATTGAAAAAAATTATTTAATGAAAGATAAAATAAAAGAACATTTTAATCATATAAAAAGGGTCTTAAATAAAGGTGACTCTTTACTGCTAAAACAAGTTAAAAAAATAGCCGTAATTTTAGAAAAAAAAATCTTATCTAAAAAAAAAATTTTAGTTTATGGCAATGGAGGTTCTTTTGCTGATTGCTCTCACTTTGTGGGAGAATTAACTGCAACTTATAATTCAATAAATAGAAGATCTTTACCTTTTATTTTACTAGGATCTAATTTAGCAGCAGTTACGGCATGGGCAAATGATTTTAAATTTGAAGATTATATTGAAAGAGAACTTTCAGCAATAGCGGCTGATAAAGATATACTTTTTTTATTATCTACTAGTGGTGGAAATATTAAAAAAAAACAATCTATAAATTTAATAAAGTTAGCAAAATATGCAAAAAAAAATAATATTATAATAATTAGCTTGTTAGGAAAGGGTGGTGGTGAGTTAAAAAAAATTTCCAACCACTCTATAGTTATCGAGTCACTTAATACGGGTACAATTCAAGAAATGCACAAAATTATTTTACATTCCATATGTAACTATCTCGAAAATATTAAGAAATGATTATTTCAAAAACACCTTTTAGAATATCATTAATAGGTGGGGGCACTGATTTTCCATCTTATTATAAAAAGAAAGCTGGGTTGGTGATTGGCGGTACCATAAACAAATTCTGTTATGTTACAGCACGATTTCTGCCTGATGTTTTTGACTACAAACATCGTATTGTTTGGTCTAGAAACGAAGTTGTAAATAGTAATAACGAAATATTTCACCCTACAGTTAGGTCTGTATTTAATTATCTAAAAATAAATAAGGGTTTAGAGATTCATTACCTGGGAGATCTACAAAAAAACTCTGGACTTGGAACAAGCTCTTCTTTTTGTGTTGGTTTAATTAATGCGATTAAAAATCTACATAATATAAATATTTCTACAAAAAAATTAGCTGATACAGCAATACATATTGAACAAAATGTAATGAAAGAAAATTCTGGATCACAAGACCAAATTTGGGCCTCATACGGTGGTTTTAATTCTATAGATTTTAAAAAAAATAATAAGTTTAATGTAAAAAAATTAACACTTTCAAATTCTAAAATAAATAAACTTAATGATAATTTATTTTTGATTTATACGGGCATTCACAAATATTCACATATTGTTGAAAAAGATAAAGTAATCAATTTTAATAAAAATATTGTTTTCTTAGATCAAATATATTTACTTGCTAAAGAATTTAAATCTACAATTATAAAAAATTCTAATATAGATTTTATTGGAGATATTTTGAATGAATATTGGTTTTTAAAAAAAAAAACTTTCTAATAAAGTTTCTAATTTAAAAATCGATGAAATTTATAACGAATGTATAAGTTCTGGTGCATCCGGTGGTAAGATAATTGGATCAGGTGGCGGTGGATTCTTATTGGTTTATTGCAAAAAAAAATTTCAAAACAATCTTAAGAAGAGACTAAAAAAACTTCCTATAATCAATTTTAAATTTACAGATGAGGGTAGTAAAATTATATTTAAATCTTAATTTATTAATGATTTAAATAAGTATTTTATTAATTCAATTTTTTGTATCTTTCTTCTATTTAAAAAAACACCCGGCTTATGAACAGTTAAATATAATCCATTTTTTTTAGAACTATCATGCTGCGTATAAACAATGTTTTTTTTTACTTTCTCTCTAAATATTTCAATTAGATTTTTTATTTCTGATTTTTTTTCTTTTTGTAAAAAAATAGCAAGCCATAGATCGTCATCCATAAACATATTAGTGTTACTTCTCACATATTTTTCATAGAAAGCACTAATACCACTTAATAAATCTGCGTTTATTAGAAATCCATCAGCACATTGTCCTATTTTGATATTGAAAATCTTATTGAGGTAAAAACTATAGTTAATTTTGTTTTTCTTAAATTCTTCTACAAATATTGAGAAAATATTTTCATCATATAAATGGTCGTCATCTATTATAATTACACAATCATATTTCTTTACCTCTTCTATTGAGCCCATTATCTTTGTTCCTGGTCCAAAGTCCTCACATCTACTAATTACTAAATTATCTCTTTTTAAATCAATTATATCTTGCTCATTAATCTTTTCGTTTTTAAAACGTTTGTACTCATAAGGTATATTTAAGAAAATTTTTTCAGGCTGTTTATTTTGTTTTTTTATATTATCCAATGTTTTGTAAACACTCTTTATTCTTGATGGTATTGTAGACATTGAAACGCAGAATTTTATCTCACTCATTATATTTTTATTTTATTTAATGCGTTATTTTTAAACAAATTAGCTTCTTTGATGTATCTTCTTACCATCTGTGTTGATTTGTGACCTGTCATTGCCATTATACTTCTTTCCTCAGCACCAGATTCAGCTGCCGATGTTGCAAATCCTGATCTTAAACTATGCCCTGAGTAATTTTTACTCTCTATACCTGCTAATTTTAAATATTCTTTAATAAGTAAGGCTACTGTTTGATCAGTTAATCTATTGTTTGTTAACTTTGAGCCCTTTGCAAACCTTCTAAATAAAGAACCTGAGTTAATCTTCGATATATCTATCCAATTTTTTAATGAAATTACGGGACAATATTGAGTATTGTCAAAGTAGGGTAGTGCTTTAATTGATCCTTCACCAAATTGATCTGTTTTAGATCTTCTAATATTAATTTTTAAGCCCTCAGGAACAAAATCAAGATCATCGTAGTCTAGTGAAACTATCTCATTTCTTCTGAAACCTCCGGAAAAGCCAATTAGAATTATCGACCTGTCTCTTAATTTTTTAATTTCCTCTTTTTTTTGTTGATCTATTACATCAATTATTACTTTTAAAGCACTGATTAATAAGGGTTTTTTTCCTTTTTGAATACTCCCTTTTCGACGCTTTATACCCATTATATTTTCAATAATTGCAGGATGTTTTGTATCTAAATAATACCCTTTTAACTTATGAATAACGCCTATTGATACTAACCTACGCTTTAGAGTGCTCATTTTAGCGTCTTTTGTTGATAAATGTGTTAAGTACAATGAAACTATTTTAGGTTCTGTTGGAATAGTTTTAAAACCGTTCTGTGCACAAAATAATCCAAAATCTTTGAAGTCTGACTTATAAGCTCTCACAGTGTTACTAGCTTTTGAGCTCTGTAGGTTTAATAATGTTTCTTCTTGTAAAGCCTTTATATCAGTAATTATATCATTCATATCTATTACTATTGATAACCATTAATTATCGTTAGTAATATACTAACAAATTTTATATGTCAATAAATATAATTATTATTTAATAAAAAATTTATCCCCATTATTCACAGAGAAACAACTAATTAAAAGAATCAACTAAATAGTGATACATACAACTTAGTAGATAATATAGATTGGTAATTAACTTAAGAGGCAACTCTTAACTGGCCATCCAGAGAAAAACTGAAAGGTTCAAGCCTGGAGGGCAGAAAACCCTGCAAAGCAGCGCTAAACATGTGGGGTGGTCGGTTCGGCGGTAGCGACTACAACGACGAACCAAAACTTCTGGTCTTTACACTGTAAAAAGTGTAGAGATTCAGGGTTTTTTTTA
>JAPYTV010000007.1 GCA_029941985.1 Candidatus Pelagibacter sp. | reverse complement strand
ATTAACATTTTTTATGTGGAAAAAAATTAAATAATAAATCTTACTTTGTAATCCAACCACCTCCAAGAACTTTGTGACCATTATCATTTTTAGAATAAAATACACAAGCTTGTCCTGGTGCAATTCCATGTTCTTCTTCTAATAAATCTACATTTGCTGATTTATTGCTTATGTCAATTTTAGCTTTTATTAATTTTCCAGTTGATCTTACTTTTACAAATAATTCTTTATCAAAATCCTTTTTATCACTCGTTATAATATTCAGATCTTTTAAATTAATTTTCGTTTTAATTAAATGCTCTTTACTGCCAACTATTATTTCATTTGTATTAGCTATAATTTTAATTACATAAAGTGGATTTTTATCTGAAATCTTAATCCTTTTTCTTTGACCTATTGTATAATTAATAATCCCATCATGGATACCAACTACTTTACCTTCCATGTTTTTTATATTGCCTTTATTAAATGAATTTGGTCTAAATTTTTCTATAACAGATGCATAATCACCATTTGGTACAAAGCAAATATCTTGACTGTCTGGCTTATCAGCAACGTTAAGATCTAATTCTCTTGCAATATTTCTTGTTTCATCTTTAAGTAAATTACCTAAGGGAAATCTTAAAAAGTTAAGTTGCTCTCTAGTTGTATTAAATAAAAAATAACTTTGGTCTCTATTTAAATCTATACCTCTATACATATCAGTATTATCTCCTTCTGTAATACTTTTAACATAGTGACCAGTAACCAAGGCATCTGCATTTAGATTTTTGGCCTCTTGGAATAAATCAGTAAATTTAACAGTTTGATTACACTGCACACATGGGATTGGTGTTTCTCCATTTAAATAACTATCTATAAAATTATCAATAACACCTTCTTTAAATTTATCTTGATAATATAGTATTCTATGTTCTATTTTCAATTTATCAGCAACTCTTTTTGCATCCATGATATCTTGACCTGCGCAACATTGTTTGGATTTAGCTGTTTGTTTTGTATCATTATAAAGTTTTAAGGTGATACCAATAACGTTATAACCTTCTTTTTTCATCATCGCTGCTACAGTTGAAGAATCTACACCACCAGACATTGCTACAACAACCAAAGTATCTTTTGGTTCTTTATCAATTCCAATTGAATTAAATTTTGTCATATTTAATGATATTTATTCCTAAATTTTATATAAGTAAATTAAATGATTTTAAATTATGAACCAGGTGACAAAGTCACTAATCCACACAATAAAAATTGGGGAATAGGACAAGTTCAGTCAATTATTAATGGTAAAGTTACAATTAACTTTGAGAATGTGGGAAAAAAAGTAATCAATGCTAAAAACATTAAAATAGAAAAAATATATAAATAAATGAATATTGAAGAAAAAAAAAAAATTACCCTTTCATTAATTGAAACATTTAACAAGGCAGGATGTGTTGCTTTAAGTTTACGAGAGTCTGGGTTGAAAAAGGAAATTAAAGATGACAATACTCCTGTAACAAATGGAGATATTGAAGTTAATAAAATATTAACAAAAAGAATAACTGAAATAACTCCAAATATATTAATAGTCTCAGAAGAAAATTCAGCACATAAAAATGATAAAAATTTAAATAACTTTTGGCTGATAGATCCAATAGATGGAACAAATGATTACATCAACAATAGAGATGAATTTACATTAAATGCTGCATTAATAATAAATAAAAAACCTGTAATCGGTATAATTACAGCTCCAGCTAAGAAAAGAATTTTTTACTCTTATGCAATGTCAAATAGTTACGAGTTAGTTGATAATAAAGAAATAGAATTAATTAATAAAAAAAAAGATAGTGATGAAATTAAAGCTGTTAGCTATTCAAATGAACTAAAATCAGAAATTTTAAAAATACATCAAAAATATAAAATTACAGCTTATCAAAAAATGAAAAGTTCTTTAAAATTTTGTGTAGTTGCTACTGGTGAATTTGATTTATATGTTGCTGAACCAAGAGCGTGTGAATGGGACATTGCTGCTGGACATGCAATTGTTGAGCAAGCAGGAGGTGAAGTCACTGACTTTGAAGGTGATGAAATTTTATATGGAAAAGTAAATTTTAAAAATCCTAGTTTAGTTTTAAAAAGTAAAAATATTATTTAATGAATGAACAATTAAGGATAATACTAATAATAATAGTCTCAGTTTCTATATTTGGTTTATTGATTTTTGTTTTTGTAAAAAATTATATAAAAAATAAAATTGAATATTTACCTAAAAAAAAAAAATTAAAGTAACTTAATAATCTTTATATAATCATCTTTTTTCATATCCATGATTTTTTTTGAAGTTTCAAAATCAAAACCGTTTCTCGCAAGGAGAGAGATATCTTTTTTATAAAAAAGAGACCTATTATCTTCTATTCTTGCAGGTCCAATTCTTTTTTTTTTACAAATTTTTATTCCAGAAAAAAAATCTTGGTCTGAATTCTCTTCTTTAATTTTATCAATCGTTTCTTTAATATAATTATCATTGATACCTTTTCCAATTAAATAACTTCTTATCTTGTTAATAGAGCTACCTCTTTGAATTAAGCTTCTTGATTTACTTTCTGAATAAAATTTATCACTAATAAATTTGCTTTTTTCGAGATCTACCAAAACAATATCTATCAAATCGGTAATATCTTGCTTTTTTATATTGGGAACCGATGCTTTTAAATATTTTTTTAATAAGTATGTTCTTAATTGTTGTTTTGATGGGGCATATTTTTGAATATATGAAAATGAAAAATTTCTCATCTCCTCAATAGTAACTTCTAGAGTTTTTTTTCTATTTCTCATTGGAATCATTCTATGATTTAATATAATACTTTTTATAATGATCGAACAAATTTATACATATTTTACCATCGAAATGATCTATTTTTGGTTGAACTTAGGTGTTTTGCCTTTTTGGTTTGTTTTAATTATTTTTCCTCAGTCGCAAATATGTAGAATATTAACGACATCAATTTTTCCAATATTTGTTTTAAGCTTAGTTTATGGTTACTTGCTCTATATAACTTTTCATAATGGTTATAATTTTTTAACAAACTTTGATCTTTATCTAGGATTAAGCAGATTATCTAACTTGTTTTCTGATAACTCTTTTTTAATTTTATTCTGGACTCACTTTTTAGCTATTAATTTATTTTGTGGTGGTTGGATTGTTAAAGACTCTCAAAAATTTGGTATTAATAAAATGTTAATGTTTTTTCCATTATTAATTACCTATTTGATAGGACCAATAGGTATAATTATATATTGGGTGGTCAGAATATTTTATGCAAAAAGAATTAATTTGTACGACTAGATTATACTATTTTAAAATTACTTTGTTTTATTGAGCCAAAACCACCATCAATATGAGAAACCTTTTTAAAACCCATATCTTGTAAAGATTTAACAGCTAGAGCTGATCTTAATCCGCCTGCACAAAATAAAACCATTTCTTTATTCACATCTAATTTATCGTCTTTAAAATAGATGCTTTCAGGGTCTAGCCAAAACTCCAACATGCCTCGAGGTATATGTTGAGCATTCTCAACTTTTCCTTCTTTTTGCAATTCTCTTACATCTCGAATATCAATTAAATTACATTTATCCTCATTAGACAGCTTTAATGCTTCTTCTGGACTAATAGTTTTAATCTCTTTTAATGCTTCAGAAACAAGTGTTTGTGATGATTTAATACTCATAATATTGTAAAAATTTAATCATAAACAATTATATGAAAAAAAGCATCATAAAAAAACTATTTATTAAACTTTCAAAAGTTCTTGGTTACGAGATAATTGATCAAAGTGATTTTAGTTCACCTACTCTTCAAAAAAAATTAAATGAAGATCTTTCAATCATAAATGAAAAATCTATTGTTCTACCGTTAGGTGATGTAAGTATTACTAAAAAAGTTAGTTCAGTACTTATGATATTCAGAACTAATACTGATATTGAGATATGGGATCAAAATAAGAAAAGATTATTTGAATTACCTAAAATTGAATATTCTTTAAGATCTTTAAATTCACTTATAAAATCAGTTAATTTTTGCAAAAGTAAATATCCAAATATTAAATTTAAAACGATAATTGTTGATGACAAATCTAAAGAAGAAAATTTAAATAAGATTAAAAAACTAATAGATGGAAGTGGTTTAGATATAAGCATTAGTCAATTAAATCATGATAAATATAAAAATATAATCAAACAACAAAAAAATGATCAAACTTTTTCGAATTTAGCAAGTCTACTTCAAAGTTTTGAAATAGGAAAAGAACAAGGTGAAGATTTAGTTTTTTTTGTAGAAGACGACTACTTACATTTTGAGCCTATGATGGAAGAAATGATTGCATCATATGAAAGAATAGCTTCACAGGTAAATAAAGATATCTTTATGTGTCCTGCGGATTATCCATATTTATATATGAATAATGAAAAAACAAATATTTTAATTGGAAACAAAAGACATTGGAGAACTATCAATCAAACTTTATGTACTTTCATGACTACTAAACCTTTATTAAATAAATATTGGGATAACTTTTATAATACTTGTTTAGACAGAAATGACCCTTTTGAAAAACATCTTAATGAAATTTATATAAAGGAATTTTGTATTTCGCCTTTAAAAAGTCTTTCTTTACATTTAACAAATATAAATTCTAGTTATGGATTGTCGCCGTTCATTAACTATAAAAAATTATGGGATGAAAATGAGCAATCTAATTAGAGAAATTCAAATAAAAGATCAGATACAGTGGCAAAAACTTTATAAAGGCTACGCTAAATTTTATAAAGTTGAAATGAATGATCAAATTCTTGAAACAGTTTGGGGTTGGTTACATGATAAAAAACATGAAATTAATGGAATAGTTTATGAAACTGAAGGAGACGTTGTTGCTTTAGCTCACTTTAGGAGAATGCCACGACCCTTAAAAGGTAAACACATTGGTTTTTTAGATGATTTATTTGTTGACCCAAAACATAGAGGAAAAAAAATTGGAGAACAATTAATTAGTGAATTAAAAAAAATATCTACCACTAAGGGATGGGGTTTGATAAGATGGCTAACGGCTAATGATAATCTAAGAGCTAAAAAACTCTATGATAGAGTTGCACAAAAAACTTCTTGGGATTTATACGAGTTAAAGTAAAACTAACAAAAGGTCCCATTTAAGAATCTGCTTATATTGAGGTCTGAATTAATAACTATTGTTTAAATGAAAAAAGATTTATGTAGTTTATGCATATACTAACAGCCTTTTATGAAAAAAAAGGCTGTTAGTTAAAATGATGTTACTTATTAAATACTTCTT
The DNA here is from genome assembly GCA_029941985.1 of Candidatus Pelagibacter sp. GTDB lineage: Bacteria > Pseudomonadota > Alphaproteobacteria > Pelagibacterales > Pelagibacteraceae > Pelagibacter. The sequence continues at coordinate 20,801 of JAPYTV010000007.1, read as the reverse complement.
TAAGTGCTTTAGCTGGTAAGAACTTAACTTTTTGAGAAGCACCAATTTGAATTTGCTCCCCTGTTCTCGGGTTTCTTCCAACTCTAGCTTTTCTTTTAGCTACTTTATAAGTACCAAAACCAGCAATTTTCACTGAATCGTCACCTTTTAAGGCATCAAGAATAGTGTTGGTAATAATATCAAAAGTTCGTTCTGCATCTGCTTTACTTAGGTTTAGTGAACCAGAAAGTTTAGCAATTAACTGTTTTTTGTTCATTTTTTGCTCCAGTTTTAAAGGTTATTTAATATATTTTACATAAAAGCTTATAAATCAAGTATTTTATTAGTTTCTCTTAGTATAAAAAGCACAATATATTGTAATTTATTAAATAAACGTTGATTTTAAAGGGTTTTTAAAATTTAAAAAATGTTAATAAATCAAAATAAACCAAGATCTTTTAGATCGTTAAAAGTTGTAAAAAACATCAATGATAGTAATAAAAACAGTCCGATTCGAAAAAAACCTTCTTGCACTTTTTGACTTAAGGGATGACCTAATATTTTTTCAAAAGCATAAAACATTAAATGACCACCATCTAACATTGGAATTGGAAATAAATTTATTAATCCTAAGCTAATAGAAATATAAGCCATCATACTTAAAAATGGTAAAAATCCAAACTCAGCAACCTGCCCTGTAATTTTTGCTATACGAATTGGTCCACCTAATTGTGAGGTATCACCTGATCCAGCAATCATACTGCCTAAATATTTCAATGAGGATGCGCTAACATAATATACTTCGCTAATAGCATAATAAATAGCTTTAGTAGGTCCAAGTCTAACATGGTTGATTTTATTATTATAAGCACCAAGTTTAATGCCAACCATTCTCTTATTCATTTTATTACCTAGATTGTCTTCACTAGCGACAATATTAGGTTTAACCTTAAAGGTAAGGTTTTGACTTGATCTTGTTACTGTAAAATCAATAAACTCATCTGTAGACATCATTATAAATTTAGAAACTTCCATGATGCTCTTAACTTTATTGCCATCAATTGAAACTATTATATCATTATTTTTAAGGCCTGCCATCATAGCTGGGCTATCTTTTTGAACTTCATTAATTACAGCTGGAGTAAAGTCTTTACCAACAAATGTATAGACAGAGAAAAATATAACTATTGCTAATAAGAAATTAGCTAAAGGTCCAGCAGCAACAATTAAAACTCTTTGATATAGTGGTTTTAGAACAAATAATTTCTCTTGATCCTCTTTATTGTATTTACTTATTATTTTTTCTTGATCTGCTTGACTAAAAACATTTCTGTCACCAAAAAATTTTACATATCCACCTAAAGGTATCCAACAAATTTTCCAGCGAGTTCCTGACTTGTCATTCCAGCCAAATATTTCTTTACCAAATCCAATTGAAAAATCAGTAATACCTACACCATATTTTTTAGCAAAATAATAGTGTCCGTATTCATGAATGAATACAACAACTAAGATAAGAACAATAAAAGGAATAATAGTGCCTAACATAATATTTAAGCACTATTTTATATTCTTTTTATAGATTATCTCAACTTCCAAATAACTGCGGGTATGAATGTAGCAACTAAGAAAGATAAGAATAACAAGGATTGAGATATAAATACTGGAAATAATTCAGCTGGAATCATCACTCCTACAAGCAAACTCTTAGAAAAATCAGGTGTTGGGAATAAAAGAAAACCTCCTATTAAGCCTAAAATTATCGATATGTATGCAGTTTTTTCATTCAGTTTTTTATTATAAAAACTATAAAAAACAGTAAGTACAAATGCACAACAAAATAAATCTGCTAATAAAAATAAATACAAAATACTAAATCCTTTTGATGCTATAATGAAAGCTATAGTAGAAAGTGCCACAATAAAGAATTTAGAAAATTTTAAATAATTTATTTTTTTACTAAAATTAAAGGTTGCTTTACCATCAACAACGATTAAGCTTGATATAGCATTAACTAAAGTATCAACAGTACTTATGGTTAACGACAATCCTAAGATTATTATTACCATTGATAAAAATTCAGTTTGGTTTCTTAATAATAATGAGAAAAATCCTAAATCAGGAATAACTTTAGGATCAATAGATACAGCAACTAATCCACTAAAACCCATAAATAAAACTATTGGAATAATAACAATAAATGTAAGGATTAAACTTTTCTTAAGCACATCATCATTTTTTGCAGCATAAACTCTTTGCCAGTTTCCTTGATGAAAAAGATTAGTTGCAGCAACCGCAATAAAGAAAGTTAGGCCTGCTGTATAATTTGGGATGTAATTACTACTCAATAGATGAGGACTTTTTTCTTTAACAAAAGAAAATGAAAACTGATCACCTGTAAATGAAATTAAATAAAAAACAGAAATTGTAAGTAAGATTAATATTACTATCATTTGAATAATATCCGTAAAAATAGAAGCTCTTAATCCTCCATAAAGTGTATAAGTTAAAGTTGCAATTAAAATTATTAAAGCTGTAATCCATAATTCAGTTCCTGAAATATAATTAATTAATGTTGCAACAGCTGTAACTTCTGCACACAAAAAGACAAATAAATAGAATATTGTCATTAATAAAATTAATTTAAATAAACTTTTACCAAATCGTTTTCTTAAAAATTCAATTAATGTTGAGCCTTTAGGAAATTCATTTCTTATTTTTTTACCTAAAAAAATTAAAAAGATCATTGGAAAGGCAGTTCCTAGCGCATAACCAATAACAGCACCTATTCCACCCCATGTAGCAGCAGAAGCTGGACCAAATAAAATCCATGCACCAAGTGCTGAAGCTACTAAACTTGTGCTTAACGAAAAAAAACCAATATTCCTATTGGCTGTTAGATAATTATTTATGCCTTGGAATCGTTTAGAATAAACTAATCCAACAAGTGTAAAAATTAAGCTTATAGTTATGACCAGCGTTAATGATGTTGATTGACTTATAAAGTTTATTTTATCCATTGTTTTCCCTTTCTGAATTACCGGACAGGTTATTAGGGTTTATTCTCAGTCAGTTACGACACCCCTTGAGTTTTTTATATACTATAACCCAAGATATTAAATATAAATTTTCAAATTTGTAATTAAAATACTTAGTCTTTCTAAGAAATTTTTGATATTTATTTTAAATGAAAGATAAATAATATTATGATCTTTAGACAACTATTCGATAAAATTTCTAGTACCTATACATACTTAATCGCATCTGCTAAAGGGAGAGAAGCTTTAATCATTGATCCAGTTTTAGAAAATATTGAGGCTTATATTGGGTTGTTAAAAGAATTAGATTTAAAATTGGTTAAAGTGATAGATACGCATATTCATGCAGATCATATTACTGGAGCATCGAAACTAAATAAAGAAACAAACTGTTCAACAATAATGGGGGAGCACACACCCTCAGAAGCTGTTCAAATTAAAGTTAAAAACGATGAAATAATTAAAGTTGATAATTTAAAAATAAAAGCAATTTATACACCGGGTCATACTTCAGATAGCTATAGTTTTTTAATTGATAATTATCTTTTCTCAGGAGATACTTTATTAATTAATAGTACTGGAAGAACTGATTTTCAAAATGGAAGTGCTAAAGACTCATATGAATCTATTTTTAATAAATTGTTAAAACTCCCAGAAGAAACATTTTTATATCCAGCTCACGATTATAAGGGAGAAAAAGTTAGCTCTATTGGTAATGAAAAAAAATTTAACCCTAGATTACAAGTTAAAAATGTAGATGATTATATAGAAATTATGAATAATTTAAATTTACCCAAACCAAAATTAATTGATACAAATATTGTTAGAAATATTAAACTTGGAGATATTTAATTAATATTTTTAAAGTGACTTTATTAAGGAATAAATTTTAGATTTATTAGTTTGACCAATACTTCTAGCAACTTCTTTGTTATTCTTATAAACAACTATTGTTGTCCAATATTCAATACCTAATAATTTAGCTATTTCTTTGTCTTTAGTTTGCTCAAAACTTAAAAATAAAATATCCATAAACTCTTTTTCTGCTTCATTTAATATTTTCACTTGTTTGCCACATGTATAGCAAGTTTTATTCCAGGAATGTATAACAACAATTTTTCCATCCAGTTGAGCTTTTTTAAAGACTTCATTATTAAATGTGGTGCTTTTATCAACAGCAAAAGCATTAAATGAAATTAAAGTGAATATTATAAGTATAATTTTTTTCATAACTTAATTTTATATTAAATTGTTTTAAAAGTTAACTTATATTCTAAACACTTAATAAAAAAGTGCTTAGAATTTTAAAGTAAAAATCATTTAAGCTTTATCACCATAATCAGTCATATGTTTTGGAATTCTTTTATTTTTTCCATACATAAAATGATTTTCCATATTTTCTCTGTATTTACTTGCAGGTACCTTTAATCCGACAGATTCAGCAACTTCTCTTATTAACATTGGATTAGCTCCACAACATACACCTAGATAATTAATACCAAGTGCATAAGCCTCTTTTGCAAATTTACCTATTTCATATCTATTACAAAAGTGTGGATCTAGTGCTGTTGGAAATGTTCTTCCATATGGTGATGGACAATCACAATTACTTCTGTCTGGTAAATTAAAAAATGTAGGATAATCTTCGTTCGTTCTATAAGGAATGGGTAACGCACCTACATGACATTTAACTTCTTTTCTTATTTCTTTTAAAAAAGGAAACATTGTAGCTGGTCCTCTAAAACAGTTTAGGCCAACAACATCAGCACCAAGTTGTTCAAGTTCCTTGCAGGTATCAATAACAGATTTTCCATCTCTCATTTTATTTTCACCCATAGGGGAAATTGTTAAAACAGTTGGAAGTCCTGTTTTTTTCATTATCTCTAAAGCTTTATAAGCTTCTTCTGCATAATAAAAAGTTTCTCCAATTAACATGTCAGCACCTTCATCAACTGCCCAATCAATCATTTCCGCAAACATCTTTTCAACATCATTTTGAGATTTTTTGTCATTATGTTTCCAAATATTTGAATTAGAAATGTTTCCAGCCATTAAATTTGGTTTCATTCCTTTTGGTGTATTTAATGCAACTTTTTTTGCTATCTTTAATGCTGATCGATTTAATGGTTCAAGAAGCTCTTCTTTACCAATAACACGCATTTTTTCTCTATGACCATTATAAGTAAACGCTTCTACAATATCTGATCCTGCATGTTGAAATTCCTTATGTAAGTTCTCTAAAACCTCAGGATGATCCAATGAAACCATTGGAACAAATTCCCCGGATGCCATGTATCCACGTCTTTCTATTTCAAATAAAAAACCTTCAGCACATATAACGGAACCTTTATCTAATCTTTCTTTTAATCTATTTGTACTCATACTGTCTCCAAATTAATTGAGAAAAGAAACCGTAAATATTTAAACAGAGGGTGCTTAAAAACTATCAGTTTCTTCTCTCCTTTTTAGTGCTTAAGCTAATGCAAGGTGCACAATCTGGTTCAAATACCTGGTTTTTAAATTAAAATTTTCAAAAAAAAACCACCTTCTAAAGCGGTGGTTGAAACGTCGCTTTAGCAGGATTTGTGTAAAGCGCTCTGCAATTTAACTTAACTCAGCGCTAAGAAAAACATATTATAAAAAAATTTAATTGTCAATTAGTAAAATAACAAACTTATTGTTCAATTTTTAGTTAATTACACTTTAATAAAATATAAAAATTAAAAACCAATAAAAAACTATTCCTGAGAATATAGTTGCAATAACATTTTTACTAAAATAACCAATTATTACCGCAACAATAGCAGCTACTATCTTGGGATTATTTTCAAAATCAAGATTGCCAGTATTATCTAAAAATATTAGTGGAAAGATAATTGCTGGAAAAATTGCCGAAGGGACATATGACAATATTATTTTTGTTTTTTGATCAAAAGTATCTTTTTTAAGCAAAGCAATCATAGAAAATCTTGTTAAAAATGTAATTATTCCACAGTAAATAATTAAAGACCAATGCATTATTTTTTACTCAATTTTATATTTGTTAAGAAAGCTGCTACAAATAATGCAGATAATGCAGCTACTATTATATATGCTTTAAAAGGTATCAAATGGTATCCAAAAGTTGCAATTAAACCTGACACCAACATTACAATAACATTTTTAATTTTTTTAAAATCATTGATTAGTAAAGCAAGAAAGGTAATGGGTATTGCAAATTTTAATCCTAATTCTTCAGATACTATAGACCCTAAAAATATACCAACTAAAGTTGAGATTTGCCAAATAGTCCAACAAGTAACTCCCCCACCCAACAAGTGGTAATGTTTATTTTTATTTTTCTTATTTTTTTTTAAATATTCGTTTGAAACTGCAAATGCTTGGTCAACTAATACGTATGATATAATAACTTTCCAAATAAATTTTAGTCCAGATAAATGTTCTGATAAAACTGCCCCATATAATAAATGTCTAGAATTTACTGCACCAACAGAACTTAAAATTACTATAGACGAAGCTCCTCCTGAAAAGAGTTGTAATAAGACTATTTGTGAAGCTCCACCAAAAACTATTACTGACATTCCAAATGTCATATAAGGTCCAATACCCAAATCCATTCCAATTACCCCAAAAATAATTCCAAAGGGTACCACTGGAATCATTAATGGACCTACATCAAGTATACCTTTAAAAAATATTTTTGATTTTGTCATTTAAGACATTAATATATTTATTTTAAAAAGTTCTGATATTAAAATTAATGAAGCAATCCTTCAATGCCTTCGCTAAATTCATGAATTCCTTCATAAGCAAAGTATATAGCTAGAACAGCAAGTAAAATACTAGATGTTCTAAAAAACATTCCAACAGGAACTATTTTAGTAATTTTATTTAACCCAAAGTAAACAACGATTAATGCTAAAGCTCCAATAATTGCTCCACTAAAAACTGGAACAGTATTATAAATTCCGGAACCTATTAAAGCAGCATAAAATAAAACAATCTCAAAACCTTCTCTTAAGATAGCAAGGAATACTGTGAAAGATAATACAAAAGAACTTCCTGTTGCTACCGCTTTATCAACTTTTCCTTCAACATGTTGTTTTGCATGGTGGCAAAAGAAAGCAACATATGCTAACATTCCTGAGGCAACAATCATTACTCCTCCTTCAAACAATTCTTCATGAGCATGTGTAAGTCCAGCAATTTTTTTAAATCCAACAGCAACAAATAATGAAGCAATAATTCCAGCGATTATACCCCAGATAACTGCTGGTCTTTTATCTCTAGCTTTAACTTTATCTAAATACATAAAGACTAAAACAGCAATTAGCATCGCTTCAAATCCTTCTCTTAAAAGGATAAAAAAAGAGCTTAAAAAAGGTGTTAATGTATTTTCCATATTTTTTTCTAGTTTGTAATAGTTTTAGTAATTAGTGTCAATGAGAATGATTATCAATCTCATAAATTGTCGCACACCACAATAGTTTAAATAGGAAATACATTACGAAAACCGTTATTGCCTTGGAAAACCGTTATTGCCTGATAGTAATTTACTAGGTAACAAACTAGATAAAAAGAGATAAATCAATTAATAAAAAAGGAAACTAAAAAAAATTAGTTAAATTTAAGTATAGTCTAAATAACTATTTTAAATATTTTCTGTAAACAAATATTACTGCAAAAACAATTATTAGTGCGGCAATACCTTGTTCTCCCAAACTATTAAGTAAGTTAATTAGGTTGTTTGTAACCTGTGAACCAAAAAAAGCTACATTTGGTCCAAATACTATCTCAGCAATTACAGATACGCCTAATAAAAGAACACCAAGTTCAAGGAATTTATTTAAATATGACTTTATTTTTGTAATCCAACTATTCATTATTAATTATCCTATCAAAAAATCCCTAATCTTTGGTTGTAAGATTAGGGATTTTATTTTGTTAATTAACAAACTATGTAAGAAATGCTAATTTTAACTATATTTATTTGTATAAGTTAAGAATGATAATAGCGGCTACTAAACCAACTATACCAGCATCACCCAAACCTTGTACTAGACCGATGATATTTTCTGCAACTCCACCTACGAATGGCACATTTCCACCAAGTAGAGAAACAACGATACCTAAGCCAAGTAAAGCAATAACTACATTAGTTAAGCTTGTTATTGTTCCTGTTAATCCTTGTAATATTTTCATATTAGCTCCCTTTTTTTGTTATTTATCGAATCATCTTCGATATTGGAATTATCCTAACAAAAACATCTCGCATTAATAGACTTAATTATCCTTTGTTTTAAACGTTTTTGATGTTTATTTTGGGTCAAATACATCTAAATAGCTTTTTATCGTAAAAGATATCCGTTAATAAAACAATCTAAAAACACCTCTTAATCTAGATCTTTTACAACAATAGAAATTTAGGTAATTTCTTAAAACTGTTCTGACTCGGTCGAGCCTTTCATTGCCGTAGTTGAGCTTTGACCTGAACTTATCGTGTTTGATACAGCATCAAAATATGTTGTTCCAACTTCTCTTTGATGTTTGACACTTGTGTAACCATCTTTTTCTCGAGAAAATTCTAATTGTTGAATTTTAGAATATGCAGTCATGCCTTCTGTTTTATATTTTTCTGCAAGTTCAAAAATTGCAATATTCTGTGTATGAAAGCCTGCAAGAGTAATAAATTGAAACTTATATCCCATTTCACTTATTTTTTGTTGGAAAGTTGAAATTTCAGCATCAGATAAATGTTTTTTCCAGTTAAAAGAAGGTGAACAATTATAAGCTAATAATTTTCCTGGAAATTTTTCATGAATTGCATCTGCAAATTTTTTTGCTTCTTCAAGGTTGGGTGTTGCTGTTTCACACCAGATTAAGTCAGAGTAAGGTGCATAAGCCAACCCTCTTGATATAGCTTGATCGATTCCATGTTTAACATAAAAGAAACCTTCTGGAGATCTTTTTCCTGTTAAAAATGGTTTATCATTTTCATCATAATCATTAGTAATTAATTTTGCAGCATTTGCATCAGTTCTTGCTAAAACTATCAATGGAACATCAGCAATATCAGCTGCTAATCTAGCGGCTTTTAAATTCTTAATCATTGTACCCGTTGGAACTAAAACTTTTCCACCCATATGACCACATTTTTTTTCACTAGCCAATTGATCTTCGAAGTGAACACCTGCGGCTCCAGCTTTAATAAATTTTTTTGTTAATTCAAAAACATTTAACGGTCCACCAAAACCAGCTTCGCCGTCAGCAATAATTGGTAACATGTAATCTATTTTATCTTTTGATTTCATTTCTCCATCTTTAATTTCCATATGTTGAATTTGGTCTGCTCTTATTAATGCATTATTCATTGACTCAACTAATTTTGGAGCACTGTCGTATGGATATAGTGATTGATCTGGATACATTTCACCAGCACTATTAGCATCTGCTGCAACTTGCCAACCACTTAAATATATTGCTTTCAGACCAGCTTTTGCATGTTGAACTGCATGATTTCCTGATAGTGATCCTAAAGTATTAATATATTGTTCAGAATTTAATAAATTCCATAGCTTTTTAGATTGATGTTTACACATTGAATATTCAATTTTAATTGAACCTCTTAATCTCTCAACTTCTTCAGTCGTATAATCTCTATTAATTCCTGAGAATCTTTTTAAATTGTATGAAACTTTATCTTCTGAACTCATTCTTATAATCCTGTGTTATGTTAAGAAAATTAGATTTGAAAAGAATTAACTATTTTCGCTATACTCTTTAGTAAATTCATTCATTCCACTTGAACCCCAATCACAATGATCGTCTCTCAAGTAAATACCAGACTGGTTGTACTGATTCTGATCTTCTTTTTTTGTGACTAGAGACTGATTTTCTTGGTTTTTATTATTGTTTTTGCTGTCCATGTAAATGGTATAATTTACAAAATTTACAAAATCTATCAAATTCTTTAAAATACTTGTAAAATATAGAAATTTTATGTAAATTATAATTGACAAAATTTACAAATAGAAAACATGAGTCAATTAAATTTAAAAATAGGTCCAAAAATAAAGGCTTTTAGAAGACAATTAGGACTACAAGCCAATAAACTTTCAGAGGAACTTGGTATTTCGCCAAGTTATTTAAACTTAATTGAAAGTGGAAAAAGAAAAATAGACGGTGATTTATTACTTAAAGTTTGTGAAAAATTAAAGATTCAGCTTTCAGATTTAACATCTAAGTCAGACATTAATCTAGAAAACACTATTTCTGAAATACTAGATGATAAACTATTTGAGGATTTAGATATTCTTGGTCCAGAGGTTAAAGATTTAGTTGGAACAAACCCAAAAATTGGCAAGGCACTTGTTCGACTTGGGGATATTTTAAAAAAAAAGGATCATGAGTTAATAAATAAAATAGAAAAATTATCTGGAAAAATAGTTGATAATAGAAAAAACTCATTTCCTGGTGAAGTCATTTCTGACTTTCTTCAAGAAAATAAAAACTATTTTCCAAAACTTGAAGAATTTGCAAATAAAGTTTTTGAAAAAATTCAAAAAAATAATAGAACTCGATACATTGCGTTGTGTGAATATTTAAAATCAGAGTATTCAATAACGGTTGATGATGTTATACCTGAAGAAGACAAACCTTTCTCAAAAATTTATAACAAAAATAAAAAAATACTTCTATTAAGTGATTATAATTCATTAGAGACAAAAAAACTACACGCAGCGGCTCAAATAGCACAAGAAGGAGCTATGAAAGAAATTGATGATTACTTGTTAAAATTTGCATTCCCTTCCGAAGAATCAAAAAAATTAACTAAAGTAGCATTATTAAATTATTGTGGTGCAGCAATCTTAATGCCATACAAACAATTTCATACGGAATGTAAGAAGTTGAAATATGATTTAGAGCTTTTACAAAATACTTTTGCAACGTCATTTGAACAAGTTGCTCACAGAGTAACATGCCTTCAAGACCCTAAATTACCTGGAATTCCTTTTCACATGTTAAGAGTCGATATAGCTGGGAATATTTCAAAAAGATTTTCTTTATCAGGAATTGAAATACCAAGATATGGTGGAGCATGTCCAAGATGGAATGTTTATTCTGCATTTACTCGACCAGGTGTTATTCAAGCAGCAGTTAGTAAAATGACAAATGGTGAAAAATATGTTTGTATTGCAAGAACTGTTGAAAAAGGTGTTGGAAGATTTGGTCGTTCAAAAAGTATTCTATCCATTGGACTTGGTTGTGATGCAAAATATGCTAAAGATTTTATATATACTGAAAACATTAATGTCAGTGACAAAACAACAGAAATTCCTATTGGTGTATCATGTAGGACATGTGATAGATTAGATTGTTCTCAAAGAGCATTTCCACCACTACATAAAAAATTTGATGTTGATATTAATTCTAGAGGTGTTTCTGTATATGTTATTGATGAACCAATTATTTAAGATTTCCAATCACCAATTTTACTGAAAAGAAAGTTTCTAAAAGCTGTTATTCTTGCTGTATTTTTAAGAGATTGAGGATACACAAAATGGGCTTCTGTGATTGGTCCTTCTGAGTTTGGAAGAACTTTTATTATATTATTAGAGTTTGAAACCAAGTATTCAGGGAGAGCTGCTAGACCCACTCCACTTTCAACTGCTAATAGCAACCCCATCACACTATTTACTTTCATAATAGATTTTCTCTTTTTTACATCATTGACTCCAAGTTTAAGAATCCAATCTGGATTATAAACTGGTGATGGTGCACCTTTACCAAATGAAATAAATCGATGTTTATTTAAGTCATTAATTGTTTTAGGCATACCATATCTCTCTAAATACTTATTAGATCCATATATAAAATATTTAATATCAACTAATTTTTTTTGAATATAGTTAAGTTTTTTAGGTCTTCTCATAAAAATACCAATGTCTGCTTGTCTTGTGCTAAGATCTAATTCTTTATCATCAAAAATTAATTCAATTTCTATATCTGGGTTTAAAGTCATAAATTCTTGAATTCTTGGAGTTAACCAGTGAGTTCCAAAGCTTCTAACTGTCGTAATTGTTAATTTTCCTGAAGGTTTGCTTTTTTGATCGCCTAGTGAGGTCTCAACTTCTTTAAGTTTACTTATAACTTCATGAGCAGTTTTAAAAACATATTCTCCATGTTCAGTTAAAGTTAAACCTCTTGCATGTCGTTCAAAAAGTTGAACTTTAAGATCATGTTCTAATGATTGAATCTGTCTACTTATCGCTGATTGACTTAAGTTTAAGTTTATTGTTGCATTAGTGAAGCTTCCCGCTTCAGCAACTGCATGAAAAATTTTTAATTTATCCCAATCCATTTACTTATTAAGATCAATGATATATCGACCTGAAGTTTCTCCCTTAAGCATTTTTGGATATATATCTATTAGCTCTTCTAGACTTATTGTTTTAATTGATTGTTCTAATTTATCAAAATTAATAAGGTTTTTAACTTCATTCCAAACAAACTCTCTTCTTTTTATTGAAGCTGTAACTGAGTTAATTCCCCAAAGCTTAACACCTCTAATAATAAAAGGCATTACTGTTGTATTTAATTTATAATCGGAAGCATTTCCACATGCAGCAACAATTCCATTGTTTTTAGTTTGTGCTAGTGCATTTGCAAGAATTTTTCCTCCAACAGTATCAACAACCCCGTCCCACAAGCCTCTGTCTAACGGTCTTGGATCTTTATCTAAATCTGTTTTATTGATTATGTTTTTAGCTCCTAATGATTTTAAATATCCTTCATTTTCAACTTTGCCAGTAACTGCAGTCACATCATATCCTAGTTTACTTAAAATCATTACCGCAACACTTCCAACACCACCTGATGCTCCAGTGACTAAAACGTCTTTTACTTTTTCTCCTAATAAAATTTCTTCTCTTGCTTTGATTGCAAAGGAACAAAATAAAGCTGTTAATCCAGCAGTACCTAGAATCATTGCCTGTTTTGATGAAATATTTTTTGGTTTTTTAATCAAGTAATCTCCACTTACTCTTGCTAATTGAGAATAGCCTCCAAAATAAATTTCTCCTACTCTCCATCCTGTAAGTATTACCTCATCATCTTTTTTAAATTTAGAATTATCACTTTCCAAAACTGTTCCTGAGAAATCAATACCTGGTATATGGGGAAATTCTTTTACTAGCTTTGCACCATTGTTTAGAATTAGTGCATCTTTATAATTTAAATCTGAATAGTCTACTTTAACAAGAACATCGCCATGTTTTAAAAAACTTTTATCTATAAATTTAACTTCTCGGGTAAAATTTTCACCTTCCTGATTTATTAATAACGCTTTAAACTTATCTGACATGGCATTTTCTCCCAGAACGATTACTTGCTTATAAATCTTAAATATCTATTTTGAATACTTAGGTCTTCCTTAAATTTACCTAAAAAATAATTTGTAACTGTTGTAGCATTTTCTTTTTTGATACCCCTCATAGTCATACACTGATGTGCAGCATCGATCGTAACCGCAACCCCTTTTGCATCTAATGAAATCATTAGTGCTTGAGCAACTTGCATGGTTAGTCTTTCTTGTGTTTGTAATCTTTTTGAAAAAACTTCAACTACTCTTGCTAACTTACTTAATCCCACAACTCTTTGATTTGGAATATATGCAACATGAGCTGTTCCAACTATTGGTGCCATATGGTGTTCACAGTGACTAGCAACTGAAATATTTTTTTCAACTACCATGTCATCATAACCCTCTACATCACCAAATGTTTTATCTAAAATTTGTTCAGCGTCTTGCGTATAGCCGCTAAAATATTCTTTAAAAGCTTTAACTACTCTTTTTGGCGTTTCTAACAGACCTTCTCTGCTCGGGTCTTCACCTATCCAAGCTAGTATTGTTTTAAATGCTTCTTCAGCTTCTTTATCTGAAACTTGATTAGCTTCTACTGTTTTAGTATCTGTGTTTTTTACTAATTTCATGAAGTCAGTTTATACAGTAAATCCTTGTTTTTAAAATATTTATTATATTTATTAATATGCTACATAATTACATTATTATGTTTAAAAAGAGAGAAAATATTGCTGAAATAGAAGAAGGGAATTTATTATCTCCTAAATTTGATAATAATGGATTAATTCCAGTTATCACGATGTGCTCAAAAACTAGAGATATTCTGATGCACGGTTATATGAATGTTGAGGCTCTCCAAAAAACGATAGAAACTAAAGAGGCACATTACTTTAGTAGATCTAGAAAACAAATTTGGCATAAAGGTAAAACCAGTGGGTTTATACAAAAAGTTTTAGAAATAAGAATTGATGATGATCAAGATTCTGTGTGGTTAACAGTTGATATTGGCAAGGGTGCTAGCTGTCATGTTGGTTACAGGTCTTGTTTTTATAGGTCTGTTCCTCTTGGTCCAATTGAAAATGGTAGAAAAATCAAAATGAAATTTGAAGAAAAAGAAAAAAATTTTGATCCTGAGGTGGTATATAAAAATCAACCCAACCCTACAAAAATTTAATGGAAGATAAACAAAAAAATGTTCTAGGTGAAAACTTAGAAGAATGTTCAAATAGTCCATTAACTGGATGGTATCGAGATGGGTGCTGTAATACAGATGTAAATGATTATGGTGTTCATACAGTATGTGCAAAAGTTACGACTGAGTTTTTAGAATGGTGCAAAAAAGATGGTAACGATTTAATTACTCCTCATCCAGAGTTTGGTTTTCCTGGACTAAAAGATGGAGATGGTTGGTGTGTTTGCGCCAGTTCTTATGCAAAAGCTGTTAAGGCTGGAAAAGGTTGCCCAATATACTTAAAAAAAACTCACGAAAAAACTTTAAAACTCCTTTCGATAGAATCTTTAAAAAAATTTGCTATCGATCTCTCTTAATATTAAATAATAAAAGAACATATTATAATGTTTAAAAAGAAAGAATAAGCGTTACGCTTAAAATAATAGAACCAGCTATACTTAAAAAAATATAATTTAATTTATTTTCTTTTTTTTCTTTTTCTCTAGCTCTGGAGATAAGTTGATTAATATCTACTTTACTAGAGATATTTGAATCAATTATTTTTGGGATCTCTTTTGGGATTTCTAAAGTATCAATTTTAATTTGTTCTGAACTCATCAAGATTTCAGTTAATCATCACATATAAAAGTTAGCAATAACAGCATTAACCATTATGGGTTGACTTTTATCTAAATAGTGTTCATTTTGGGTTAAAATTAAAAATTACTCTAAAAAATAATGGTAATAACCACTTCAGAAACAACCAAACAAATTAACTACAAAGATATATTAAGAGTATTAGAAGATAATTATTCTGTTATTGGTCCAATATGGCTCAACCATCAAGTGGATTGGATAAATTCTAATTATGCATCTTATAAAGATCATGATAAATTTTTGATTATTATTTACTTAATTAAAAAAACCTTAGACCTTTACTCAAAAAATTCTGTCAAGTTAAGTTATGATCAATTATATTCACAAGATAGTGTTGAAATAAAAAAGTTTAATGTAATTGAAGTAGCAAAAAATAATAATATCCCAAAAGAATCTGCAAGAAGAAAGATTATTGAGTTGGAAAAAATGGGTACTATTAAAAGAAATAAAGCAAATATTATAGTTGATAGATCGACACATCCATCTGTTGCGCCAATGAAGTCTTTAAAAAGAACATCACGCTTTTTATCTTTATTTTCAAACATACTAGTAGAGGATAAAATTTTAAAATATCAATTAAGCTCAACACATTTGGAAAAAATTATAAAGAAAAACTACTCATATATTTGGAAATTTTATTATGAAATGCAAATTTCACATCTGCTAGGCTATAAAAAAGTTTTTAACGATTTAGAAATTTTTCATATTTATGGTACATGTGTTGTTAATCAACATTTAAACACTAAAATACACTCTGAAAATAAAAATGTGTTTAAATTGAATAGAACAGAATTTATAAAGTCTATTTATTTAAGTAAAAAAATTCAAGGTATCAATGCAATGTCACTTTCTGATATTACAGGTATACCAAGAGCAACTGTTGTTAGAAAATTGCGTATATTATTAGAACAAAAATATTTAAAAATTGACAATAAAAAGCATTACAAACTGACAGATTCTTCTATAAATAGACTTATTCCGTTACAAAGCACTGTGCTTACTAATTTAGCTAATTTTTCAACTAAGATTTTTAATTTAGCAGTATTATAATTTAATAATAAGTTTCTAAGTGTTTTTTTTAATAATAAATACAAAAAATATAGAAGTTACCATCATCACCAATGCGTACGCTGCCGTAGGTACAATATAAACTATTTCATCAAGTAATTGAGTTGAAACAAATACTGCTAGGGTGCCATTTTGCAAGCCACACTCTAATGAAATACATCTTTGTTGTGCAACGCCTGTTGCAAAAAATTTAGCAACATAAAAACCTATAATCATCATTGTTATATTTAATATTAAAGCAATTAAACCCGCTTTTTTTATAAAGCTAACAATATTATTCCATTCCTCAATATAGATAGCAACGAACACTAATATAAATAAAAAAATTGATATTCTTTGAATTATTAAAACTTTATTATTAATAAAATTTGTTGCGTAATGTTTAATTAACATTCCAATCATTACTGGAACTGTAACAACAAAAAACATTTTTAAAGCAATTCCAACCATAGAGATGTCTTGTGAAACATAATCAACTTCTAATAAATCAATTGAAATAAAAATAATAAAGGGAACAGATATAATACTAATTAAGCTAATAATTGCTGTAAGCGTTATTGATAAAGCAACATCTCCATCTGCAAATTTTGTAAGAACATTTGATGTTACACCCCCTGGTGCTGCTGCAATAATCATTACTCCTAAAGCAAGCTCTAATGGAGTGTTTAATAATTTAATAAGAGTGAATGCTATAATTGGAAGCACAACCATCTGACAAATAAAACCAACTAAAAAATCTTTTGGATTTTTTACTACTCTTGTAAAGTCTTGAATTTTTAAACTCATTCCAAGTCCAAGCATTATAAGAGCTAAAGCTATTGGCGCTATTTTAGTTACAATTTCCATAAATATTTTTAATTACATGTTACCATATTTAGGTCCTCCTCCACCTTCGGGAGTTACCCACACTATATTTTGTGATGGTTCTTTTATATCACAAGTCTTACAATGAATACAATTTTGAGAGTTAATCACAAACTTATTTATATCATTTTCTACCTGCACCTCGTAAACACCAGCAGGGCAGTACCTTTGTGCAGGTTCATCAAATTTTTTTAAAGTGTAATTAATTGGCAAGTTAGGATCTTTAAGCTTTAAATGAACAGGTTGATTGTCTACATGATTTGTGCCTGTTAAGTAAACAGAGCTAGTTTTATCAAATGTAATAACCCCATCTGGTTTAGGATAATCAATCTTAGGCATTTCACTTGCTAATTTTAAAGTCTCGTGATCAGCATACTTATGTTTAAGTGTAAAAGGTAACCTTCCTCTAAATAATATTTGGTCTATTCCTGTAAATATTATTCCAAAAATTAAACCCCAACTAAAACTAGGTTTAACATTTCTGGCTGCATGTAATTCTTTGTAAACCCAACTCTTTTTAAATTTATCTTCGTAAATTGATAAATCTTTATTATCTTTTAATTTTTCAAAAATAGTTTCTGCTGCAATCATTCCACTTTTCATTGCTGTGTGTGACCCTTTAATTTTTGGCATATTTAAAGTTCCAGCATCACAACCAACAAGTAAGGCTCCAGGCATAAACATTTTTGGTAAACTTTGTAAGCCCCCTTCTATTAAAGCTCTAGCACCATAAGAAATTCTTTTACCCCCTTCAATTACCTTTTTAATTGCTGGATGAGTTTTAAATCTTTGAAATTCATCAAATGGAGATAAATAAGGATTTTTATAATCTAATCCAATTACATAACCTAAAAAAATTTGCTTATTTTCAGCATGGTACACGAAGCTTCCACCATAAGTATTTTTATCCAAAGGCCAACCTGCAGTATGCATAACCATTCCTTCTTCATGTTTTTTTTCATCAACTTCCCAAATTTCTTTAAAGCCAATTCCATATTGTTGAGGATTTTTGCCTTCATCTAATTTAAATTTTTTTATAAGCTCTTTTCCTAAATGTCCTCTACAGCCTTCTGCGAAAACTGTAACTTTTCCAATTAACTCTATTCCAGATTCAAAGCTATCTTTTTTTTTTCCCTCTTTATCTAAACCCATATCTTGAGTCGCTATACCTTTTACTGAACCATCATCATTATACAAAATTTCACTTGCAGAAAATCCAGGAAATATTTCGACACCTAATGCTTCTGCCTGTTCAGCTAACCATCTACATAAATTTGCAAGACTAATAATATAATTTTTATGATTTTGTTGAACAGAAGGTAATAACCATGTTGGCCAACTTAATGATTTAGTTTCACTTAAAAATAAAAATTTTTCTTTTGAAACTTTAGTTTTAACAGGTGCATTTAATTCTTTCCAATTAGGAAATAGCTCATCTAATGCTCTAGTTTCAAAAACATTACCGCTTAAGATGTGTGCACCAATCTCTGAAGCTTTTTCTAATAAACAAACATTTAATTCTGAGTTTAATTGTTTAAGTTTAATTGCTGTAGATAGTCCTGAAGGACCTCCACCAACAATTACCACGTCATAATCCATTGCTTCTCTAGGCATACGTTAAATTTTTACAGTATTGATTATTTTTGTATAGTATTTAATTTATTCAATTCTTCTAGGAATTGTGGAAGAGCTTCAAATAAATCTGCTTCTAATCCATAATCAGCAACACTAAAAATTGGTGCTTCACCATCTTTATTTATTGCAACAATTATTTTACTTTCTTTCATTCCAGCTAAATGTTGAATTGCACCAGAAATCCCTACAGCAATGTATAAATCAGGAACTACGACTTTTCCTGTTTGACCAACTTGATATTCATTACTTATGTATCCAGCATCAACAGCTGCTCTAGATGCACCTATTGCTGCGTTTAATTTATCAGCTATATCAGTAATTAATTTAAAATTATCTCCACTTTGCATCCCTCTACCACCTGAAATTACAACTCTTGCAGTTCCAAGCTCAGGTCTATCTGATTTAACTTCTTCTCTTTTAATAAATTTAGAAGATGTAAATTCTCCAATAGCTTCTATTTTTTCTATAGATGCAGATCCTCCTAAAACTTCACAAGGCTCAAATGAAGTAGGTCTAATTGTTACACATTTTTTTGAATCTGTACTTTTAACTGTTGCAAACGCATTACCAGCATAAATTGGTCTAAGAAATGTATCTGAAGAAACTACTTTAATAACATCACTTACTTGTGATATGTCTAAAAGAGCTGCAACTCTTGGCATTAAATTTTTACCAAATGTATTAGCTGAACTAATTATATGTGAATAATTTTCAGAAACTTTTACAATTAATGGTGCAAAATTTTCTGCAAGATAATTTTCATAATGCGCAGCTTCTACTTGTAGTACTTTTTTAACTAATGATATTTCTGATAATAATTTTGCAACATCTGAACAATTGTTTCCAATCAATAAAACATGAACATCACTATCAATTTGAGATGCTGCTGTAATTGCATTAAGTGTAAAAGATCTTATTTCTTTATTGTTATGCTCTGCTATCAATAATACTGACATTATATAACCTTTGCTTCGTTTTTTAGTTTTTGAACTAATTCAGCAACACTAGAAACTTTAATTCCAGCTTTTCTTGCTGGTGGTTCTTCTACTTTAATTTGTTGAACTCTTGGTGTTGTGTCAATGCCTAGATCTGATGCATTCATTTGTTCTATTGGTTTCTTTTTTGCTTTCATTATATTTGGTAAAGATGCGTAACGTGGCTCATTTAATCTTAGATCACATGTCACTATTGCTGGAAGATTAACTTCTATAGTTTCTAAACCTTCATCTATTTCTCTTATAACTTCTAATTTTTTATCTTTAATTTCAATTTTTGAAGCAAATGTTGCTTGTGACCAGTTTAACAATGCGCTTAGCATTTGTCCTGTTTGATTACAATCATCATCAATTGCTTGTTTTCCTGTAAATACTAATTCTGGTTTTTCTTTATCAATAATTTTTTGTAAAATTTTTGCTACAGCTAATGGTTCAATAATTCCTTCAGCTTTAATATGAATTCCTCTATCGGCTCCAACAGCTAATGCTTTTCTAACTGTTTCTTGAGCTTTTTCATCACCTACTGTTACAGCAACAACTTCTGTTGCTTTACCAGATTCTTTAATTCTTACCGCTTCTTCGATTGCATTATCATCTGGTGGATTTGTTGACATCTTAACATTGTCAGTAACAATGCCTGATCCATCTTCTTTAACTCTTATTTGAACGTTGTAATCAATAACTCTTTTAACTGCGACTAATATTTTCATTATGCTCTCAATAAATTGTTTTCAGGATCGTAAGGACTCTCATCTAATATTGTAGCATCATACATTTTTCCTAAAATATCAATTTTCAATTTTTGACCAGTTGTCGCAACATTTGGTTTTACCATTCCTAGCGCTATTGATTTCCCTAGTCTAAAACCAAAATCTCCACCTGTAGCTCTTCCTACAACTTTTCCATTGTCATAAATTGGATTATTTCCTAGAACATCAGCATCTTCTACATTGTGAATTTCCATAGTAACTAATTGGTTATCAAAACCTTTTTCTCTCCATTTATTAAGTGCCTCTAAGCCAATAAAATTA
>JAPYTV010000006.1 GCA_029941985.1 Candidatus Pelagibacter sp. | reverse complement strand
TCTCGTTTTAAAAAAAAGTGTAAAATCTTTATTATGAGAATCCATTTTTCCAATATAAAACATTTCATTTAATCTGTCTGCATTGCCTGGGCTAGAAAATAGAATTATACTAAAAATAATTAATAAAAAATTTTTTAACATTAAAAAATTTTATAAAAAAAAATTGAATTTTATTTGTTTGAATTGTGACTTAATTTAAGCTGTTTATAAATTCTTTAAGTACAATTAAAAGGTTTTCATCATATTCCATCATATGATTGTCATATTTTGTAAAATAAGAATACTTTGGTTTGTTAGCAATATCATACATTTTTTCTCCCATCCAAAATGGAACAATTTTATCAACTTCACCGTGCATGATTAATATCGGACTTTTTATATTTTTAATTTTTTTAATACTCTCATATTTATCCTTAAGCAAAAACCTTATTGGGAAAAAAGGATATTTATTTTTTGCTGCATCAATCATAGATGTAAAAGGAGATTCTAAAATTAATCCAGCAAAATTATTATTTTGTGCAATTTCTGTTGCCACAGCAGTTCCTAAAGACTCACCATAAATAATGATGTCCTTCTTCATAACACCTTCTTTTTCTAACCACCGGACGGCACTTCTCGCATCATCATAAAGACCTTTTTCAGTCGGCTTTCCTTTATTTCCACTAAAGCCTCTCCAGGCAATAATAAGAAAATTTATATCCATATTTTCAAAATGATTTATTTTATGAATTCTATTCTCCAATGGTCCTGCATTACCATGCAAAAAAAGAATAGTTTTATAATTTTGAGAATCTTTTTTGTGATACCAGCCTAAAAGTTCAATATTATCTTTAGTTATGATTTTTATTTTATCTATTGAGACTGTTAAATTATCTTCAAAATAATTATTTTCAGAAGGTTGATATAATAAGCTTCTTTGAAAAAAATATAATATTACTAAAATTGAAAGATAGATAATAAAGATAATTAAAAGTATCTTCACAAATAATCCGTCAAATTTTTGAACCAAAATTTATTTTTTATCGAAGAAAGCTTCGTAGATCATCATATAAATTGCTACAGCCATTAAAATATACACTGGCAAAACATCATAAAAACCTATCATCATTGATCTTGTTAGAGTTGTTGCTAAACCTATTAAAAAAGCTATTGCTAGTGAACACCCTAATACAGTTGTTATTTTACTCATCATAATTTTTACAATTTTTCTCTAACCAATTAGCTACACTTAAAAATCTTAAATCATCTAGTTTGTCACCAATTAATTGAACTCCTAAGGGTAAATTATTTGCTCCAGTAAGTAAAGGTAATGAAATTGATGGAAGACCCATATAAGTCCAAACAGTGCAAAATTCTGGGCTACCTGTGCTCTTTAATCCCTTAGGTGCCACACCCGTTGAAGCGGGTGTTAATACGCCATGATAATCTTCAAAAACTTCTTTATAAGATTCATAGCTTCGTTTCATAAAATCAATTGCTTCCGCATATTCTTTAGCTGAATACTTTAGTCCTCTTTCAATTGCGCTTATCATTTCTTTTGAAAGTTTTTTCTTAGATTTTTTATAATAAGTTTGAAAATTATTAGCCATATCTGTTTCATGAATTATTTTATGATATTTTGGAATATCATCAAAGTATGAAGGTGTATCAAATACCTCTATATTCTTTTTAAATGTCTTAATTAAAAATTCAAAAGATTTTTGCGACTCTTTGTCTATTTTTTTCCAGTTTTTAGTTTTATAAAAAATAAATTTTGGCTCAAAAATTGGGCCTTTCTTACAAATATCTAGCATTTCATCCGCTGAATAATGAATTGTAGAAGCATCATATAAATCTTTTTTAATTAAAGTTTTGGCTAATAAAGCAATATCTTCAACCGTTTTTCCAAAAACACCTATGTGGTCAAGCTTATCTGATTGTTTTAAAACTCCACTTCGAGAAATTAATCCATAAGATGGTTTATACCCTACTACACCGCAGTATGATGCTGGCCTTATAACTGAACCATTAGTTTGTGATCCAATTGATAAAGGTGCCATATGCGCCGCTACTGCTGCTGCAGATCCACTTGAAGACCCGCCTGGTGTTCTAGAATAATCATGTGGATTTGTAGTTTTTCCAGGATGAAAATAAGCAAGTTCTGTAGTTTCTGTTTTGCCCATAACAATAGCACCTGCAATTTTAAGCAAATTAACTACCTCGGCATCCTGCGCACCAGTCATTTTTTTTCTTATAACAGTTCCACATTCAGTCGGCATATCCAAGGTTCCGATAATATCTTTAACTGCAACCGGCAAACCATGTAATGATCCTAATGGTTTTCCAGATTTTCTATATTCATCTGCTTCAGCTGCTTTTTCTAGAAGCTCTTTTTTATTAAAATGTGCCCAAGCTTTAACGTCTTTTTCAAATTTTTTAATTCTTTCAATATACTGAGTGCAAACTTCAACTGACGAAATTTGACCTTCTCTCATTTGAGAGACTAATTCGTTAGTTGTAAGTAAAAATATATCTGTCATTTTATATTACCTAGTTTGCAAATAATGTTTCTGGTAGCCATAGAGCAATACCAGGAAACATATACATAAGAAACATTGCAAAAATTACGATGGCCAAAAATGGCATAATTCCAGCAAATATCTCCATCAATTCAACATTTTTAGACTGAACACCTTTTAAATAATAGGCGGACATGGCCATGGGAGGTGTTAAAAAAGAGGTTTGTAAATTTAACGCAATTAGCATTGCAAAGAAGTAAGGATTAACACCAAAAGTTTCAAGCAATGGTAAAAATATTGGAACAAATATAATTAAAATTTCAGTCCACTCTAATGGCCACCCTAAAAGAAAAATTATTATTTGTGTAATTATTAAAAATTGCCAAGTGGTTATCTCTATAGATTTAAAAAAATGTTCAAATACTTCGTGACCACCTAAATATGAAAATACTGATGAAAAAGTCCAAGAACCAATAAATAACCACATAATCATAGCTGTAGTTTTGGCTGTTAGAAAAACAGATTCTTTAAAACTTTGCCATTTAAGAGTTTTATAAAACCAAGATAAAATTATTGCTCCAAAGGCTCCTGCTGCTGCGGCTTCCGCCGGTGTTGCTATCCCTGCTAAAATTGTTCCAAGCACTAACATAATTAATCCAAAAAGTGGTACGAAAGAAACTAGTACTTCTTTTAAAATTTCTGCCCTTGGTGGAATATCTTCTGCTTTTGGTTTTGGTGCAATTGATGGATCTATCCAAGCTCTAATTATTGCGTAAGCTATATACAAACCAGCAAGTAATAATCCTGGAAAAATTGCTGCAGCAAATAATCTTAAAGGTGATAGTTGTGCAATCACTGAATAAACAATTAACATGATGCTTGGTGGTATTAAAATTCCCAAACATCCCCCTGCACAAATTATACCTGATGCAAATTTTTTATCATATCCTGCTTTAACCATGGCTGGCCACGCAAGTAATCCCATTAAAGTTACAACAGCACCAATAATTCCGGTTGCTGTAGAAAATAAAGTACACGTTATTAATGCAGCCACTGCCATTGACGCAGGCACTCTATGCGCTGCTAATCTTATTGCAAAAAATAATTTTGCTACAATACCAGCTCTTTCAACTAAATATCCCATAAATAAAAAGAGGGGTACGGCGGTGAGAACGTTGTTATCCATAACAGTGTAAGTGTTTTGAACAAATAATGAAAATATTCTATTGTCAAATATATGCTCCATTAACGCTGGATCATAATAAGCGTAATAACCAAAACCTATTCCCATTGCCATTAATGTAAATGCAATTGGAAACCCTAATAACACTGCAAATAAAAATATGCCCATCATGAAGATGGCTACTTCTGGATTTGTTAGACTAAATAACATCTTGTTGATTCTCGTCTTGCGCTGCTCTCATTAAAATTTTTTCTGTTTCTTCTGCAACAACCATTCTTGCTGGCCAGTGGCCAGTTTGTATACAAATGATTGATCTAAATACTTCGCTAATTCCTTGTATGATTAATAAAATACCTGCAGCAGGTATCATGCTTTTTGCCATATAAATTTGTATTTGAGCCGGACTACTCCAACTTGTTTCTTTTATTTTCCAAGCTAATGCTGCATATTCATATCCATAAAATGCTAAAGCTATTACTCCTGGGAAGAAGAAAATAAAGTAAAGAATTAGGTCTATCCATCCTTGTATTCTTGGTTTAAATAATCTGTAAATAACATCTCCTCTAACGTGGGATTCTGTTGCCAAACAGTATGCTCCTGACATCATCAGTATGGCACCATACATCTGCATACTAAAATCAAAGTTCCATAATGTTGGCTTGTTAAATGCATAAGCCATTATTACTTCATAAACAGTTCCTCCCATTAAAATTACGATACACCACGAAAATGCTTTTCCCATGGAGGTGCTAAGTATATCTGCAAATTTAATGTAAGCTCTCATCATAATCTTATTGAATACCTTAATTGTTAATAAAAAAAAAGGGGGCTTTTACACCCCCTTCTTTTAAATTTATTGAAAGTTAATTAGATTTTAACTTTTCCGATTGGACCAAACTCATTTTCATAAGCTAGTTTGTAATTAGGCTGATTCATCAGCAAGTACTTCATTACTTTTTTAGCGTATGCTTTTTGAGAATCAATGATTTTCTTAAAGAACGGATCTTTCGCAGAAAAATCACCAACAATTTTATCCCAGCCTTTTAATTGTGCGGCTAAGATCTCATCAGATGTTTGGTAAACATTAACCTTATGCTCATTCATCAGCATAGCTAAACTGTCAGAATATCTAACTAGTGCTTTAAAGTAGTTATCTGTATTTGCAGCATAAGCAGCATTTTTTAAGATAGCTTGATGAGCAGGTGACAAGCTGTTGTATCTTTTCTTATTCACTGGAATCTCAAACATTTCTTGAGATTGGTGAAAACTACCTAAGTGATAGTGTTTAGATACATCTTGCATACCAAACTGTGAGTCAGATGTTGGGTTGTTAAATTCAGCAGCATCAATCAAACCTGTTTTCATTGCTGGTTGAATTTCACCACCTGGTAATTGTCTTACGACCATTCCCATAGCAGTTAAAACATTAGTCGCTAGACCAACTGTTCTATACTTCATTCCTTTAACATCTGATACTTTAGTTACGTTCTTTTTAAACCAACCAAAAGGTTGAGCTGGCATAGGCAT
Organism: Candidatus Pelagibacter sp.; assembly: GCA_029941985.1. Taxonomy (GTDB): domain Bacteria; phylum Pseudomonadota; class Alphaproteobacteria; order Pelagibacterales; family Pelagibacteraceae; genus Pelagibacter. Next base: position 22,694 of record JAPYTV010000006.1, on the reverse strand, counting down.
ATGAAAGAATCCAACATAATCGAATCCAACTGATGCTACTGCCTCTTCATATAAAGCTCTTCCTCCACCATACTCCATCCATCCCATAACTTCTTGAGATGACATACCGTATGAAGGGCCAGTTCCAAAAAGTGAAGCTGCAGCATTTTTACCGTACCAGTATGCAGTCACCCAGTGTCCCATGTCTACTACGCCTGAACTTACTGCTTGTCCAACTTCTGAAGTTTTAACAATCGCTCCAACTGGTTGAAGATCGATTTTTAAAGTTCCTCCAGACATTGCATCTACCATGTTGCAGTAATCTTGTGCCATTTCAAAAAAAATATTTGCGCCTGAAGGCCAAGCTGCTTGCATTTTTAATGTTAATGGAGCACCAAAAGCTACATTAGGCATTGCTACAGCTACAGCTGTTGCTGCGCCTGTTGCTGCTGCTGCTTTGAAGAACTTACGTCTTGAAGGTGTTTTTGTTACCCTCAATGATTTTTTGTTTTTAATCATTAATTTCTCCTCTATATATTACTTATTAAACTGTTAAGATTTAATGTTATTAAGAAGCTAAAGTCTATAAAGAAAGTAACTCTAACAATTATTAATTACAATCTCTAGTAGTATTAAAATTTAGAAACCTGTTTTTGTTGTATTGTTTACAACATTTATTGCTGCTCATAGTTTCTGTTTATTTAAAATTTGTGATCTATAAAAAAATGGAAAATTTTACCGTAAAATTAATTTACTTTATTTTTACAATTTCCTGTTTTAAAAAACTCATCAATATTATCTATTGCTAAATTGGCCATTGCTATTCTTGTATGCTTAGTGGCACTTCCAAGGTGAGGTAAAATAAAAACACTTTTTATTTTTAGGTAACCAGGATTTAAATTAGGTTCACCTTTGTATACATCTAATCCTGCAGCATAAATTTTTCTTCTATTTAATGCATCAATTAAAGCTTCGTCATTAACAATATCTCCTCTAGCTACATTAGTAATAACAGCTCCTGTTGGAAAATACTCCAACGTTTCTTTATTAATTAGATTTTCTGTTTCTTTTGTTGCGGGGCAACAAATTGATAATACATCAGAAGCTGAAAAAAGACTTTTAAGATTATCATGATAAATAGCGCCCTGTTCTTTTTCTTCATTTAGTTTTGATCGATTGTGATAATGAATAACCATTCCTAAGGCTTTAGCTATTTTTGCAATTTTTTGTCCTATTCTTCCCATTCCTAAAATTCCAAGTCTTGTGCCTGTTAACTGTTTTCCTATAAGATAATCGGCAGACCATTTCCAATTACTTTCTTTTGCACTTTGAATTCCTTCTGGAACTCTTCTGCAAGCACCTAATATTAATAAAATTCCAATTTCAGCAGTGGCATCTGACAAAACTTCTGGTGTATTAGTTACTACAATTCCTCTTTTCTTTGCTGCTTCCAAATCGATATTTCCAAAACCAACTGCAAAATTCGAAATAACTTTAACACTAGTTGGCAATTTATTAATTGTTTCTTCATTCATCTTGTCTGTTAAAGACGTTAAAATTGCATCATGTCCTTCACTTAATTCAATAAGTTTTGATTGAGAATATAATTCATCATTGTTATTAAATTTTGCCTCAAAAATTTTTAAAGCCTTTTCTTCAGATTCCTTTATAAGTCTTCTCGTAATTATAATTTTTTTCATAGTTAATTCTTTTATAATATTTTTGGTTTTGGTCCACCAGTATACCAATCTAATACTTCAATAATATGTAAAATTGGTGTTTTTGTTCCGTTAGATATCTGTGTAATACATCCTATATTTCCTGTTAAAATAAAATCTGGTTTTATACTTTCAATATTATCGACTTTTTTTTTCAATAATTGCTTTGCTATTTTTGTTTGTAAAATATTGTATGTCCCAGCTGATCCACAACAAATATGTCCTTCAGGAATTTCCATAATTTGATTATTTGTTTTATTTAATAGTGCCATAGGCTGATCGTGTACTTTTTGTCCATGCTGCATTGAACAAGCTGAATGATAAGCAATTTTATATTTCTTATCTTTTGTTTTAAAATTCAATTTTAAACTTTCACTTAAATATTCTGAAATATCTTTTGTTAAATCAGATATAACTTTAGCTTTCTTTTTCATTTCTTTATCGTTTTTGAATATAAAGCCATAATCTTTTATTGTAGTTCCACAGCCGGATGTATTGGATAAAATTGCATCTAAATTACCTTTTTGATGTTCCTCATACCAAGTGTTAATATTGTTTCGAAAATCTTGGTGAGCATTATCCTCTTTACCTAAATGATGATTTAAAGATCCACAGCATCTTATTTTTTTAGGTACAATTACTTCAACACCATGTCTATTTAAAAGTCTAATTGTTGATTCATTTATTTGTGGTGAAATTTCTTTTTGAACACATCCAGTTAAAAGTGCAACTCTAGCTATCTTTTTTTGATTGCTAACTGAATAAAATTCTCTTTGTTTTAAATTTTTTTTTGGAAAAGTAGTTGGCATTAATTTCATCATATCTTTTATCTTTGATGGCATTAAAAATTGAAAAGGTTTAGCTAATTTAACCATTAAACTTGCAAGTCTAAAGTACCTGGTATTTGGAAGAACAGCTGATAAAAAGTTTCTAATTATTCTATCAACAAAAGGTCTTTCAAAATTTTTTTCAATATACTTTTTGCCGTGATCAATTACATGCATATAATTAACACCAGCTGGACATGTTGTCATGCAACTATAACAGGATAAACATCTATCTATGTGTTTTACTACTTTGGGTGTTGGTTTTTTTTCATTTTCTAACATATCTTGAATTAAATAAATTCTACCTCTAGGACCATCCAATTCATCCCCGAGTAATTGATATGTTGGACATGTTGCGTTGCACATTCCACAATGAACACATTTTTTAAATATTTTTTCTGTTGATTGGTTATCTTTATTTTCAAGCTGTTTTTCAGTAAAGTTTGTTTGCATTAAATTCCTCTATACATTTTGCCTGGATTAAAAACTCTTTTGGGGTCAAAGCTTTTCTTAATTTTTTCTGATATTAATAATCTTGTATCATCTACTGTAAATACAGCTTCTCCATAATCGTACTCTGGTGATGTTTTAATAATTGTTAAATAACCACCAATCTCTTTGACTAGTTCTTTAATTTCTACAATTCTCATATTTTTTTTTGAGCTAACTTCTATCCAATATAAAGATCCACACCAATCGATGTAATATTTATATTTATTTCCCAGTTTTTGCATTAATTCATTTCCTTTAGATGGTGGTATAACTGCTCTCAATAAATTATTTTTTGTTTGTTCAAAAATTTCAAGATTATTTATTTTTCTCCAAAAAGGCACTGATTGATGAATATCTAATTTAGAAGTATTTAATTTGTTAAGATCTAACTCTTTTGTTAAAGCTTTGACTCTTTCATCAATTGATACTTTATCGCCTTCTACTCTTAGTGCTAAAAATGAAACTTTAGAGTCAAGATCATTAAATTTAAAAACTATCTCTTTATTTTGTTTATAACTTTCGTCTTGTGGTTCCTCTGGAACATAAACTGCTCCTGAAATTTCACTACTAGAACTAGATATTTTGTCAAATAGTTCATTGACTAATCTCTTGTCTTCTGTGTAAATTATAATTGCATTGGATAACCTTTTTTTTGGTAAAACTTTTAAAGTAACCTCGGTCAATGCTACAAGTGTTCCGAAAGATCCTGCGACAAGTTTTGATAGGTCGTAGCCAGTTACATTTTTAACAACTGTACCACCTGATTTAATTACATCCCCTTTGCCATTCACTCCTCTAAAACCTAAAATATGATCTCTTACACTACCAACTTTAAACCTTCTAGAACCTGCAAAATTACATGATAAATAGCCTGCTATAGTTCCCTTATTTGACTTTCCATTTTCAATAAATCCGAAATCCATAGGCTCAAAAGCTAATTCTTGATTATTTTTTTCTAGTTCTTTCTCAATAAGTTCCAACGGCGTGTTTGCCTTAACTCTAATGTAAAGTTCTTCTGGTAAATATTCTATTACTCCTGACAATTTAGAAAGTGATAACTTGTTTGCTGATTGAACCTTGTTGCCAATAAAGCTCTTGGAACCTGTTCCTATTAATTCTGTTGGTATATTTTTTTTATACAATTCCTTAACTAAACTTGAAACTTGTAGTTCGTCTTCAGGGTAATAAGTGTTATTAGAATCTGGGAAGATCTGGGAATTTTTCTTCACCTCTATGGACATGAACCCTTCCTTCCTCTGCACATTTTCTCAGTATTGGATAAACTTTTCCTGGATTTAATAAATTTTTTTCGTCTAATGATAATTTAATATCTAACTGTTGTTGAATATCATTATCATTAAACATTTCACACATTAACTCTCTTTTTTCAATTCCCACACCATGCTCACCAGTTATAACACCACCTAATTTCACACATGCTTTAAGAATTTCCGCTCCAAACTCTTCTGTTTTTCTTAATTGTTCTTTATCATTTCCATCAAACATAATTAAAGGATGTAAATTTCCGTCACCTGCATGAAAACAATTAGCTACGAGTAAATCATATTTCTTAGATAATCTTTTTATCTCCAATAAAGCTTCAGCTAGTTTACCTCTTGGTATAGAGCCGTCCATACAATAATAATCTGGGGCCATAGCTCCACATGCTGGAAATGCAGCTTTTCTTCCAGTCCAAAATGATAATCTTTCTTTTTCATTTTTACTAAGTTTTAAACTTGAGCAGTTATTCTTTTTACAAATATCACTAACTTGTTTTAATAATTCATTAACTTCGGATTCTGTTCCATCTAATTCAACAATCAATAAAAGCTCTGCATCTCTAGGATAGCCTGCTTTACTAAAATTATCTGTTGCTTCAATTAAAGCTTTATCCATTATTTCCATTCCTGCCGGGATGATTCCATTCGAGATTATTTCTGATGCTGCATTTCCACCTTCTTCAATAGTTGGAAAGCCTATTAGTGCTGCTTTAACAACTTGTGGTTTTTTTAGAATTTTAGCTGTAACTTCGGTGATCACACCTAGTAATCCTTCGGAACCACAAATCAGTCCCATTAAATCGTATCCTTCTTGATCAAGAGTTTTTCCACCAATTCTGCAAATAGTTCCATCCATCATTACCATCTCAACACCCAGAATATTATTGGTTGTTGTTCCATATTTTAAAGAGTGAACACCACCAGAATTTTCAGCGACATTACCTCCTATAGAACATGCAAGTTGACTTGAGGGATCTGGAGCATAATAAAAACTCTTATGTTGAACTGCATGTGTAATTGCTAAATTAGTTACTCCTGGCTGAGTAACTACACATTTGTTTTCAAAATCAATTTCTAAAATTTTATTAAATTTTCCAAGGCTTACTAAAATTGCATCTTGTAAAGGTAGTGCTCCTCCTGAAAGACCAGTTCCTGCTCCTCTAGGAACAACTTTTACATTTTCTTCATGACAAAATTTTAAAATATTACTCACCTCTTGAGTATTTTCTGGCATTACTACTGCTAATGGAGTTTGTTTATAAGCTGCTAATGCGTCTGTTTCATATGGTTTAATCTCATCAGCATGACTTAAAATATTTTCAGGATTTATTAGTTTAGCAAGTGCTTTAAAAATGTATTCTTTTTTATCTAAAGTTTTCTTATCTATTTTTGGTAAAACTAATTTTGACATTAGTCTTAACCTAGCATTTTTTTAATATTTTCCAATGCGTTAGATATATTATCTTGTGATGCTGCATAGCTAAATCTCACGTAATCTTGACACGTTTTACCAAAAGCTGTTCCAGGTACTATTGCTACTCCTGCTTCATGCATACATTTTTTAGCAAATTCTGTACCATTCATCCCTGTTCCAATAACTTTAGGAAATGCATAAAAAGCGCCTCCTGGCAAACTACATTCTATACCTGGTAAAGTATTTAGCCCTTTATGAATCAATTTTCTTCTTTGATCAAACTTCAGCATCATTGCGTGGATTGGATTGTCTGACCCATCTAGCGCTGCAATTCCTGCAAACTGTGATGGAGCATTTACACATGAAACACTATTAATAATTAATTTATTTACATGAGGTATTAATTCTTCTGGCCATACGCTCCAGCCCATTCTCCAACCAGTCATAGCGTAAGCTTTACTCCAACCATCTAAAACTATTAATCTATTTTGAAGATCAGGGTAGTTAAAGAATGTTGGCATTTCTTTTCCATCATAGATTTGCCTACTATAAATTTCATCACTAAGAATTGCTACATGAGGATGTTTTTTAAGTTCTTCTGCTAATACATCTATTGCAGATTTTTCAACAAAACTTCCTGTTGGATTGTTTGGGTTAATAAGTATTAGTAGTCTAGTTTTGTTTGTGATTAGAGATAAAATTTTTTCTGGATTAAATTTTAAATCTTTGTCTTCTGTCAAATCATAAGGAACTGCCGTTGATCCTGTATAATTAATCATAGACTCATAAATTGGAAATGCTGGTGTTGGATGAATAATCTCAGCGCCTAGCTCACCAAAACATTGTATAGCGTAATACATTGTTGGTTTTCCACCTGGCATTATTAATACCCTTTCTGGATCAATATCTTTATTATAAAGTTTTTTAATTTTTCTAGTCACAGCTTGTCTGCATTCTAAAATTCCATTTGATAAAACATATCCATGATGACCATCATCTAATGCTTTCTTTGCTGCATCGACTATATGTTGAGGTGTTTTAAAATCAGGCTGGCCCAAAGCTAAATGAATCATTGGCTTTCCTTGAGCTTCTAATTTTTTAGCTTCAGCTAATACTGAAAAAGCATTTTCTGTCCCTAGTCTTTCTAAGTTTTTAGCCAATTTCATTTAAATTTATTTTCTTCTATTTTCTATAATTTAATTTTGAACTATTTAATTCTTTTAAATTCTTACAGCCCATCAATACCATATTTCTATTAATTTCATCATGCATGTTTTGCAATAAACGTTCAACTCCTGGCTGCCCTCCAGCTCCCAAAGCAAACAAAAACATCTTACCAAAACTACATGCCTTTGCTCCAGCGGCTAACGCCTTCAATACGTGTGTTCCTCTTCTAACTCCACCATCTAAAATAATTTCTAATTTATCACCCACTGCATCTGAGATTTCTTTTACTTGATCAAATGGAGATCTTGAGCCATCTAGTTGTCTACCACCATGATTTGAAATCATTATTGCTGTACAACCAATATCTATAGCTCTTTTTGCATCCTCAACTGACATCACTCCCTTTAATGCAAAAGGTCCATTCCATTTTTTTACACAATATTCTGCATCTTTCCAATTCATTGCAGGATCATACTGTTCATTGATATATTCAATAACAGACTTTGAAATATCGGTTCCCTTATTTGTTTTATTTGCGACATTAGCTAATTTAAATTTACCGTGTGTTAAATAATTAAATACCCAAAAAGGATGCATTACAAAACTCATTAGGCTTTGAGGTGTAAGTTTAGGAGGAGTTGTAAATCCTGTTCTACGATCTTTCTCTCTATTCCCAGCAACAAGAGTATCTACAGTTAAACACATTCCATCAAACTTAGATATTCTACATCTATCAATTAAATCATCTGTAATAGATTGATCTTTGTGTACATAAAGTTGGAATAATTTAGGTCCACTAGAGATATTTGCTATTTCTTCAATAGTATTATTTGCCATTGTGGACATACTATAAAAAGTTCCAAATTTTTCTGCTGCCCTAGATGAAGCTTTATCTCCATCATGATGATAAAGTCTTTGCATTGCAGTTGGTGAAAGAAAAATTGGCATATCAATTTTTTTTCCAAAAATAGTTGTTGATAAATCTGGTTTACCCACGCTAGCAAGCACATTAGGAATTAAATCACAATCATTAAAAGATTCTGTATTTCTTCTTAATGTTACTTCATCATCAGCGCCGCCATCTATGTAATGAAAAATTGGTGATGGTAGTTTTTTTTTAGCTAATTTTCTAAAGTCACTAAAATTGTAACAATTTTTTAGATTCATGATTTATATTAAAATTTTTTTAGAAAGTTAAATTCGTAACTATTTGCACCTGGGTTTTTACTTCCTAAACTTGCATTGGATACGTGATTATAAGACATTCCAAAACTATTATTTTCTGAAAAATTATAAGCCGCTTGTATTTCGGTTTTAAATTCTAAAACATGACCTAAATCTTTTCCATCTCCTTGACTGTAAAGTCCAGGCGCAAAACTAGGAGTAAATGTCATTTTACTGCCCATATCGTAATTCCACTCTACTCCAGTGTAAACATATGCTGCTGAATTTTCAGTCACAAACCCGCCAGTTATTGGCGACATATCTCCAAGAAAAGTTTTTCTTTCTAATTGTTCATTTTGATGCTGAAACCCAAGCAATATTGCACTTTGCTTATGATCACTAAAATCAAAATTTCCTATATAAAAATTATACTCTGTATTTTTATTAGTTTTATTTTCTTCTGCATTATTAGGTAATGCCAATAAAACTAAAAAAATAACTAAGAAAATTTTGTTTAATAAATTAAAGTTGTTCATATATTTTGTAAATAAACTTAATATTATGTTTATTTTTTTTTAATTATCAAATTCATATATACTATGGCACCCCCAAACAAAAATAACAACAATGGTAATAACCATAAAATATAAGTATTTTTGCTCAATTCAGGATCATATAATATCCACTCTCCATATTTTTCTCTTAAAAATTCATATATTTGTTTCTCAGACAAACCATCATTAATTTTTTTTTCTACTATTAATTTTATACTAAGGGCAAAATCGGACTCGGAGTCATAAACAGATTGCCCTTGGCAAATTAAGCAACGAATATTTTTTAAAATTTTATTTTTTAATTCTTCAGATTTTACATCGGACTTGGATTGAGAAAAATTAATTAATATGAATATGATTAAAAATAATTTTATAATTTTCATTTTAAAAATAATTTAATTTCTTTTAATAGTTTTTGGTTAAGGGGGCCTATAAATTTTTTTATAATTTTTTTATTTTTATCAATGATAAATGTTTCAGGAACACCATAAGCTCCAAATTCAACAGCTAAAGTTCCTTCTTCATCAATTAAAATTTGAGAATAAGGATTTCCTAATTCATCAATAAATTTTTTAGCATTATTTAAATTATCTCTATAATTTAAGCCAATTAATTTAATTGATTTATTTCTACTTAGTTCCATTAATATTGGGTGCTCTTTCCTACAAGGTACACACCAAGATGCCCAAATATTCAGAATATAAAAATTATTATCAAGAAATATTTTTTCTGAATTAACTTCAGTTTCTAAATAAAAATCCCTAGCAATAAAAATTGGTAAATCTTTTTTATTATTAAGCTTAGGTATATAAATATTTGAATTATTTAATCCTTTATAAAAAATAATAAAGCAAAAAATAAAAAATAAAATAATGATGAATAAAAAAATTTTATTTTTCATATTTTTTTTTAAGTAAACTCATTAATCCACCTAAGCTTAATAATAAAACTGAAATCCAAATCCAAATCATAAATGGTTTTACTTGATACCTGATATTAAAATATTCCTTACCTTTTACTAGATTCATAACCAAAAAAGTGTCAGCTAGTAATGTTGTTTTTATATCTGCTTCACTAGTAATAGTTACAGGTTGATTATAAATTCTCAACTCAGGTTTTAAATAAATAATTTTTCCTTTATTGTTATTGATTTTAAAATGACCAATAACTGAGTTGTAATTAGAGTTTTTATTTTTTTCGAGTTTTTGAAAAAAAATTTGTCCTTTATCAAAATTATATTTTTCACCAACTTTTATATTGGTTATAATTTCTAAAGAAAGAATACTGTTAAATAAAATACTTAATAACAACATACTAAAACTAAAATGTGCAATTGATTGAGGAAGATTTTTAAATTTTTTAATAAACAGATCTTTTGCTGTTATAAAAAATAAATAAAAAGCAGGAGAAATTAAAACAGTATTAAATAATACACCAGGAGTTAATTTTCTCAAAATAAAAAATGATAAAAAAATTGAAATTATAAAAAAAATAATAAGAGAAAATTTATTTTCTACTTTCGATTTTATCCAATTTAATTTTGGTCCAAGAGACATAAATACTAAAAATGGAATCAAAAAAGGAACAATTAACTTATGATAAAAAGGAGGTCCTACAGAAATTTTTTGTGCAGATATTACATCTAAAAAAATTGGATAAGTTGTACCAATTAAAACGACAGATAAAAAATACATCAGAAACCAATTATTAATTAAAATAGAGGCTTCTTTACTTAGCCAGAATATTTTATCTAAATTTTTATTATTTTCTTTATGAAATAAAAAAAATATTCCTAGAGATAAAAAAATTAAAACAAATAAAAAAATTAATATAAATATACCTCTCTCTGGATCATTTGCAAAAGTATGTACAGAATTAAGAATTCCAGATCTAACAAGAAATGTTCCACACATACTTAGTATAAAGGTTGCAATAGAAAGTATTATTATCCAGGAAGTTAGTGCTACTCTTCTTTCTAACACTAAAACACAATGTAATAATGCGGTTAATGTTAACCACGGCATTAAAGAGACATTTTCAACAGGATCCCAAAACCAAAACCCACCCCAACCCAGTTCATAATAGGCCCAAATTGATCCAAGCATGATTCCAAGAGTTAAGAAAATCCAAGAAATCAGAATCCATTTTTTTATATGTTGCGCCCATTCTTTTGAAACATAGTTTTGTGTTACAGCGGACAGAGAGGCTGAAAATATTATTGAAGATCCAACATAACCCAAATACAAAATTGGTGGATGTATTGCTAATGCTGGGTCTTGCAGAATAGGATTGAGTCCAAGACCTTCTTTTGGAATTGGAAACAAATAATTAAATGGATTTGAAGTTTTTAGTAAAAATAAAAAAAACCCAATGATAATTACTTGCTGAAATAATAAAGTTAAAATTCTATATTTTTTTGGTTGTTCATTAGATTTAATTAGAAATAAAAAAATAAATAAAGTTAATACTAACAGCCATAATAATAAACTTCCCTCATGATTACCCCATGTTCCAGAAATTTTATAGAATAATGGTTTTGTTGTGTGGGAATTATTAAATACCGTTTCATTGCTAAAATCTGAATTTACAAAAGATAAAATTAAACTTAAGAAACTAATAATTACAAAAAAAAATTGTAAAAAAGATAAAGATAATACTTTCTGATTAATTCCTTGATTATTGTTATAAAAATCCTTGATCGAAACAGCGCTAAGTATAAATGAAAGCGCTAATCCTAAAATTAATGAATAATAACCTATTTGATTAGCCAACAATTTATTTATCTCCTATAGCTTCCTTAACTTCTGGTGGCATATAATTTTCATCATGTTTTGCTAAAATTTTAGTTGCTAAAAAATAATTTCTGTCTTTTAAAAAACCTTCTGCAACTACCCCTTTGCCTTCTGCGAATAAATTTGGTACTGCCCCTGAATAAGTAACATTAATTTCATTTTTAAAATCTGTAATAATAAAATTAACTTCATTTGTATTGATAGTTATTGATTGGTCTTTTACCATGCCACCAACTCTTATTTTTTTTTTATCGATTTCAACTAAAATTTTAATTTCTGAGGGTGATTGAAAATAAATAACATTTTCTTTTAATGACTGTAAAATTAAAAAGACTGATAAAATTACTGAAACTAATATTAAAGTTAAAAACAAAAACCGTAATTTAACTTTTTTACCATACATGGTTTATAAGTTAAATTTTCGATGTATTTGATAATATTTCTCTATTAATATTTTGTAATCTTGCAGCTCTTGCTTTCTCTTCATTAAGAGAGCCAAATTTAGATACAAATCTGGTTTGTTCTTTTGAAAGTTGCAACATAGTTACAAAATACAAAGATGCAAAACTTATCAGTGTAAAAGAAAACGCAGACCAAACATAAGATCCATATCCGTTCATTGAAATTAATTCATTTATCATAATCTATCTAATCCTTTGTTTTTAACCTTTATCAGTTCCGTATTATATTTCATTAAAAAAATAAGCAGTGAAAAAAGAGTAAATGCCGCAGTCATTATACCTAAAGGGATCAACATTGATATATGAATTGAAGTATTAGATAAGACATTCACTGAAGCGCTCTGATGTAAGGTATTCCACCAATCAACGGAAAATTTAGTTATTGGAACATTAACTGCTCCTAAAATTGCAATTATAGAAGTAATTTTAATTACCTGTTCTTTATCTCCGTAAATTCTCCATGCTAATAAGTACAGAGCATAAAATAATGCTAAAATTAGCATAGAAGTTATTCTAGCATCCCATGCCCACCAAGTTCCCCAGGTTGGTTTACCCCAGATGGCTCCCGTTACTAATGCAATAATATTAAAAACAAAACCTGATGGTGCTAAACTTTTTGAAATTAAAGAAAAATTTTTATTCTTAAAAATAAAACTACCAACCGAAAATAAAGCTAAAAAAGAAAATATACCAAGTGATATCCATGCTGATGGAACATGAACATACATAATTCTCACAGCATGACTTTGTTTATAATCTTCAGGAGATAAAATTAATGCTTCTGTCAAACCAATGGTCAAAACAACTATAAATAAAAATAAAACGTATTTTGGAGCTTTAGACGTAATTGCAAAAATTTTATTAGGTTCAAAAGATTTAAACATTTATAAATTATATATATCAAAAAATAGATAATTTAATTTTTATTATGGAAAGCAATTCTGATCAAGAGTGGGGAGGGAGATAATGATTTATGGGAAACACTAATCAACACTCTTGACCAAAATATAATTAAAATTAACAAGTATATATGTTCAAGATTTGAAGTAATTGTGTTGAAAAAATGATCCTATTAATTAGATAACTTAAAATAGCTAGTGCCTTTTCTTCCTGAAAATATTTCTTCAATCAATGGGTGCTTAATAGGCTCTTCTGAATCATCCATAAGCAAGTTCTGCTCAGAAACATAAGCTTCATATGTAATTTCCTCATTTTCAGCTAACAAATGATAAAAAGGTTGATCTTTTCTAGGACGAACATTTTTTGGTATTGATTGATACCATTCTTCAGAATTATTAAATTCAAAATCAACATCATAGATCACTCCTCTAAAATCAAAGTGTTTATGCTTAACTATATTGCCAATTGAAAATTTAGCTTTTTGAATTGCCATACCTAGAATATGGAGATTTAAAAAAAAAAATCAATAAAAAAAATATAAATGATTTGTGTATATGTTAATATCTTTAACGTGAATAAATCATTTATTAAATTTGTCACAGATTTTGGGCCTTTAGCAATATTTTTTTTTTATTACTACAACAATAATAAAGATTTAAAGATTGCTATTCCACCATTTATAATTGCTACTTTAGTTGCATTAGCAGTAATTTGGTTCCTAGAAAAAAAAATTCCACTGGTTCCTTTAATTGGAGGAATATTAATTACTTTTTTTGGAGGCCTAACAATTTATTTTAATAATCCAGTTTTTTTATACATAAAACCAACAATAATAAATATTTTATTTGGCCTTGCTTTATTTTTTGGAAAATATTTTACAAAAGAACCTGTACTTAAAAAAATAATGGGAAAATCAATTTCTTTATCTAATATAGGGTGGGATCTATTAAATAAAAGATGGATGTATTTTTTCTTTGGTTTGGCAATTTTAAATGAATGTGTTTGGAGAACACAAACAGAAGAGTTTTGGGTGAACTTTAAAGTTTGGGGTATGTTACCAATAACATTTATTTTTACTGGTTTTCAAATTTCTTTAATCAACAAACACAAAATTAATGAATAAAAATTTAAAGCTAGTTATTGATAATCGCTACAACCAAATAGAAGAAAAACAATTTTTTGAAAAAAATGAACTTAAAATTATTCTAGATTTATATGCTAAAATGGTTTCAGAAGGAGCGTGGAAAGATTATGGCTTAAACATTTCTAGCAGACAAGTTGGCTTTAGTGTTTTTAAAAATGCCACAGAAAATGCTTTATATAAAATTTGTAAAAATTTTAAACCTAGTAGTAAAAATTTGAAATATTTAATTACAGATTCTAATAGTAAAATTTTAAAAAACTCCTTTGATCTAGAAATTTTACTTAAAAATACAAATTGGAAAAAACTTAGGAAATAAAAAAACTATCGTCTTTGACCAAATAGTCTTAACAGCATTATAAATAAATTTATAAAGTCTAGGTAAAGAGTTAAAGCACCCATAACAGCTTTTTTACCCATTAATTCACCCGTATCACTTGATACATACATGTTTTTAATTTTTTGTGTATCATAAGCAGTTAAACCAACAAAAATTAAAACTCCCAAAATGGAAATTACAAAATCCATCATTGAAGATTTCATAAACATATTAACTACCGATGCTATAATAATTCCTATTAAGCCCATCATTAAGAATGAGCCAAGCTTAGTAAGATCTCTTTTGGTAGTATATCCATATAAACTCATTGCACCAAATGTAATTGAAGTAATAAAAAAAACTCTTGTGATACTGGCTCCAGTATAAACTAAGAAGATAGATGATAAAGATAATCCCATTAATGAGGCAAATATCCAGAAAGTAGTTTGAGCTGCTGATCCACTCATTTTATTAATTCTTGCACTCATATAAAAAACCACCCCTAAAGGAGCAAGCATTATAATCCATTTAAAACCCGAAAGAAAAATAGTATTCCCAATGCTAGTTAAAGCTACTATTGAACCATTAACATCTGTCACGACAGATAGTTTAAAAAATATTAAAGATATTAACCCAGTTAATAAAATTCCAGAAGACATGTAGTTATAAACCTTAAGCATATAGGCCCTTAAGCCTTCATCCATTACTACTGTCGACTGTTGAGCTTCTCTTACTTTATTTAGTATGTTTTGTTTATTGAATTCCATAACTTATATATAATAGCCTTTTACTATTTATACAAGATATCTTACAAACCTTAAAAAATATTTAATATTCAATGAATTATAAAAAGTTAGGAAATACTGACCTTGATGTTAGCACAATTTGTCTTGGAACAATGACTTGGGGCGAACAGAATACCCAAGACGAAGGCTTTGAGCAGATGGACTATGCTTTAGATCAAGGTATAAATTTTTGGGATACAGCAGAACTTTATTCTGTACCTCCAAAAGAAGAAACATACGGTCACACCGAAATTATAATTGGAAATTGGTTTAAAAAATCAAAAAAGAGAGACAAAGTTATATTAGCTTCAAAAGTTGCTGGACCCATGAGAGCTTATTTAAGAGGTGGTGGAAATAATTATGGAATAAAAAAAATGACACAAGCTATAAATGATAGCTTAAAAAGATTACAAACAGATTACATAGATTTATATCAATTACACTGGCCCGAAAGAAATACTAACATTTTTGGGAGATTGGGATATGAACATAAAGATAATGGTGATTGGAATAAATTTGGAGATGTTCTTGGGTACTTACAAAAATTTATAGATTCTGGAAAAATAAGAAAAATTGGACTGTCAAATGAGACACCTTGGGGAGTTTCTAAGTTTTTAGAGATATCAAAAGAAAAAAAACTTCCTCGAATGATGTCAGTACAAAACCCATATAATTTATTAAATAGAACATATGAGGTTGGTCTTGCAGAAATATCTATTAGAGATCAAATTGGCCTTTTGGCTTACTCGCCATTAGCAAGTGGGTACTTGTCTGGAAAATATAGAAATAATCAAATGCCAAAAAATTCAAGAATAGAACGTGATAGTGACTTTTGGACTAGATACGACAAACCAAACACAAATAAAGCAGTAGACAAATACTATGAAATTGCTAAAAAATATAACCTTGATTTAGCTCAAATGTCTTTAAAATTTTTAGAAATTCAACCTTTTGTGACATCTGTTATTATTGGTGCTACGACTATGGAGCAGTTGAAAACTAATATAGAAAGTATAAACATAAATTTAACACAAGAAATTATTAAAGAAATAAATGAAGTACAAAATATATACCCAAATCCATGTCCATA
Organism: Candidatus Pelagibacter sp.; assembly: GCA_029941985.1. Taxonomy (GTDB): domain Bacteria; phylum Pseudomonadota; class Alphaproteobacteria; order Pelagibacterales; family Pelagibacteraceae; genus Pelagibacter. The sequence goes on along the minus strand of JAPYTV010000006.1, from coordinate 6,611 downwards.
ATTAAAAACTTTATATTTATAATTTTTATAACTACTTTTATTAGCCAAGTTAACGGTGAAGAAATAAAAAAAATGGGCAACCATAAAGACTGGGAAACATATATAATAAATAGCGAAACTGGAAAAGTTTGTTTCGCTCAATCTAAACCTGTTCTTCAGGCTCCAAAAGCTAATCCTAGAGATGCAAGATTATTTATTAGCTTTAGACCAGGTGAAAAAATTACTAATGAAATAAGCATTACTGCTGGCTATGAGTTTAATAATAAAAATTCTATTACAGCTAAATCTGGAAAGTATAAATATAAATTTGATATTACCCAAGAAGGATTTGCTTGGATAGCAGACAATAAACTTGAAAAAAAAATGATTAAAACCATGAAAAAAGGATCTAGAATTATGGTTACAGGCTATAATCAAAAAGGATCACAAACGATTGATCATTATTCATTATTAGGATTTACTAAAGCATATAATGCTACTAAGGCAAACTGCAGCTAAATAAATGAAACTAAAGAAGAAAATTGTACTCGCCTATTCTGGCGGGTTAGACACTTCTATTATTTTAAAATGGCTTCAAGAAAATTATGATGCAGAAGTTATTTGCTACACAGCAGATGTTGGTCAAGAAATTGATAGAAAAAAAATTATAAAAAATGCAAAAAGATTAGGTGTTAAAAATATTATTGTTGAAAATTTAAAAGATACTTTTGTAAAAGATTATGTCTTTCCAATGCTTAGGGGTCATGCTATTTATGAGGGTGTTTATTTATTGGGAACTTCGATTGCAAGACCGTTAATTGCCAAAAGACAAATTGCTGCTGCAAAAAAATATGGTGCTCATGCAGTTTCCCACGGGTCAACTGGAAAAGGAAATGACCAAGTAAGATTTGAATTGGGTTATCATTACTTTGGGCCAAAAATAAAAATAATTGCGCCCTGGAGAATATGGAAATTAAATTCGAGATCAGATTTAATTAAATATGCAAAAAAAAATGATATTCCTATTCCTCAAGATAAAAAAGGAGCACCTCCTTTTTCTGTAGACGATAATTTATTTCACACGTCTACTGAGGGTAAGGTTTTGGAAAATCCTAAAAATGCGGTTCCTGAATTTATTTTTCAAAGAACGGTTTCACCTGAAAAAGCTCCAAACAAAAATACTTTTGTAACTATAGGTTTTAAGAATGGAGATCCAATAACTATTAATGGTAAAAAATTATCACCAGGAAATCTTTTACAAAAACTAAATATTCTTGCTGGTAAAAATGGAATTGGCAGAGTTGATCTGGTTGAAAATAGATTTATTGGAATTAAATCGAGAGGTGTTTATGAAACACCAGGTGGAACTTTATTAATGTCTGCTCATAGAGCAATTGAGTCTGTTACGCTAGATAAAGAAACAATGCACAAAAAAGACGAGATAATGCCAAAATATGCAGAACTCATATACAATGGATATTGGTATTCAAAAGCAAGATTAAAGCTTCAAAAAATAGTTGATTTAAAAAGAAATAAAGTAAATGGATCTGTTAAGCTTAAATTGTATAAAGGCAATATTGTGATCATCTCTAGACAGACTAAAAGTAACGCCTATTCAATACAAAAAGTTTCTTTTGAAGAAAATAAATCATTTAATAAATCTAATATTGAAAGATTTATTAATTTTCACAAAAAAAAACTACGCTAAAAAAAACTTTATTCCATCTAAAATATATTGAACACTTAATCCAGCCAGAATAATTGCGATAACTCTTGAGATAACACTAATTATTTTTTTATTTATAATTCTAGACGATTTTGAAGCTATAAAGAAAATAATAAAAGTTATAAATAAAACTATAATTAGAGAAAACATTCCTACAATTTGATTAGTAAAATTATTACCAATATCAGATACACTAACAATTACCGAAGTAATGCCAGCAGGTCCTGCTAATAGTGGTGTTGCTAGAGGAAATACACTTACTCTTTCTGAGTTATAATCAAGATCATTTTCTTTTCTTTGTTGTCGCTTATCAAACAACATTTCCATAGAAATTATAAATAAAATAACTCCTCCTGCAATTGTAAAGGCAGGAAAAGATATATTTAAATAACTTAGCAAAGAGCTTCCCAGAAGTGCAAAAAATAATAATATAATAGTTGCAATTATTGTTGCGCTTAAAGCTGTTTTAATCTTTTCCTTAGTTTCCATGTGTTGGGTTACAATTAAGAATAAAGGCGTTGTTCCTAGTGGATCAATAACAATAAAATATAAGAAGAAAGTTTGAATAAATATTTCAAGCATTCTAATACTTAACACAAACGTTAAAAGTAACTAAGTAAATTAAAAATAATTATATATCCTCTGCCATATAAAATAGGTGATCCTTTTTGAAGCGGTCCACGTATTTTAATGGAAATAATTGTAGTTGATGGTGGTAGATCTAAACTATCTTAATCAACAGGTTTCAGTTTTGGATTAATATTTATATCCACTTTTTCAATCACCATCCCTGACTTCGAACCTTTGAAAATATTTTCCAGCACGTGCTTTGTTTTTATCTTTAATATATTTAAAGTTGTGATCATTATGATCCATATAGTTCGTATATAGCTTAAACCCATCTTTAGAGCTGATTTTCAAACTAATACCCCCGTTAATTTTAAACGTTGCAGACATAGCTAAAGTCGGAACTAACAACAATAAAATTATCAATTTTTTCATACCTAAGTATGAATATATCTTATCGAGATCTTTTAAAACACTCAATAGTATTTTTTAATAAGCAGGCTATAGTCATTGGGCCTACACCACCCGGAACAGGTGTTAATGCTTTTGCTACCTTAGATACCTCATCAAATGCAACATCTCCCACTATTCCTTTGTCTGTCTTATTGATACCAACATCAATTACGATTGCATCTTTTTTTACCCAGTCACCTTTTACAAGTTCTGGAATACCAACTGCTGCAACAATAATATCTGCTTCTAAACATTCTGCTTTTAAATCTTTAGTTCTTGAATGAGTAATTGTTACTGTACAATTTTCTTTTAAAAGTAACTGCGCCATTGGTTTACCATTCAAATTTGATCTACCAACCATGACTGCTTTTTTCCCGCTTAAGTTTGATTCAATTTTTTTAATCAACAAGTAACATCCTAAAGGAGTGCAAGGCACTGAACTTTCATAACCTGCCGAAAGATTTCCAACATTCATTGGGTGAAATCCATCAACATCTTTTGAAGGTGCAATTGTTTCAATTACTTTTTGCTTATCAATATGTTTTGGTAATGGTAATTGAACTAGAATTCCTGAGACCGTATCGTCTTTATTTAATTCTTCAATTTTATCTAATATCGTTTTTTCTTCTACTGCTTCTGGGTATTTAATTATCTCAGACTTTAAACCTACTTCATTTGCTGATTTTTCTTTATTACGCACATAAATTTGACTAGGTGCCATATCTCCAATTAAAATTACAGTAAGTCCTGGAACTTTATTATGTTTAGCTTTTAATTCTGAAACTTCTTGTTTTAATTCTTCTCTAAGTTCAGCTGCAATTTTTTTTCCGTCTATTAAAATCATAAAGTCTCTTTAAAAAATCATTGGCGCTATGTACAGCTTCATACACATTTCTATAAACCAAATCAATAAAAGTAATATTATAGGTGAGATATCTAGTGATCCTAAATTCGGTAAAAAACTTCTTATTTTATTGAGTATTGGATCAGTTAATCGATAAGTCATCTCTAAAATAGAATAAACAAATCTATTTTGAGTATTTAAAACATTAAAAGCAACAAGCCAACTCACTAAAACATTAGCAATTACCACATAAGAATAAAGTTTTAATATTTGAAGAACCAAATAAAAAATAGCTATCATTTTTTCTCGATATAAATTGATTGACTTGGAAAAGCAAATGAAGCTTTATTTTTTTCTACAATTTGTTTTATTTCAATTGCAAGTCTTTCTTTTACGGAAAGCCATTCATTCCAACTATCAGTTTTTGTAAAACAACGAACGTACATATCTATCGAACTATCAGAAAATTTATCAACTCTAACTGCTACACCAATGCTAGTATTATAATCTTCACTTTTATTAATATAATTTTCAATTTCATTTCTTATAGTTTTTAATTGATCTATAGTTGTGTCGTATTGAAGAGTAATGATCCAACTAATCAACCAGTTAGATGTTTCGCTAACATTCACAACTGCATTTTCAGCAAATTGAAAGTTGGGAATAATTGCAATTGATTTATCAAACTTTCTTATTACAGTTGATCTAAATCCTATTTTTTCAACAATCCCTTCAATTATACCTTCTACTAAAATCCAATCTCCAATTTTAAATCTTTTTTCAACCAATACTAAAATTCCAGAAATTAAATTTTTAAATAAATCTTGAGCACCTAATGCAACAGCAATCCCAAATAAACCTAATCCTGCAATAATTGGTCCAATTTTTATTCCCCAAAGTTCAAGAACTGCAGCTAAACCTAAAATGAAAATTAAAATTTTTAATGACTTAACAATCCAACCAATTAATTCTCGAGTTAAAACTTTATCTAATCCACTTAAGATATAAGAAATAGGTTCTATAATTTGATGAATAACCCAAAAAATAAAAATAGTTATTAAAGTTCTATTGATGGTGTCAACAACAGCTCTGCCATCCTCAGAAAATGACATATAATAACTTGCAATAAAAAAGCCTAAAACGATTGGTAAAAATCTTGCAGGCCCCTTCATTGCTTGAACAAAAGCATCATCAAGTTTATTAGTTGTTTTTTTTGCTATATTTTCTAATCTTTTTATAACTACCTTGCTGATTATTCCTCTAAAAATTAAAAAAATAAGAAAAATTCCAATACCAATTAATATTTGAAATATATCGACTCCAAAAATTCCTCTGTCCCATACTGACAAAAACAGTGACTTAAAATTATCTAATAGTTCCATATTTAAATTTTATACAGCAAAAATTCTTCTTCGCCAGGGTTAAAAAGAAAAATTTTTTTCCACTTAATTTTATTTAATACTGCCGAGGTTTTTTCACTAATACACATTAAATTAGTATTCATCCAAAAGTCATTTAATTTATAATTATTTATTAATTTAAAGAAACTTAAAGCACTGTTTTGAGAATAAACATAAACAATATCGGGCATATTTAACTTTAATTTTTCAATAAATGTTTCATCTAATTGTTGATTGGGTTTTGAAGTATAATTAATTAATCTTTTTACATTATAACCTAATGATACTAAATTTTTGTCAAGCTCACTTGAAGTAATTTCTCCACTTACATAAAGCATTTTTCCATCTGAAGAATTAAAATTTTGTAATATTAATTCTTTTAAAGTTCTAACATTGCCTTCAGCAGCTATAACATTTTGGAATCCAAGACTAAGTGCTTTTTTTTCTGTTGAGCTTCCAACACAAAAACAAGTAATTTTTTTATCAATCAATTTTGTATCTAGGAATTTTAATGCATTGACACTTGTAAAAATTATTGCTTTGTAATCTAAAAAATTTATTTTTTCATACTCAACTTTTTCAATTTGAATAACTGGCATGTGTGAAACTTTATGACCAAGATCTCTAAATTTTAATATTAATGCCTCGCTATCTTCTAAGGGTCTTGTAAATAAAACATGCATGTTATTTTTTGTAACTTCCATTTGATTGTTTTTTTAAATTTTCTCCAATTTCCATACCTAATTCTGATGCATGTTTTATATCTTTAGAAGACTTGCAATGAAATCTTTCTTTTCCATCTAAAGAAAAAAGTTCTGCCTCAAGAGTTATTTTTTCTTCGTTAATTACTGATACTGCTCCTACTGCCGTTTCACAATCTCCTTCTAAAACTTTTAAAACATTTCTTTCTGCTTGAGCATTTTTATAAGTTTTCTCGTCATTTATTTTTTTTAAAACATTTTTTATATACTCATCATCACTTTTACATTGTAATGCTATAACTCCTTGTCCAGCACTTGGAATAATTTCATTAATAGAAAAAATTTCAGAAATATGTTTATTTAAATTTAAAAAATTAATGCCAGCACAAGATAATATTACTGCATCATATAAATTTTGATTTAACTTGTTAATTCTAGTGTCAACATTTCCTCTAATTAATTTATAATTTAAATCACTTCTTTTATTTTTTAACTGAAACTCTCTTCTAAAAGAAGAAGTCCCAATTATTGAATTTTGATTTAAATCTTTAAATTTTTTTTTATTTTTAGAAATTAATACTTCTCTAGGATCATTTCTTTCTAAAAAACAGTTGGTTAATAATCCTTCGGTTTCATCTGATGGCATGTCTTTTAAAGCATGAACTGCAATATCAATTTTATTTTCTAATAATTCCTTTTCAATTTTCTTTGAAAAAAGTCCTTTGCCACCTATTTCAGAAAGTCTATCTTTTTGATTTAAATCTCCTGCTGTAGTAATTTTTTTTATTTCAACACTCTCAATATTGAATTCTTTAGATACTTTTAAAATTTTTTCTTTTGCTTTTTCAGCATAAATTAATGCTAATTTGCTCCCTCTTGATCCAAGAATAATTTTTTTGCTTTTCATTAAATTAATTTATACTCCATCTTTATATTTAGAA
>JAPYTV010000005.1 GCA_029941985.1 Candidatus Pelagibacter sp. | reverse complement strand
TTTGAAAAAAACCTTCCATTCCAAAAGTTCTTGCTTCATCTGGAATAATTGGAACTAACCTTGGTGAAACATTTTTATCTCTTAATAAATTAGTAAACATTCTAACCAATGCCATAGTTGTTGACATTTCTTTTTCACCTGTTGAAACTTTCATAAAATCAAAAATATCTTTTGCTGGTGCTTTAATTGGTTTTGAATATGTCGTTCTTTCTGGCAAGAAACCTCCAAGATTCATTCTTCTTTCTTTAATATATTTAATTTCAGGAGATTTTTCATCTGGCTTGAAGTACTCAATATTCTTAACTTGTTCATCTGTCAAAGGAACATCAAAACGATCTCTATAGTACAATAAATCATCCACATCTAATTTTTTAGTTTGGTGACTTGTATTAACACTTTCGCCTGTTTTACCCATGCCATAACCCTTAATAGTCTTAGCTATTATAACCGTTGGACTACCCTCATTTTTCATTGCTTGCTCATAAGCTGCATAAACTTTATGCGGGTCATGTCCGCCTCTATTTAATTTCCAAATATCTTTATCCGATAAACTTGAAACTAATTCTTTTGTCTCTGGATATTTACCAAAAAACTTTTCTCTTACATACAAACCATCTCTAGCCTTCATTGCTTGATACTCACCATCTACAGTCTCATTCATAACTTTAACTAAATATCCTGATTTATCATTTGCAAGCAGAGAATCCCAGTATGATCCCCAAATTACTTTTATTACATTCCATCCAGCTCCTCGAAAAATTCCTTCTAGTTCTTGAATAATTTTTCCATTGCCCCTTACAGGACCATCTAGTCTTTGAAGATTACAATTCACAACAAATATTAAATTATCTAATTTTTCTCTCGCCGCTAATCCAATAGCACCTAAAGACTCAGGTTCATCCATTTCTCCATCACCAAGAAATGCCCAAACTTTTCTACCTTCATCTTTAATCAACCCTCTATTAATTAAATATTTCATATATCTTGCTTGATAAATTGCTAACATTGGTCCTAAACCCATTGATACGGTTGGAAATTGCCAAAACTTAGGCATCAACCAAGGATGTGGGTATGAAGAAAGTCCACCAGGTTTTACTTCCTGTCTAAACCTATCTAATTGTTTTTCGTTTAACCTTCCTTCTAAAAATGCTCTAGCATACATGCCTGGAGCACTGTGCCCTTGAAAATAAACTAAGTCTCCTCCAAATTTATTATTTTTAGCTCTCCAAAAATGATTCATTCCTACATCATAAAGTGTTGCTGCAGATGCAAATGTTCCTATATGTCCACCTAGTTCTGGAAATTTTTTATTAGCTCTAACTACCATGGCAGCTGCATTCCATCTTATTAGAGATCTAATTCTTCTTTCAATATTTTGGTCACCTTTTGACTTTGTTTCTGCCTCTGGAGATATAGTGTTAATATAAGGTGTATTTCTAGATAACACTAGATCTGAACCTTCTTTGTATGAATGATCAATCAACTCTTTTATCAAAAATTGAGCTCTATGCTTTCCATCTTTCTCAAGAACAGCTGAGATAGAGTCTAGCCAATCTTTGGTTTCTAGTGGATCAATATCATTATTATTTGCAACTTGAATAATTGTTGATTGTTTTTTTTTATTTGGTTCTGACTCAATAATTTTTTCTTTTTCAGTTTGTAAGACAATCTCTGCTTCTTTAATAATGTTTTCAGTATCTTTTGGAATTACTTTTTTAGACGAGGCTTCTTTTGAAGATGAAATATTTAATAATAAATCCCCCTTTGAAACTTTATCTCCTACTTTAATATTTATTGATTCAATTGTTCCTGCAATTGTAGAGGGAATTTCAACACTAGACTTATCACTCTCTATAGTAACAATAGGATCATTTATATTGATTTGCCCTCCGACTTTTACCAAAAGCTCAATAACCTCTACTTTTTCAAATTCACCAATATCTGGAACAAGTAATTTTTCGCTCATTATTTTGAATTAATTTATACACTTATAAATAACTATATCTTCTATATTTTTAACACATTTGAAGCTTTTTTTGGACAACCTTATATGTCACTTTTATAGAATGTTTACAATTATACTTAAAAAAATAATTTATTTTAAAAGTAAAAATGATTTAGATGCAAGTTTTTGGATACAAAAAGCTTTACTAGCTAAAAATTTTAAAAATAATTCTTTTTAATTTTTTTCAACACATACTGCTATACCCATACCACCGCCAATACATAAAGTAGCACAACCCTTAGATTTATTTTGTCTAATCATCTCGTGAATTAAGGTTACTAAAATTCTTGTCCCTGAAGCTCCGATTGGGTGCCCTAATGCTATTGCACCACCGTTCACATTTACAATTTCTTTTGGAATTTTAAGATCTTTAACCACAGCAATGCTTTGTGCTGCAAATGCTTCATTAATTTCAAATAAATCTACATCATTAATTTTCCAATCGGCTTTTTTTAAAGCCATATTCACTGCAGGTATTGGACCAAGACCCATTAATGAAGGTTCAACACCGCATGTTGCCCAAGATACTATTTTTACTAATGATTGAATAGATCTTGATTCTGCTTCTTTACGAGACATTAAAACTACTGCTGCAGCTCCATCATTAAGTCCTGATGAATTTCCTGCGGTCACAGTTCCACTATCTTTAAAAACAGTTTTTAATTTTTTTAAGTCTTCTAAACTTAAATTATTTCTTGGGTGTTCATCTTTTTCAAAAATAAAGTTTTTTTGACCTTCTTTAATTTGTAATTTAATTATTTCATCTTGAAATTTATTTTCACTTATTGCTTTTTGAGCTTTTTCTTGTGATTTTAAAGCAAACATATCTTGATCGTCTCTAGAAATTTTATATTTTTCAGCAACATTTTCTGCTGTAACACCCATATGATAATTATTAAATGAATCTATCAATCCATCATTAATCATTGTATCAATTAGTTTGTCTTCAGATAGCTTTTTATCTTCTCTATAAAATATAGCATGTGGTGCTCTTGACATATTTTCTTGTCCGCCCGCGACTATAATTTTATTTTCACCCAGTCTAATTGATTGATAAGCTGACACTACTGATCTCAATCCTGATCCACATACTTGATTAACTATATGTGCTGGTTTTGAAACTGGAATTCCAGCATGAATAGCTGCTTGTCTAGCTGGGTTTTGTCCAGAAGCAGAAGTGAGAACTTGTCCCATTATCACTTCATCAATATCTTCTGCTTTTAACTTTGATTTATGAAGAGCCTTTTTAATAGAAATCGCTCCTAATTTATCAGCAGTTAAACTCTTTAAAGATCCTTTATAAGTGCCTATTGGTGTTCTTAATGCAGAAGTTATAACTACATCATTTAATTTATTGCTCATTATTAATAGAACATAATATTTTATAAGTTAAATTACATCAAAAAATTTGTTATATTAAATAAATTATTTAATTAGGACCGCTGGCCAAATTGGATAAGGCGCTCGGCTACGAACCGGGAGACTCCAGATTCGAGTTCTGGGCGGTCCACCAAAAGGAGAAGTAAAATGCTAGATTCGTTATTTAAAGTATCATTACAAAAATCTGTTATATATTTTTTTATAATTGTTTTTATAATTTTATTAATTTTAACTTTTATATTATAAAAAAATTATGTCCAAAGAATTTGAGCAAATAAGTATAAAACCTGGTTTTATGAAACATAACGGAGGAGTATTATTTAAAAATATATCTGACACAGAATATGAATTTAAATCTACTATTAATGAAAATCATTTAAATACAGCTGAAATAACTCATGGTGGTTACTTGTCAGCTTTAATAGATGCTGGGGCGGGAACAGCAGCACATAGGTCTGCTGGCAATGTACCTTGTGTAACAATTTCATTAGATTTAAAGTTTATTGGCACATCCAAAGTTGGTGATGAAATAATTGGTTTTGTTAAAATTCAAAAAAAAACAAATTCACTAATTTTTGTTACTTGTTACCTTCAAAATAAAAATAAAATTATTGCCTCTGCATCTGGAATTTGGAAAATTTTAAAAATTAAACCTTCAGACTTAGGACCTGGTGGTTGATATAGTTTTATATGTGCTAGTTTAAATTAAAAAAAACTCTAAAGGAGAACTTTTTCTTAATGATTCGGTCATGTTTTAGTCTATCTTTGTTCTTTATCTGTTACTACATATGGTGGAATAAAAATTAAAGATACCACAAATAGAAATGCCAAAAAATAAAATTAACGCTGTTCTTGGTCCTACAAATACTGGAAAAACCTATCTTGCAATTGAAACTATGCTTTCTTTTGATTCGGGAATGATGGGTTTTCCTTTAAGACTATTGGCTAGAGAAGTTTATGACAAAGTTATCCAAAAAGTAAGCCTTGATAAAGTTGCTTTAATTACTGGAGAAGAAAAAATTATTCCCATAAATGCAAAATATTTTCTTTGTACAGTTGAATCTATGCCTATAAATAAATTTTTAGATTTTGTTGCAATTGACGAGATTCAAATGTGCACCGACCATGAAAGAGGTCATGTTTTTACTGACAGATTGTTAAACCTTCGTGGAGAAAAACTAACCATGCTTATGGGGTCAAATACTATAAAAAATATTATCAGTAAATTAGATGAAGACACTGAATTTATAAACAGAGAAAGGCTTTCTAAACTTTCTTACGTTGGTCATAAAAAGATTTCAAGAATAGATAGAAAGACAGCAATAATCGCTTTTTCAACTGAAGAAGTTTATGCAATTGCTGAGCTGATTAGAAGACAAAAGGGAGGTGCCGCTATTGTTATGGGTTCACTAAGTCCCAAAACTAGAAATGCTCAAGTAGAATTATATCAATCAGGAGATGTTGATTTTTTAGTAGCAACTGATGCAATCGGCATGGGAATTAATATGGATCTAGAAAATGTTTATTTTTCGAATTTAAAAAAATTTGATGGAAAAAAATTAAGAAGACTTAATTCATCAGAAATTGGTCAAATTGCAGGAAGAGCCGGAAGATATTTAAATGATGGAAGTTTTGGAATAACCGGTGATTGTAAAGAAATTAATGCGGAAGAAGTAGATTCACTAGAAAATCATAAGTTTGAAGAAATTAGAACTTTATTTTGGAGAAACTCTAATTTAAATTTTAATAATGCGTCAAACTTAATCAAATCACTTGAAGAAAAACCTAATAAAGAGTGGTTGAGAAAAATACACGAATGTGAAGATGAAAAAGTTTTAAAATATTTTTTAAAAGATATGGTCGCGCACAATATAAGAGATAACAAGGAAACATTAGTTTTGCTTTGGGATTGCTGCCAAATTCCGGACTTTGTAAAAAAAACTTATGGGAATCATATTGAGGTTGTGAGCAAAATATTTAGCTTCTTGAATGGTGCAGAGGGTAAAGTTACTAACGACTATATGCGATTACAACTAACAAAATTAGATAAATTAGAAGGAAATGTAGATTCTTTGTCAAATAGAATTGCAAATATTAGAACTTGGTCATATATTTCTAATAAAATTAATTGGGTTGAAAATCAAAACTATTGGATTGAAAAAACAAAACTATTAGAAGACAAATTATCTGACAGATTACACGAAGAACTTACAAAAACTTTTATTGACAAAAGAGCAAGTGTTTTAGTAAGAGGATTAAAACAGGATATGACATTTAAAACTGAGATAATAGAAGAGCATAAAGTTATAGTTGACAACCAATTTATTGGAAAATTAAAAGGGTTAAAGTTAGAGTTAGATTTAAAAGCTGGAGCATTAGAAACTGACATTAAATCTTTAAAAAAAGCAGCAAGACAAGCTGTTGGCCCTGAACTTAAAAAAAGAATACAGATAATTGTTGAAACTGGACTACTAGAAATTAAAGATGATTTTAAAATTTATTGGGAAAAATTTCCTATAGCTACTTTATCAGCAGGAAAAAATTACTTAAATCCTGATATAATTTTAATAGTTGATGATATCTTGGAAAATAATCATAGACAAAAATTATCTGAATTTCTTGATAAATGGATTAAAGAAAAAATTAATATTATATTGAAAAGCTTAATCGATTTAAAAAATTTAAAAGATAGCAATTCATCAATAAAAGCATTGGCCTACCAATTGTACGAAAGTAACGGCGTTATAAAAAGAGAGCAAGTTTCTGCTTACCTAAAAAAACTTGGACAGGATGAAAGAAAAATTTTAAGGGACTTGGGAGTAAAATTTGGAAGGTACCATGTTTTCTTATTTAGATTGTTTAGACCAGAAGCGGTTTCATTAAGAATTTTATTATGGAAAAATTATCATCAAAAATACTTTACATTAACTCCACCTACTTTTGGGTTAAATTTTTTAGAAGATAAAAATTTTAACAATAAAAGTTTTATGCTTCTTTGTGGGTTTGAAAATTTTGATCAATATTTTGTAAGGATAGATATTTTAGAAAGATTATTTGTACTGATTATTAATGCAAACCCAGATAAAAAAAAAGAAATAAAACTTATTCCTGAAATGCTTAATTTACTTGGCTGTAGTAAAGATAATTTTAAAAAACTTATTCTAAAAATGAAATATAAATCTTATGAAAAAGATAACGAAATCTATTTTCAATATAACCCTACAAAAAAAAAGATTAAAAAAGTCATTAAAAAGACATATATAAAAGATAGTCCATTTAAAGTTTTAAAAAACATTAATTTTAATTAATGATTAATTTCTTAAAAAAAAAAAAAGAAAACATAAATAATAATAGCGATTTTTTATCTAAAGTTGCTTCGTTACTAATTCATGCTGCCAAAATAGATGAAGTTTATACTGATGACGAAAAAGAAATAATAAAAAAAACTTTAATTAAACTGGGGGCTAAAAATTCAAATATAAACGAAATAATTTCTAAGGCGACAATTAATGAGGAAAACTCTAACCAAATCCTAGACTTTACAAGAGAAGTTAAAAACACATCTGAATCTGATAAAATTAAAATTATTAAAGCACTATGGGAAATTATTTATTCAAATAACAATGCTGATATGTATGAGGCTAACTTGATGCGACGATTGGCTGGTTTATTATATATTGACAATAAATTAATGGGAGACATAAAAGAAAAAATTAAAAAAAAATTTCAAAATGACCTACCTGGTAAATGATAAATGTATTAAGTGTAAACTAATGGACTGCGTTGAAGTTTGTCCTGTTGATTGTTTCTATGAAGGAAAAAATATGCTTGTAATTAAACCGGATGAGTGTATAGATTGTGGCGTTTGTGAACCAGAATGTCCTGTGGATGCTATAGTTGCAGATACAGAATCTGGTAGTGAAAAGTGGCTTGAGGTGAATACAAAGTATTCTGAAATTTGGCCAAATATAAGCGAAAAAAAAGATCCTCCTAAGGATAACGAAAAGTACAGAAATATAGAAAATAAGTTTGAAAAATATTTTAAAGAAAACATTTAAAAAAACTACTGTTTTAAAAAGTAAAGCTGTTACTAAAGTTATGAAAAAAAAAGTAACCAAAAAAAAAACAAAACCATTAAAAATTTCTAAAAGTGTTAAAAAGAAAATTAAAAAAAATTTAAAGTTACCTAAAACAGCTACAGATAAAAAAAAAAATTTACAAAGAGTAAAAGTAGAAATAAAAACTGGTAGTTTGAGAATACCAAAGAGTAATGAATTAAAACCTCAAATTGAAAAAGTAAAAAAACAAAATACAGAGAAAAAAGAATATAAAGTTAAAGATTTTGTTGTTTATCCAAAACATGGTGTGGGTCAAATTACAGAATTTAAAAAAATTAATATAGGTGGAATTGATGTTGAAACATATGTTCTTAAATTCGAAAAGGATAAAGCTAATGGAATGATTCCAATAAATAAGCAATCTCATCTTAGACCACTAGCAACTATCAACCAAGTTAACAAATGTATTTCTATTCTAAAAAGTAAACCAAAAATTAAAAGATCTATGTGGAGTAGGAGAGCACAAGAATATGAAGCTAAGATATCATCAGGAAAAATTTATGAACTAGCTGAAGTTGTTAGAGATTTAAATAAAGGAGATGATTTAATGGTTGATCAATCCTATAGTGAAAGACAGCTTTTTGAAAAAGCTTATGAAAGAATTCTATCAGAATTTCAAATAGTCCTGGGAACATCTATTGAAAATGCACAAAAAAAATTAGACAAAGCACTAAAAAGAAATCTTGAAGGACAAGCAAAACTAGCAGAATCAAATCCAAAAATACCTCTGACTCAAATAGTTGAAGCTGAACCAATCACTGAAGATCAAACATCAGAATAAAAAAAACGCCTCTCACACAAAAAGTTATGAGAAGCGTTTTTAATAAAGAAAACTTGTAACTATCTTCTTCTTTTAGCTTTTTTCTTAGCTTTTTTCTTAGTTTTCTTTGCAGCTTTTTTTCTTCGTTTAGCCATCTTTAGCTCCCTGTTTAAGTTAAACGAATCAATTTGATTCGTTATTACCTTATTTTTATTTTTTTATACACGTGATGTCAATTCTTTAATTAAATACTAATTTGTAATTATTTTTTTATAAAATTATTTTTTAATTCATATTTTATATAACTAAAAAAGTTAGAGTTTATGCGAATAATAATCTATTTAAAAAAATTAAAATTAATAAAGTTTTTCAAACTCTTTTTCATATTTTTTTATTATTTTATATCTTTTTAATTTTAAAGTTGGTGTCATCATTCCATTTTCAATTGTAAATTGTTTTTTTATCACAAAAAATTTTTTTATTTTTTCTATTTTAGATAAATTTTTATTTATTTTATCAATTTCAACTTGAATTTCATTATTTTTTAAATTTTTTTGACCTGTTGTTAAAACAATTAATGAAACTAAGTAAGGTTTATTATCTCCATACACTAGTGTTTGTTCAATAAAATTTAATTTATTTAAATGATTTTCAATTTTAATTGGTGAAATGTTATCACCACCTGGGGTAATAATAATATCTTTTTTCCTATCTGTTATTTTTAAAAAGTCATTATCAAATTCTCCGATATCACCTGTATATAGCCAACCATTTTTTAAAACTTTATTAGTTTCTTCTTCATTTTTCCAATAACCCAACATGACATTTTCACCCTTAATAATTATTTCACCATCATCGGCAATTTTAACTAAATTTCCTCTAAAGGGAGGTCCTACTGTTTCTATCCTTATATCGTTAATGGGATTACAACTAACAACTGGTGATGTTTCGGTTAACCCGTATCCCTGTAAAGTGGGTAATCCAATTGCATTTAAAAATGAACCTACTTCTTTATCTAAAGCTCCTCCTCCAGAAACAAATGCTCTTAGATTTCCACCAAATTGTTTTTTAATTTTTTTTCTTACTAACTTTTCACAAATAAAATTAAAAAAAATTTCAGTCATAGAAAGTTTATTTTTAAATAATATTTTTTTTCCAATATTAACTGTATTATTAACTAAGATTTTTTTTAATCCTGTTGCCTTAATAAAAGTTGAATTAATTTTTTGATATAAATTTTGATAAAATCTTGGAACAGCTGTCATTATTTCTGGACTACATTCAGTCATATTTTTTATTAATTTTTCAATACTCTCTGCATAAAATACTTTTGCTGCAACAGCTATTTGCACAAATTGAATAGTGTGCTCATAAGAATGAGATAGCGGTAACCATGTTAAAAATTTAGGATTACTTGAAACTATTGTCTTCAATAATTCACAAGATCCTTCACAATTATTAAGTATACCACCATGGCTTAACATAACTCCTTTTGGATTTCCTTGTGTGCCTGAAGTATAAATTATACATGCCATATCTTTTCTATTAATTGTTAGGTCAAAAAAATTTTTAACTTCATAATTTTGATTTTTAAATATGTCATTTATATCTAAATTAAAATCAGTATTAAGATTATCCGTAGAGTCAAAAATAATAACTTTTTTAATAAATTTTTTTTTAGAAATTATAGTTTTAATTTTTTCGTATTGAATATTGTCAGAAACAAAAACTACAGATGGTTCACAATTATCAATTATATATTCATAATCTCTCTCAACATACGTTGTATAAGCTGGAACAGTTACACCTCCTGATAACATAATTGAAAGATCTGCTATCATCCATTCAGGTCTATTTTCAGAGATTATCAAGCATCTGTCACCTTTGTTTATATATTTTGAAATTTCTTTAGATAATTTAATAATATTCAAATAAACATCTTCCCAAGAATATTTTTGCTTTGGTTCTTTTAAAGATACTAAAAAAATATCATCTTTATTTTGCTTTTGGTACTGATAATAAAATAGTTCTAATAAATTATTTATCTTATTTATTTCCATAAAACATTGGTGGGCGAAGAGAGAATCGAACTCTCACTTCTTACAAAACACGATTTTGAGTCGTGCGCGTCTACCAGTTCCGCCATTCGCCCTTAATTTTCATTAATATAATTATAAAATTAAATAGTATAAGAACTTAAATTGTATTAAAACCAAAAAATGTTTAAGGGGTTATATCAAAAATCTTTAAGTCTTGCTTCACATAAGAGTTCAAAGTTTTTTTTAGCCATTATATCTTTTGCAGAAAGCTCTTTTTTTCCAATTCCACCTGACATTATGATTGTACCAATGGTAATTGCAAAAAAAACTGACTATATAAAAATATTCTTGGTTGCTACTATTTTCTCTGCATTAGGAGGATTGCTAGGGTATTTTATAGGTACATATTTTTTAGAAATCGCTATGAAAGTATTGGAATTTTATGGATATGAAAACCAAGTTATAAATTTAAAAACAAGTTTATCAGAAGGTACTGGTCTATATATTTGGCTAGCAACGCTATTCCTTGCTGGTTTTACTCCATTACCATTCAAGGTTTTTACTATGACTAGTGGCATAATCGGTCTTAATTTATTAATTTTCTTTCTTATTTGTCTTTTAGCTAGAGGATTAAGATTTTTTATCGTTGCTTATTTATCATTTAAATTTGGAAACATTATTAATAAACTTATGGTAAAAGAAGGTGCAAAATGGTTTTCAATTGTAGGTATTTTAATTGTGGCTATTTTAGCTTCTATATATTTTATTACTAAATAAAATGACTAAAGTTAAAAATAAAACAATACTTAATTTAATATTATTATTTAGTATTTTTGCGCTTCTTACGGCTTATTTTATACAGTATGTTTTAGATCATCAACCATGCAATCTTTGTTTGATTGAAAGAGTTCCGTATATTTTAACAATAATAATTATTACATTAACTTTAATTTTTAAAAAATTTGAAAAAATTTGCCTTATAATTCTTGCTTTAGTATTTGTTTCAGCAATGTTTATATCTATTTACCATTTTGGTATTGAGCAAGGTTTTATCAACGAGTCATTAGTTTGTGATTTAAAAAATAAAAGCGGTAGTTTAACAACAGAAGACCTTTTAAAGGAGTTAAAAGAAAAAACTATAAGTTGCAAAGATGTTACCTTTAAAATTTTTGGACTATCACTTGCTACAATAAATAGCATTATTTCTTTAATATTAAGCATTATAATAACTAAAATTTTTTTAAATTATGAAAAAAACAAATAAAACTAAAGTTGAAGAGTTCATAAGAGTTGACCACGCTGGTGAACGTGGTGCCATAAAAATATATGAAGGCCAATTGCTTGCTTTAAATACTATTATTAAAAATGATGAACTAAAAAAAACAATAAAAAACATGAAAGAACATGAAAAAGTACACTGTAATTATTTTGAAAATGAAATTAAAAAAAGAAATATTAAGCCTACAAAATTTTTACCCTTATGGGATTTGCTTGGTGTAGGTCTTGGGTTCGGCTCAACTATATTAGGGAAAAAAGCTGCAATGCTGTGCACTGCATCTGTTGAAGAAGTTATTGATGAACATTATACAAGTCAAATTAATCAACTAGAGTCTGATGAAAATAAATTAAAAGAAAAAATTATTAAATTTAGAGAAGATGAACTTCATCATAAAAATATAGCTTATGATGAAGGGGCTACAAAAAAAGGTGTTTATTCAATTTTAGATAAAATTATTAAAACAGGGTCAAAAATTGCAATAAGTATATCTGAAAAAATATAACTAGGCTTCTAACTCTACATCCCAATACAGATAATCCATCCAACTTTTATGAAGAAAGTTTGGTGGAAAGTTTTTACCATTCTTATGTAAGTCTTCAGTCGATGGTTGGTATGGTTCATGATTAAGTTTCATTCCAGAATATTTAAGAAGTCTACCTCCTTTTTGAACATTGCAGTTTGAACAAGCTGTCACAACATTATCCCAGTTAGTTTGTCCACCTTTTGATCTTGGTAACAAATGGTCAAATGTTAATTCTTCACCGCTCCCACAATATTGGCATGAAAATCTATCTCTTAAAAATACATTAAATCTAGTAAAATTTGGATTTGACTGAGGACTAATAAAACTTTTTAATGCAACAACACTTGGGAGCTTCATATTAAATGATGGACTTCTAACTAGTCTATCATAGTTATTTACTATTGTTACTCTATCTAAAAAAACAGACTTTATAGAATCTTGCCAACCCCATAAAGATAAAGGATAATAACTTAAAGGTCTATAATCAGCATTCAGAAC
The DNA here is from genome assembly GCA_029941985.1 of Candidatus Pelagibacter sp. Lineage (GTDB taxonomy): Bacteria > Pseudomonadota > Alphaproteobacteria > Pelagibacterales > Pelagibacteraceae > Pelagibacter. The sequence goes on along the minus strand of JAPYTV010000005.1, from coordinate 17,833 downwards.
TAGTGCTGGACATTTTTCTAAAGATAGATTCTGTTCACCAAAGTTTAACATTAAAATAACTTTAACTGAATTAAATTATTTTATCAATGAATAGAAAATACTTTTTTCTTAAACTTTAAAATTATTTTTTATATAATTTAACGCTATACTTGATGCTTCAACTGAAATATGATGTGCACAATTTTTTATCATACTAGTTTCTACCTCAATATTATTTCTAATTAAAAAATCTTTGGCCTCTAATAAAAATGTAGGTTGAACAACAATGTCTAAATCTCCATGTAATAAAAGCATTTTTGTGGATGAGATTTTTCTTTTTATAAGATCTTCCTGATTTATTATCTTTCCTGAAAAACCAACTATACAATTATAATTTTCATCACTCGTTAAACCTAAATTTATTGACATCATGCTACCTTGGCTGAACCCCGATAAACAAATTTGTGAATTTTTAAAATTATATTTAATTTTTACTTCATTTATAAATTTAAGAAGTTTTTCTTCTGCTTTTTTTGATTGTTCTAAAATATATTGAGGATCATCTTTAGTTAAATCAAACCACTGGAATCCTTTAGGGTTTACCGGACAAGCCTCATGACCATTTGGACATAAAAAAATAGTATTAGGTAAAAATCTTTTCCAATTTAAAGTCACCATGCTGATATCTTTTCCATCACCACCATAACCATGAAGTAAAATGATTACATTTTTAATTGGAATATCTTTTTCTGGTTTTATAACTGTTGTTGTGAGGCTAAATGTCATTATTAATTTATTTATGTTTTTTTATTTTTTAAAGATTAATTATATAAACTTAACCAATTAATAAATTTTTCGTCATAAAAATCAATAGAACCTAAAATACGAGCAAATTCTTTACCCTCTTTATTAAACAAAATTGTTGTTGGAACTCCTCTTAAGGAAAATTTTTTAGTCAAACTAACCTCTGGATCAAAATAAATATCTAGATTCTTAATATTTAATTCTTCAAAAAAAATTTTTGATTTAGTCAGATCTTCTTGTCCAATATTTATTGGAAAAACCTTTAGATTATCAAGTCTACTATCTGATTGTAACTTATCTAATGAGGGCATCTCTTCTCGGCAAGGCGCACACCAAGTTGCCCAAAAATTTAATACAAGCAATTTTCCTTTATAATTAGCTATATCAATGTCTTTTTTCATTATATCTTTAAAAATTACTTCTTTATAAATTTTTAGATTTTTGTTTATAATTATATTTTTAATATCAAGCTTTTCAGTTGCACAACTAAAACTACTAGTTATTAAATAAATAAATATTATTAAAAATTTCATACTAAATGAGTATAATTAAATATCATGACAAAAAATAAAAACAACCAAGCAATATGGAGTACTAGAATTAAAAAAAATGCTTCTACATTGTTTAAAAAAGTTGGCAATTCAATAGATGTAGACAAAAAACTTTATAAAGAAGATATTGAAGGGTCAATTGTTCATGTTGAAATGTTATTTAGACAAAAAATTATATCATTTAAAATAAAAAACAAAATCATTTATGGTTTAAATAAAATCGAAAAAGAAATTTTAAAAAATAAGTTTGAATACAATAAAAAATATGAAGATATACATATGAATATAGAGAAAAGATTATTTCAAATAATTGGAGAAGAGGCAGGTTATGTACACACTGCTAGGTCTAGAAATGATCAAGTTATTACAGACTTTAAAATGTGGATTAGATCAGCCACTAAAGAGATTAATAAAAACTTAGATAATATTACAAAAACAATTCTTAATGTTTCAGAAAAAAACATTGAAACAATTATGCCAGGTTTTACACATTTAAAAAATGCACAAGCTGTTTCTTTTGCTCATTATTTAATGGCTTATGTTGAAATGTTTAATAGAGACAAACAAAGGTTTTCTAACAACACAGAAAGCCTATCTGAAAACCCTCTTGGTGTTGCAGCATTAACTGGTACATCATTTAATATTGATAGAAACTTTACAACAAAAAAATTAGGCTTTAAAAAACCTACAAATAATTCAATAGATACCGTTGCTGATAGAGATTTTGTTTTAGATTTTTTATATAGTGTATCTGTTTGTTCTATGCATATTTCAAGAATAGCTGAAGAGCTTATAATTTGGAATTCAGATGGTTTTAATCTTATAACCCTTTCTGATAAAGTTGTTACCGGGTCATCAATAATGCCCCAGAAAAAAAATCCAGATTTATTAGAATTTATAAGAGGAAAAGTAGGTTCAACATATGGAAATTTATTTTCAATGTTGACTATATTAAAAGGTCTTCCAATATCTTATTTTAAAGACCTTCAGGATGATAAAGAAATAGTTTTCAAATCGAATGAAACTCTCAACAATTGTATTTCAATTCTTAATGAGGTATTGAAAAATTTTACTCCTAATAAACAAAAAATGTTAGCTCTTGCAAACTCAGGGTATATTACTGCAACAGACCTAGCTGATTATCTTGTTAAAAATCATGCTATGTCTTTTAGAAAAGCTTACGAGGTAACAACTTCTGTTGTCAATTATGCTGAGAAAAAGAAGAAGAAATTAAGTGAATTGAGCATTGATGAGTTGAATAAAATAGAGCCAAAACTAACAAACGACGTACTAAAGGTGTTTGACTTAAAAAACTCAGTAAATTCGAAAAAATCATATGGCGGAACATCTTTTGATAATATTAAAAAAATGATAATGAAATATAAAAAGACTTAAAATGATTAAAAAAATAATATTAATCTCTATATTTTGTTCTCTTTTATTATCTTGTGGAAAAAAAGCAGACCCAGAATACAAGGCAAAAAAAGATGGTATCCTTATAAATAAGGTTTAATGAAATATATTAATAAAAGTTTTTCAATAGAAAAAGTTAAAGCTCAAAATTTAGCAAAAAAATTCAACACACCAATTTATTGCTATTCTTACAAGTTATTAAAAGAAAATATAAATAATTTTAAAAAGAATTTTAAATCATTTTCACCTTTAATATGTTTTGCAGTTAAAGCCAATACTAACGTAAACATAATTAGAGAAATTGGAAAACTAGGATTAGGTGCTGATGTAGTTTCTATAGGAGAACTTATGAAAGCTCTAAAAGCAGGAATAAATCCTAAAAAAATTGTTTTTTCAGGAGTTGGAAAAACTGTTGATGAAATAAGTTATGCAATTGATAAAAAAATATTACTAATAAACGCTGAATCCAAAAGTGAAATAATTGAAATTGAAAAAATTGCAAAATCTAAAAAAAAAATTATCAATATTGGGATTAGGTTAAATCCTAATACTGATGCTAAAACATTAACTCAAATCTCGACTGGAAAAAAAGAAAACAAATTTGGTGTTGATAAAAAAACTTTTTTTGAATTAGTCAAATATTCTAAAAATTCAAAAAATATTAAACTTAAATGTTTAAGTGTTCACATTGGTAGCCAAATTGTAAACCACATACCATATGAAAAAATGCTAAAAGTGGTTAATAGAATTATAAAAAAAACCAATTATAAATTTGAATTTATTGATCTTGGAGGTGGTATGGGAATATCTTATGATAACAATAATAAAAAATTGAATTATAAAAAATACAGTATTGCTATAAAAAAAAATTTAAAAACTCACAAATCAAAAATTATATTTGAGCCCGGTAGATCCATTGTGGGAAATATAGGTGTTCTAATTTCTAAAATAATTTACATAAAAGAAAATGAAAAAAAAGACTTTATTATATTAGATGCTGCAATGAATGATTTAATGAGACCAGCATTATATGGTGCTAATCATCGTACACTTCCAGTATTAAAAACGAACCAGATTTCAAAAAAAACTTATCAGTTTGTTGGCCCTATTTGTGAAAGTACAGACAAATTTATAACTTTAAAAAAATTTCAAAAATTAAAAGAAAAAGATCTTATTGTAATGTGTGATGTTGGCGCCTATGGAATGTCATTAAGTTCAAATTATAATGTAAGACCAAAACCAGTCGAAATACTAATTAAAGGATCTAAAATTAATGTTATTAAAAAAAGACAAAAGCTTTCAGATTTAATCTAGCTTTTGATTCAAATGATAAGAAATTTTTTATTTTTACTTTTCTTTTTTTCAGGAATTATTTTAATTTCTATCATTTTTATTCCCTCATTTTTTTTACCACAAAAAATTGTACTATTTGGAGGTAAAATTATGGGATATTGGGCTTCATTTTGTTTACGTATTTTTTTATCAACAAAAATAATTATTAAAGGTAAAGAAAACATATTTAAGAATGGAAAATTTTTTATAGCATCATCTCATCAATCAATGTTTGAAACGTTTTATTTACAAACAATTTTTAATTCACCTGTATTTATTCTAAAAAAAGAATTACTTATGATCCCTATATTTGGTTGGTATCTTAAAAAGATTGGCTCAATATCAATTAAAAGAAATAAAATAACCAAAGAAAATCTTGGTTTTTTTGATGAAATATTAAAATTAATTAATACATCAAATCGACCATTAATAATTTTTCCTCAAGGAACAAGATTGTTACCAGAAGATAGATCTCCATTCAAAAAGGGTGCTAGTAGAATTTATGAAGAACTAAAAATAGTATGTCAACCAATTGCTATTAATTCAGGTTATACTTGGCCAAAAAGCGGTTTAAAAAAAACTAATTCTAATTTAACTATTTCAATATTAAAACCTATTGAAGCAGGATTGAGTAAAGAAGTTTTTTTAAGAAAATTAGAAAATGATATTTATTCTGAACTTGATGTATTGAATTAGCCCTTCATAGGCATAACAACGAAGATACTATCAAAATCACCTGGATCTTTAATTAAAGCTGGTGAACCTGTGTCATTAAAAAAAATTTCTATTTTGTCGCTATCTAATTGTGAAGCAACATCAATCAAATATCTTGAATTAAAACTAATTTCTAACTCGTGATCAAATTTAACATTTAAGCTTTCTTTCCCATCTCCACTATTAGTATTATTAACAGACAAATTTAAGTTATCTTTTGATAAATTAAATTTAACACCATCTTTTTTATCAAGAGAAACAGAGGCAACTCTATCAACAGAATCTAAAAATAATTTCAGATCAATTTCTAATTTTTTTTGATTATTCTTAGGTATTACCTGAATATAGTTTGGAAACTTTCCATCAATTAATTTAGATATTAAAATACTATTATTTAATTCAAATTTAATTTTTGATTTCATATTTGAAACCTTAACATCACCATCATAAGTTTCTAATAGAGAGCATAGTTGAAATATTGTTTTTTTAGGTAATATAATCGGTTCAAATTCAATTTTTTTATCCAATCTTATTTTAGATATAGACATTCTATGACTATCTGTTGCAGCTGCTGTCAAAAAGTTTTTTTCTTCTACTTGTGTTTGATGAAAAAAAATTCCACTTAAATAATGTCTAGTTTCATCATTTGAAACTGAAAATTTACATTTATTAAGTAATTTTAGTAATTGTTTTGATTTTATTAAAAATACATTTTCATTAAAATTCTCATCTGTTAGTGGAAATTCAGTTGCACTTATACAGTTTAAATTAAAAATAGATTTTTCTGATTCAACTTGAAGTTTACTAACATCAGTTAAAGTTAAATTAATTTTTTTTCCTGAAGAAAATTTTCTAATAATGTCATACATAATAGATGAGCTTGTGGTCGTGTTTCCTTCTTCAATAATTTCTACATTATTAATTTGATGAATAAATATTAAATCTAAATCTGTTGCTGTAATTGTTAAATTTGAATTACTGGCATTCAATAAAACATTTGATAAAATTGGAAGTGTGCTTCTTTTTTCAATAACACCTTGACAATAATTCAGTGCCTGCTGTAAATCTTGTTGATTAACGTTAAATTTCATTTTCTTTATTATACAATATTTTATTTTTTAATTTATTTATATTGTTAGTCATTTCTAGATCGTTTTCCTTTAATTTTTCAATTGTTTTAACTGAATGTATAATTGTAGTGTGATCTCTATTAGAAAATTCTCTGCCAATTTCTGGTAACGACTTTGAAGTTAAAATTTTCGTTAGGTAAATTGCAGTTTGTCTTGGTCTTACTAGATATCTTGATCTCCTAGAAGAAAGCATCTCATTTTTACTTATCTTAAAAAATTTACAAACAGTGGACTGAATTAAATCAATAGTCACTATATTTTCTGATACATTTAATAAGTCTTTTAAAACTACTTTTACTTCAGATAAATTTGGGACTTTGTTGTATATTCTTGAAAAAGAAACAACTCTATTTATGGCACCAACTAATTCTCTAATACTTGTTGTAATTTCCAAACTAATAAATTCTTGTATTTCGTCTGAAATATTTATTTCATTAGAATAAAAAACATTCAACTCTTCTGTTTTTTGGTTAACTATTCTTTTACGAAGTTCATAATCAGGCTTTTGAATATCAACAACTAAACCTCCTGCAAATCTAGATTTAATTCGTTCTTGAATTCTAGATAATTTGTTTGGAGCTCTGTCAGCAGAAATTATAACCTGAGATCCTTTATCTAGTAAAGCGTTGAAGGTATGAAAAAACTCTTCTTGCATAGCTTCTTTACCATTCATGAATTGAATATCATCAATTAATAAAATATCAGTATTTCTAAAATATTCTTTAAATTTAACCATCTCATTTGATTTAATTGATTTTACAAATTGGTACATAAATCTTTCCGCAGAAATAAACATAACTTTGTTTTTTCCTTTTAATATAAGGCCAATAGAATTTAATAAATGAGTTTTCCCCATTCCAACTCCTCCATATATATAGAGTGGATTATAATGAGAAATATTTTCTGAAACTTTTTGAGATGCTTCATGTGCTAGTTTATTGCTTGTTCCAGTAATAAAGTTGTCAAACCTTTTATTGGGATCAATTCTAGTATATTGCAAATAAGTATCTTTGATAAAAGATACATTTTCATTTTTTTCTTTTGACTTAACTTCATTTTCATCTTCATTAAAATTATTTGAATTTTTTTCGATAATCTTAAATTCAATTCTAGTAAGATTTTTTTTATAAACTTTAACAACTTGTAAAATTTGATCTAAATATCTTGAAGTAATCCAATCTCTTATGAATCTGCTTGAAACGGATAACAAAACGTAGTTATTCATTTCTTCTATAAATTCTATTTTTCTAATCCAGCTTTCATAAATATCGCTACCAAACTTACTCTTCATATCATTCTTGACAGTGCCCCAATCTAAATTGTTAGAGGGTATATCTTTTATATTTTGTATTGGATTATTGTTAGACATAATTTTTTAGGAATAAAGTTAGTTAGAAGCAAAATAAAGATTATGCAATAAATAATTTTGTAAATTAAAAAAAAAATAAAATCTATAGGTGAATCATTTCTTGCCACAGTAGTAAAATTTTTAAAAAAAGGTTTTGCAAAATTTAAAATCTGTGGGTGTAGTTTTTAAAAAAAAATAAATCATTTTCTTACTAGATCTATATGTAGTAATAAAATAAATTTTAATTTCCTATTTAGTATAAATACTTTTAGTTGAAATAACTTAAACAACTACCTAAAGTTGTTTATAGTGCAGAAATCTTTTTTGTAATTCTTGAGACGTTTCTTGAAGCATTCCCTTTTTTGATAATTCCAGTTTTTGCGACTTTCATTAGTTCAGAATTCAATTTTGGTAAGAACTTTATAGCTTCTGCCTTCTTTTTTTTTTCAAGCAGAATATTCATTTGCTTAATGGCATTTCTGTATTTACTCTTACGAGCTTTATTCACCAATGTTTCCTTGGAAATTCTTCTAATTGTTTTAATTGCTGATTTTGTGTTTGCCATAAGCGCAGTGGTATAGCTCTAGATTTTATACTGGTCAATAGAATAATTGTTTATTTTTGACAAGTATTACAAAAGAAAGTGGATCTATTAGATATGAATATTTTTCTTATTTTACCAATACATTTATTTCTTAAACAATTTAAGTTTTCTCTTTGATAAACTTTGAACTCTTTTTGAAAATTGCCAGTTTTCCCTGCAGTATCTTTAAAATCCCGAATGCTTGACCCTCCTTTTTTAATGGCTTTATTAAGCACGCTCTTTGAAAATAAAATAATTTTTTTACAATCTTTTTTAGATAGTTTCATTGCTTGCTTTGTTGGACTAATTTTACTTAGAAATAAAATTTCACTTGCATAAATATTTCCAATTCCTGATACAAATTTTTGATCTATCAAAAAACTTTTTATATCCTTTTTTTTATTTAAAAAATAACTAGAAAGATATTTTAAATTAAAAGTTTTAAAAAATGGCTCTGGGCCTAAATGATTAAATCTATTTAAAAGATCTTCCTTATTATTTATAAATTTAAAGAAACCAAATCTTCTAGGGTCATTATAAATAATTTTTAAATCTTTAAATTGTATTTCAACATGATTATGTTTTTTTGGAAGATTTGGTGAATTATAAAAACTAGTATTAGTAAATTTATTTAAGTTATTTTTTTTAATTAAATGAATTGTGCCTGACATCCCAAGATGAATTAAACAAAATGAACCATCCAAAAAATTTAAAATTAGGTATTTAGAAAATCTACTTACTTTTTTAATTATTTTGTTTTCTAAAAACTCTTCAAATTTTAAAGGAATTTTAAACCTCAAATTTCTGTTTTTAATTATTACTTTCTTTATTTTTTTTTGTTGTATTTTTTGATCTAAAGATTGTTTGACTATTTCTACTTCTGGTAATTCTGGCATTTCACACTATATTATCAGTAAATAATAAATTTAATATGCAACAATATCTCCAAAATAAAAAAGGACTAGTGCAAGGTGTCTTTGATAACGTCTACGACAAGTATGATTTAATGAATGATTTCATGTCACTAGGTGTTCATAGAATCTGGAAAAAAGATTTGATGAGTTGGATGAATCCCTCAAAAGAAAAAAAGTTGATTGATGTAGCTTGTGGAACAGGAGATCTTGGTAAACTTTTCTTAGATTTAACTGATAAAGATGGCAAAATTTTTTGTGTTGATCCAAACAAAGGAATGATTGGCAAAGGCAAAGCAAAATTAAATGATTATAAAAATATTAACTGGTTAATTGCACCTGCTGAAAAATTACCTGTTAAAGATAGTTCTTGTGATTATTACACGATTAGCTTTGGTCTTCGAAATACTAAAAATCTTAATAAAGCTCTTTCTGAAGCATATCGTGTCTTAAAACCTGGTGGTCGTTATTTGTGTTTAGAATTTTCTAAAATACAGAACTCTAATCTAAATTTTATCTATAAAAATTATTCAAAACTTATTCCTTTAATAGGTAAAGCAATTCTCGGACAAAAAGAACCTTATGAATATTTAGTTAAAAGTATAGAAGAATTTATCAATCAAGAAGAATTGATTGATCTAATGAAGAAAAATAAATTTGAAAATTGCAGTTATAGAAATTTATCTGGGGGAATTGTTGCAATTCACTCTGGTTGGAAAATTTAATGATTAAAAAATTATTTACTTTATTTAAATTGGGAAGAAAGTTAGCTAAATCAGATATTTTAAGTATAGTTTCTAAATTTAAAAAACCCCCATTTGCTATTAAGGTACTATTTAATATTCTTTCTTTTTCTTTTTCAAATTCTCAAAAAGTAAATTTAAATGTTAGCGAAGGTGAGAGACTTTCTAAATCTTTACAGTCAATGGGCACCACTTTTATTAAACTTGGCCAATTTTTAGTTACTAGACCAGATATAATCGGAGAAGAACTAGCTGAAGAATTAGAATGTTTACAAGATAGACTTCCTGCCTTTTCTTTATCAGAAGCAAAAACAATTATTAAAAAAAATCTAGGAGAAGAAACATTCAATTCCATAATAGATTTGAGTGAGCCTGTTGCAGCAGCGTCAGTAGCTCAAGTTCATAAAGCACAAATAAATGAAAATGGAACAATAAAAGATGTAGCTATTAAAATTTTAAGACCAGATATTAAAAAAATATTTAATGAAGAGATTGATGCTTTAATGCTTTTTGCTTTTTTTGTTGAGTCATTTGTAAAAAAAACAAAAAGATTAAAATTAATTGAGGTAGTTTTTTTACTTAAAGAAATAACTAATCTTGAAATGGATTTAAGATTTGAAGCTGCCGCAGCAAATGAATATGCAGAAAACACTATAAATGACGCTGGATTTAGAGTTCCTCAAATTTATTGGAACTTTACAAGTGAAAACGTAATGACACTTGATTGGGTAGAAGGCGTTTCTATTCGTGAAACTGAAGATTTACAAAAAAGAAATATTGATACTAAAAGAATCGCCTCTGATATTATACAGCACTTTCTCAGACACGCCGTTAGAGACGGTTTTTTTCATGCAGATATGCATCAAGGAAATATTTTTATTGATAGTGAAGGACAAATTGTACCAATAGATTTTGGTATTATGGGAAGATTAGACAATCTAAGTAAAAGATTTCTAGCAGAAATACTGTTTGGATTTATTCAAAGAGATTATAAAAAAGTTGCTGAAGTTCATTTGGTTGCTGGTCTTGTTCCTAAAAATGTGCCAGTTGAAGAGCTTGCTCAAGCATTAAGATCGATTGGAGAACCAATTTTTGGCCAATCAGTTAAAGATATATCTGGTGGAAAATTATTAAAACAACTTTTTGATGTTACTGAAAAATTTAATATGCAAACCCAGCCTCAATTGTTAATGCTACAAAAAACTATGGTTGTTGTTGAGGGTGTGGCTAGAAAACTTAACCCTAATACAAATATATGGGAAACTTCAAAACCTGTTTTAGAAAATTGGTTAAAAGAGACAAAAGATCCAATTAACACTTTGGGTGAAAGCTTAAAAAGCACAACTGAAGTAATTAAAAGATTACCTGAACTTCCAGAAATTATGGATAAAGCTAACCAAGCACTAACTCTTTTAGCAAGTGGTCATGTACCTCAAAATTCTAACTCTTATGCCGCCCTAAATGAAAAAAAATCAGAGATGATAGCATTTAGAAATCAGTCTATTGTTGGTTTATTACTGCTTGTAATTTTTGGTCTATTAGTATTTTAATTTGCCCAATGAATAGTTTATTTAAAAAAAAGATACTTTTAATAATTTGTGGAGGCATCTCTGCATATAAAAGTTTAGAGCTTATTAGATTACTAAAAAAACAAGGTGCAAAAGTAAAAACTATTCTGACTAAAAGTTCCAAAGAATTTATTACACCTTTATCGGTTGCCTCTCTTTCTCAAGAAAAAGTTTATGATGATTTATTTAATGCTGAAAATGAAGCAGAGATGGATCATATATCTCTTTCTAGATGGGCCGATGTAATTGTTGTTGCTCCAGCTACAGCTAATACTATTTCAAAACTGAATGCTGGCTCATCAAATGACCTTGCATCAACTGTAATTCTTGCTTCTGATAAAGATATTTTTTTAACACCAGCTATGAATATTAGAATGTGGGAACATCCATCAACTAAGGAAAATCTTAAAAAATTAAAATCTTATGGATACAAAGTAATTGGCCCTGAGATAGGGGATATGGCTTGTGGAGAATTTGGCGAAGGAAAAATGACAGAACCAAAAGAAATTTTGAAAGAAATTGAAATTTATTTTAATCAATTAAATAAAAATAAAAAATTTAAAGCTTTAGTGACTGCAGGACCAACTAATGAATATATTGATCCCATAAGATTTATAACTAATAAATCTTCTGGAAAACAGGGATATGCCTTAGCAAAATCATTAGCTAAAAAAGGATTTGAAACTACGTTAATATCTGGTCCTACCAATTTAGAAATTGATAATAATATAAATTTAATAAAAATTGAAACAGCAGAAGAGATGTTTAAAGCTACACAAGATAATTTACCTACCGATGTTGCTATTTTTTCTGCAGCAGTAGCAGATTTTAAAATAAAAGAAAAAAAAAATGAAAAGATAAAAAAACAAGAATATATAAATTTAGAACTTGAAGTAAATACCGATATCTTAAATTATGTCTCAAAACATAACTCTCTAAGACCAAAGCTTGTTATTGGTTTTGCTGCAGAAACAAATAATGTTCAAGAAAATGCAAAAAAAAAATTATTGGAAAAAAATTGTGATTGGATAGTTGCAAATGATGTTTCAAATAAATCAATTGGATTTGACTCAGATTTTAATGAAGTTTCAATTTTTTATAAAGATGAAAAAATCAGTGATGAAAAACTTGTTATGAAAAAAAAATCTGAAATCTCAGATGAAATAATTGATAGAGTTATTAAACAATTAAATTAAAATTCAGTGGTAAAAGTATTAGTAAAAAAAATAAATCCTAATGTACAACTCCCAACTTATAAAACAGCTGGTGCTTCTGGTATGGACTTAATGGCGTTTATAGAGAAGCCTATCAAATTAGCTGCTAATAGTTCTTGTTTGGTGCCTACTGGCCTTTCTATAGCTTTTTTAGAAGATTATGAGGTGCAAATACGACCTAGGTCAGGCCTTGCGGCTAAAAACTGTATAACTGTTTTAAATACACCAGGAACTATTGATAGTGATTATAGAGGTGAAATAAAAATAATACTTTTTAATCACGGAAAAGAAGAGTTCATAATTAATAACAAAGATAGAATAGCACAGATAATTTTAACGCCGGTTGTTAAAATGGATTTAGAAGAAACTGATGATTTACCCAATACATTAAGAGGAAAAAGTGGATTTGGCTCTACAGGAAAATGAAAGGTCAATTAAATAAAAATTTAATCGAAAGATTTTCTAGACAAATAGTACTTAAAGATATTGGTGTTCTCGGTCAAAAAAAAATTCTATCTTCAAAAGTTTTAATTGTTGGGGCAGGTGGACTTGGATGTCCAGTTGCAGAATTTCTTTCCCGTGCTGGAATTGGAACAGTGGGTATTGTTGATGATGATAAAGTTAGCCTGTCCAACATACACAGACAAAGTCTTTACCAAACTTCTGATGTGGGAAAATCTAAAGTTAAAACAATTAAAGATAAAATAAAGTTTATTAATCCTAATACGAAAGTAAAGGTTTATAAATTTAGATTAAATAATATAAATTTTAAAAAAATTATTAATAACTACGATTATATTGTTGATGGATCAGATAATTTCAAAACAAAATTTTTACTGAATGATTTTTGTCTAAAATTTAAAAAATTTCTTGTTACTGGTGCAATAAGTAAATTTGATGGACATATTTTTACATTTAATTTTAAAGAAAAAAAAATTCCATGTTTAAGATGTTTTTTTCAAGAGTCTGAAATTTATGACGACTTATTAAACTGTGAAACAGAAGGTATTCTTGGAACTGTAGCCAATATTGTAGGTACTATTCAAGCAAATGAGGTATTAAAAAAAATATTAACTATCGGAAAGAATCTTAATGGTTATATTTTAATTTTAGATTTACTTAATTTAAATTTTAGAAAAATTAAGATAAATAAAAGAAAAAATTGTTTTTGTAATCAATGAAGAAAAATTTTATTTGGATACTGTTAATTTATTTTTTATTCAATTTTGAGTTAATTGCTAAAGAAACTTTTTTATCATTAAAAAAAAATACAGTTAATGTCAGATATCAACCTACGCTTGATTCTAAAATCAAATATATTTATAAAAAAATAAATCTCCCTGTAAAACAAATAGACAAAAAAGAAAACTTTAGAAGGATTATTGACTTAAAAAATAATAGTGGCTGGATTCATTGGTCTCAACTAAAATCATCAAATTCTTTTATAATCCTAGAAAATAAAATTTTATTCAAAAAACCATCAAGTTTTTCTAAACCAATTTTAAGATTAGAGAAAGGTAGACTATTAGTGATCAAAAAATGTCTGAATGACTGGTGTAACGTTAAAACTGATGATTATTCTGGATGGGTAAAAACTGATAATATTTGGGGATCTATTAACTAAAATCTGTTGATAAAGATTTTACACTATCTTCAGTGAGTTTAGTTGTGTGAGAATATTCTTTATGATCAATACCTAGTTCAATTTTCATACTACTAGATTTAAATTTACTTATTTGATCATTATTTAATTTGAAATGAATAAATTGAACAGATGAAGCTTTGCCTTCAACAGACGTTCTATCTACATCTTCTTCTGATGACCCTTTAATTATTTCATTATCAATTTTCATAAATACTTTTTCTTCTATCCCACCTACTTTTCCTAAAAATACAGCTCTAGAAACTGGATTATCAATTTCAAACATCAATGTTGCTGTAAGTTCTTTTCCATTAGGAACCATAGGGTTGTATGCAACCAATTCATCTTTTAATTGCTCATCACCACCTTTTTCAATATGAAGCATTTCTTGAACTTGAGCCAACATAGTTTCAAAACTTTCAAAATAAAAAGTTGCATAAGGTCCGAGAGCAACTCTTCTATTTTTCTTAAATTCAAAAAGTTCTTTCCTAATTTGTTTTCTGTTGTTTACATAAACATCTGCAGGAATTAAATCTTCTTTTTCAATTTGTCTTTTTTCTTTCGTCATAATTATAACCTATAACTTTTTGCCATTAATTCTATGGGGTGTAGCGCCTCATCGTTAACAATATTTGTATCTGTCTCTAGTTGTTTTAAATGTTTACCAGCTAAAGGACAGTCTGAAGCCATATACTTATTATTTTTATTTTTAATTTGTCTCGCAGTAGGTTTTCCAACTTTTACTGCTAGGTCGTGGGTTTCCTTCATCACACCAAAAGTTCCGCCATGACCAGCACATCTTTCAACAACATCCATTTTTATATTTGGAATAAACTTAAGCATGTCTCTTGCTTTAATGCCCATATTTTGAGCTCTGGCATGACAAGCGTTATGCACAGTCACACCGCCATCAATTTCTTGTAAACCTTCTGCTAAGCCCTCATTTTGTGCTATATCAACGATATATTCATCGATGTCACTAACACTTTTTGAAAGTCTTTTAATATTTTCATTATTCGATAACAATAAGGGCCATTCAAACTTCAACATCAGTCCACAACTAGCTGTAAGAGTAATAATTTGGTAACCTTTTTCTACCCACTCTAATAAATCCTTTGATACTTTCTTAGCTTGTTCAGCAACTTTTTGAAGATCTGCTTGCTCCAAAAAAGGCATACCGCAACAACCTGGGTAGGCTTCTTGAACCTCAACTCCATTTTTCTTTAAAACTTTTAATGCTGCAACACCTGTATTTTTTTTGTTAAAGTTAACAAAACAAGTTGAATAAATTACAACTTTTCTATTTTTAGAGGGTGCATCACTATTTATTGGATAATTATTTTTTTTAAAATAATTTGTAAATGTTTCTGAATTATAAACTGGTAATTTAACCCTCATGTCAATTCCAGCAACAAATTCTAATATTTTTCTGAAAAAATTATTTTTAATATTTGATACCCAATTTATTAAAGATGATAGCATTACACCAATTTTAGCGTTTCTATCAATTTGAGCTAATTGTGCAGGAACAAACGGTAGTTTATTTAATTTTTTTTGAGCAGCTCTATATCTCAACATTAAATGTGGAAAATCTAAATCAAACTCATGTGGTGGCACATAAGGACATTTGGTCATAAAACACATATCACATAAAGTGCATGCATCTACTACTGGTTCAAACTGATCGCTCGATATACTTTCTACATCTTCATTTTCTGACTCATCAATCATTTCAAACAATTTTGGAAACGATTCACATAAATTAAAACATCTTCTGCAGCCATGACAAATATCAAACACTCTTCTCATTTCTGCATCTAATTTTTCAGGGTTTAAAAAATTAGGATGTTCAAAGTCTATTGGATGTCTTATAGGTTCTTTGGTACTGCCTTCTTTACTCATATGATTAAAATATTGAAATTAATGGTGGGGATAACCCCACCATAAATTAAATTTTATTTATGCAATAGTTTCTAAAGTTTTTTGGAATTTACCTGCGTGAGATTTCTCAGCTTTTGCTAAAGTTTCAAACCAATCAGCAATTTCTTCAAAACCTTCTTCTCTTGCTGTCTTCGCCATGCCTGGATACATATCTGTATACTCATGAGTTTCACCAGCTACAGCTGATGCTAAATTATCTTTAGTTTCACCAATTGGTTTTCCTGTTGCAGGATCACCAACTTCTTCTAAGTATTCCAGGTGACCATGTGCATGCCCCGTTTCACCTTCAGCTGTAGATCTAAATACTGATGCTACATCGTTGTAACCTTCGATATCTGCTTTTTGAGCAAAATATAAGTAACGTCTGTTTGCTTGGCTTTCACCTGCAAAAGCTTCTTTTAAGTTCTCTTCTGTTTTACTTCCTTTTAGTGGCATATTTTTCTCCTTAATAATTAAGGCTAATATATAATGATTCTAAACTAGATGTCAACAGTTTAGAATTATTTTAATGTAAATCTTAAATTTTTGAAATTATTGAATTAATTTTGATTTTGGTTGTCACTTGCAACTTTAACTAGAATCTCAACTGACTTAATCTTTTTGCCTGTAATATTTTTTTTTATATTTACAGAATCAATTTCATCGTTACTGCAATCTATTAATTCATTTGTATCCTCATCATAAAAATGATGGTGTTCTGTAACGTTTGTATCAAAATAGCTTTTGTCACTATTAATTGAAATTTCTTTTAAGTATCCTTTTTTTTTAAAGGCATGGACGGTATTGTAAACAGTAGCTAAAGAAATTTTTTCACTTAATTTTTTTTCTATAATTTCTACAAGATCATTTATTGTAAAATGAAAAGTTTTTTCAGGAGAAAACAATACTTCGGAAATTTTTAGTCTCTGTCTGGTGGGTCTTAAGCCAGATTCTCTTAGTTTTTGCTTTAATGTGGTTAAATTCATTATTATTGTTTATAATAGTTCTAAACTATTTCTATATTATAATGTTAATAAATCAAGTATTAAAGGTGCTTAAATTTATGAAAAAAAACTCATTTACATATGATGAGCTAATAAGTTGCGCAAATGGCGAGCTTTTTGGCCCCGGTAATGCAAAATTACCACTTCCACCAATGCTTATGTTTGATAGAATATCAAAAATCAATGAAGACAACGGAACTTTTAAAAAGGGCTCTTTAATAGCTGAGTTAGATATCAAAGATGACCTTTGGTTCTTTGATTGTCATTTTAAAGGTGACCCAGTGATGCCTGGATGTCTAGGACTAGATGCTATGTGGCAACTAGTTGGATTTTATCTTGGATGGTTAGGTAATCCTGGGAAAGGAAGAGCATTAGGAGTTGGTGCCGTGAAATTTACAGGTGAAGTATTAAAAAATGTTAAAAAAGTTCAGTATTTAATCGATATGAAAAAAATTATGGCTCCAGGAGGAACTACGGTTGGTCTTGCAAATGGTATCGTATTAGCAGATGGTAAAAAAATATATTCAGCGGAGAGTTTAAAAGTAGGATTATTTAAATAATGAGAAGAGTAGTAATTACAGGATTAGGTATTGTTTCATGTTTAGGTAACAATCAAGATGAAGTTTATCATTCCCTTCTAAATTCAAAATCAGGAATATCTTTCAGTGAAGAATATAAAGAGCACAATTTAAGAAGTCATATCCATGGAAAACCAAATATAAAATTAGAAGACCATGTTGATAGAAAAACAATTAGATTTATGGGTTCTGGTTCAGCATACAATTATATAGCAATGAAAGAAGCTATTGCAGATTCGGGTTTAGAGGAAAAAAATGTTAGTAACTTTAAAACTGGAATAGTTATGGGTTCTGGTGGTCCTTCAATAGAAAATGTTATTGTAGCTGCTGATAAAACTAGAGCCAAAACTCCAAAATTAATGGGTCCTTTTATAGTTCCCAGAACTATGGCAAGTACGT
>JAPYTV010000004.1 GCA_029941985.1 Candidatus Pelagibacter sp. | reverse complement strand
TTTGCTGAAAATAAGTAAATTGTGTAATTTCCATTCCATCACACCAAACTTCCCATCCAAGTCCTGCGGCTCCTAAAGTTGGACTTTCCCAATCGTCTTCTACAAACCTGATATCGTGTTCTTTATGATTAATACCGATAACCGTTAAGCTATTTAGATAAAGTTTTTTAATATTATCTGGAGATGGCTTAATTAAAACTTGGAACTGATAATAATGTTGTAACCTGTTTGGGTTGTCTCCATATCTTCCATCTGTTGGTCTTCTTGATGGCTGAACATAAGCAGTTTTCCAAGGTTTGGGTCCTAATGATCTTAAAGTTGTGGCAGGATGAAAAGTTCCAGCTCCCACTTCCATATCATAAGGTTGTAAAACTATACAACCTTGTTTGCCCCAATATTTTTGAAGATTAAATATGCTATCTTGAAAAGATTGAAATTTAGGTTTTGTAATTTTTTTTTTAGAAGCCATATCTTTGCCAGATAGATCTTTCCTCTAAAATATTTGCAAGTTGGTCAATTTGATTACTAGATGAAGAAAGTTTTTTACTTAACCAGCCTTTAGATTTTTCAAATTTTTTAATAACAACGTCTTCACCAAATTTTTCTTTTAAAACTTCATTTGCATTACCAATCCCATCAACTAAACCTAATTCTTTTGCTTTATTTCCAGACCAAAATTCTCCTGAAAATAACTCAATTTCAGATTTGTTAAGTTTAGAACTCCTACTTTCTTCTACTACTTTAATAAAATCTTTATGAAGGTCTAGCTGGATAGTTTTTAATCTTTCTATATCTTCTGTTTTTTCATCAAGAAATGGGTCTAAGGTACTTTTATTTTTTCCTGCCGTATGCACTCTACGTTCAACTCCAATTTTTTTTATCAACTCTGTAAATCCAAATGAAGAATAAATTACACCGATTGATCCAATAATTGAGCTAGAATTTGCATAAATTTCATCGCCAGCACATGCGATCAAATACCCTCCTGATGCCGCAACATCTTCCGCAAATACAATAACCTTCTTTTTATTTTTTTTAGCTTGAGCTCTAATAAATTTATAAATTAAATGAGATTGTACCGGTGATCCACCAGGTGAATTAATTGTAATTGCGATTGCGATCGCTTTTTTTAAAGAAAAAGCTTTTTTTATGATTTCTTCCTGACCTGAGAAATCTATGCCTTGTTTAAACTTACCAGCATTACCAATTACGCCATTTAGCTTGATATGAGCTACTATTTTTTTCTTTTTAAAAAAAGAGAACATTCTTAATCCTTACAGAATTTTGATTTAATATAAAGCTACTTATAGTTGAAGATTTAGGTGCGTCAATTGTTAAGTGATAAATAAAACTTAATTATACTAACTTAATTTTATATGGGAACAGTTGTACAACTTAAAAAGCAAATAAATAATTCTTATTTTCAATTAAAAGAATCTGTTGATGAAAAACTTGCTCTAGTTGAAGAAAAAATAAAATTAAAGCTAACTAGCGACGTAGAGTTAGTTCAAAAAATGACTAACTATCATATTCTAACTGGAGGAAAAAGATTAAGAGCGCTTTTAACATTGGGCTCAGCAAAATTGTGTGGTTACACTAAAGGCGGTCGAGATATTAATTTGGCTGCATGTGTAGAATTAATTCACAGCGCAACACTTATGCATGATGATGTTATAGATGTTGGAGATTTAAGAAGAGGAAAAAAAACACTTAATTCTATTTGGGGTAATCAATCTTCAATTTTAATTGGAGACTATCTACTTAGTCGTTGTTTTGAAATGATGGTAGAAGATGGGAATTTAGAAATTTTGAAACTTTTATCATCTACTTCAGCACAAATTGCTCAAGGTGAAATTTTACAACTACAGCACAAAGGTGAAATTGATATGCTTGAAGAAACATACTTAAAAATAATTTCATCTAAAACTGCCACTTTATTTGCAGCAGCCACAAAAGTTGGTGCAATTCTATCAAATACTGAGGGTAGAGAAAAAGATGCCTTAGATTTTTATGGAAAAAATATCGGTTTAACTTTTCAAATAGCTGACGATACTTTGGATTATAATTCAGAATTAAAACTTTTTGGAAAAAAAGTGGGTAAAGATTTTTTTGAAGGCAAGGTGACTTTGCCAATTATTTTATTATTTCAAAAAATAGATAGTATAGAGAGAAAAAAAATAGATAACTTCTTTAAACAAGAAATTAGATCGGATGCAGATCTTTCCTATACTCTAAACTTAATAAAAAAAAATAATATAATTAGTGAATGTTATAAAAAGGCTGACTACTTTATTAATCTTGCTTCAAATTCTCTTAGTATATTTGAGGAATCTAAAGAAAAAATAATTTTAGAAAAATTAACTTCCTTTAGTTTAGAGAGAAATTTCTAAGGATTTAATAAAGATTTATTCCAATTTCCATTTTCATTTTTATCATACTTAAGTCTCTCATGAATTCTATTTTCTCTACCTAACCAAAACTCAATACTTAATGGTGACAAATTCCATCCTGACCAATGTTTGGGTCTTGGTACTCTATCCTTGTCATTATATTTTTTTTTATATTCTTCTATTGATGAAATTAAATCATTTCTATTTTTAAGAATTTTACTTTGCTTTGATGCCCATGCGCCAATTCTGCTATTGTATGTTCTCGAATTATAATATTCATCAGCTACATCATCTGCTACTTTTGACAAATTACCATTAATCCTTACTTGTCTTAATAAACTTTTCCAATGAAAGCACATAGAGGCATTAGGATTTGCTTTTAATTCATCCCCTTTTTGACTTTCTAAATTAGTATAAAATACAAAACCTTCTCTATTAAAATCTTTCAACAAAATCATTCTGACCGATGGTATTGCATTTTTATCAGCTGTAGCTAAAGCTAAAGCGTTTGGATCATTCAGTTCGCTAGCTTTTGCTTCTTCCATCCATATTTTAAACAATTGAATTGGATCATTTATATCTAAAAAGCAACTATTCAATCCTAAAGCGTTTTTTTGATTCATAATTTTAACAAAATAATCTATATAATATAAGTAATGTCATTTAATACTTTTGGAAAGCTATTTCGTTTCACTACTTGGGGTGAATCTCACGGTCCAGCTTTAGGCTGTATAATTGATGGATGCCCACCAAACATCAATATAAAAGAGCAAGATATCCAAATAGAACTCAATAAAAGAAAACCTGGTCAATCAAAATTTACAACTCAAAGAAAAGAAGATGACAAAGTTCAAATTCTTTCAGGAGTATTTGAGGGGAAAACAACTGGCACACCTATTTCTTTAATTATCTATAATAAAGATATGAGATCTAGAGATTATGAAACTATTAAAAATAAATTTAGACCAGGTCACGCAGATTTTACATATTTTAAAAAATATGGAATACGGGATTATAGAGGTGGTGGAAGATCATCAGCTAGAGAAACAGCCGCAAGAGTTGCGGCTGGTGCCGTAGCAAAAAAAGTTTTAAAAAACATGTTAGGGAAAAAATTTAAAGTCATTGGTGCTGTTACGCAATTAGGAATTCTTAGATGCGATACAAATAAATGGAACGATCAAACAATTAGAAAAAATCCATTTTTTTGTCCTGATAAGTCTATAGTTAAACTTTGGGAAAAATACTTATTAGATATAAGAAAATCTGGATCTTCTTGTGGTGCGATTATTGAAGTGAGAGCCAGAGGTGTCCCAATTGGTTTAGGAGCTCCTATTTACTCAAAACTAGATATGGATATTGCTTCAGCGATGATGAGTATCAATGCTGTTAAAGGTGTTAATATTGGTTCAGGAATGAATTCAGCACAATTAACTGGTGAACAGAATTCTGATGAAATTTCTCAAAAAGGTAAAAAAATAAAATTTGATTCAAACAATGCGGGAGGAATTCTTGGAGGAATTTCAAGTGGTCAAGAAATAATAATTTCTTTTGCTGTTAAACCAACTTCATCTATTTTGAAAAGTAGAAAAACTGTAGATAAATTTGGAAAAAATACGACTATATCAGTTAAAGGAAGACACGACCCTTGCGTAGGAATAAGAGCGGTTCCAGTGGGTGAGGCTATGTTAAATTGTGTACTGTTAGATCACTATTTAATGAACAAAGCTCAGTGCAGCTAATAAATTATTTTTGTTTTTGCAAAACAATATTTGAGTTTAATAGATCCAAAACTTTTTCGTGAATAGATTGAGCGTCTAATCCTGCAATTTTATACATTAATTCAGGTTTATCTTGATCTATGAATATATCAGGGAATATCATTGTTCTAAATTTTAATCCTTTGTCTAATAAATTTTTTTCGGATAAAAAATTTGATACATGAGAACCGAAACCACCAATAGATCCTTCCTCAATAGTAATCAAGGCTTCATGGTCAGTTGCTATTTGCCATATTAAATTTTCATCTAATGGTTTAGCAAACCTTGCATCTACAATTGTAATATTAATTCCCTTTTTCTTTAAGTTTTCAGCAGCTATTAAACATTCATTAAGTCTTGTTCCAAAACTTAAAATTGCTAATTTTTTTCCTTCTAAAACTATTTTTCCTTTACCAATTTCAATTTTTTCATCAATTGAAGGTAATTCTAAACCTAAACCTGTTCCTCTTGGGTATCTAAAAGCACAGGGTCGATCATTAATATCAACCGAAGTATTAATCATTTTAACAAGTTCAGCTTCATCACTTGCTGCCATAACCACAAAATTAGGTAAAGTTGATAAATAAGTAACATCAAATGAGCCAGCATGTGTTGAGCCATCTGCTCCTACTAAGCCTGCTCTATCTATTGCAAATCTAACTGGCAAACTTTGTATAGCAACATCATGTACCACCTGATCATAAGCTCTTTGTAAAAATGTCGAATAAATTGCTGCATAAGGTTTAAACCCTTCTGTAGCTAGACCAGCTGCAAAAGTAACACCATGTTGTTCAGCTATACCAACATCAAACATTCTTTTTGGAAACTGTTTTCCAAAAATATCTAATCCTGTTCCACCAGGCATTGCCGCTGTAATACCAACAATTTTACTATCTCTTTCAGCATGTTTAACTAACGTGTTTGCAAAAACTTTTGTATAAGCTGGCAGGTTAGAGCTACTTTTAATTTGTTCTCCAGTTTCTACATTAAATTTTGAAACTCCATGATAATTGTCATTAGCTTTCTCAGCATAAGAATAACCTTTCCCTTTTTGAGTTTTTACATGAATCATGATTGGTCCCTCATGTTTGGTGTCTCTTGCATTTTTTAAAATTGGCAAAAGAACATCTAGGTCATGCCCATCTATTGGGCCTACGTAATAAAACCCTAGGGAGTTAAAGAGTGTCCCACCCGTTACAGCAGATCTTAAAAAATCTTCTGCTTTTCCAGCTTTAGCACTAAATCTTTTTGAAAAAGCTGAAGCAATTAATTTAAAAGTTTCTCTTAAGCTAAAGTAAACTTTTCCAGATAATAGTTTTGCTAAATAAGTTCTCATTGCTCCCACAGGTTTTGCAATAGACATGTCATTATCATTTAGAATAACAATCATTTTAGTTTTTGAAGCACCAGCATTATTCATTGCTTCATAGGCCATACCCGCACTAATTGCTCCATCACCAATAACAGCAACTACATTATTTGATTTTTTAGATAACTTATTTGCCTCTGCAATTCCTAATGCTGCAGAGATAGAAGTTGAACTATGAGCTGCGCCAAAAGAATCATATTCACTTTCAGATCTTTTGGTAAATCCAGATAGGCCATTGCCTTGTCTTAATGTTCTAATCTTATCTTTTCTTCCTGTTAAAATTTTATGTGGATATGTTTGATGTCCCACATCCCAAATAAGTTTATCATTTGGTGTATCAAATATGTAATGTAATGCTACGGTTAATTCAACAACTCCCAAACCTGCACCTAAATGACCTCCTGTTTCAGCAACAGCACTTATTATTTCTTTTCTAACTTCGTTAGATAATTCTTGTAAGTTGTTTTCAGAAAGTTTTTTTATATCTGAAGGAAAGTTTATATTTTTTAAATATTTATAATCTTCTGTCATTTATTTCTTGTTAAAATATAATTTAAAGTTTCACTAATATTTTTTGAACTTACTTCATATTTTTTTAAATTATTAATAATTTTAGATTTTATTTTATCACTATATTTAATAGCATTTTTGTAACCAAGTAAACTTATAAGCGTAGCTTTTCCTTTTTTTTCATCTTTTTTGGTTTTTTTTCCAGCAATTTTTGATGATCCTTGATAATCAATTAAATCATCAGCTATTTGAAATAATAAACCAATATTAGAACCTATTTTTTCAAAAGAATTAATTTCTTTTAAACTTTTATTTTTAATAATTGCAGGAGCCATACAACAAAAACTAAAAAGTTTTCCTGTTTTTTTTATTTCCATACCTATAATTTTTTTTTTTGAAATTTTTTTTTTTTCAAAACTTAGGTCCAAAAATTGACCTCCAGCTATACCTAAGTGTCCAGAACACTCAGATAGTTTTTTAATTAAATTGACTTTTGTTTTGTCATTAATTTTTAAATTTGAGTTAGATAAAATTTCAAATGCCATTGTTAAAAGTGAGTTACCAGCCAATATAGCTGTAGATTCCCCAAATTTAATATGCGTAGAAGGTTTTCCTCTTCGCAGACTATCATTATCCATACACGGTAAATCATCATGGATTAATGAATATGCGTGTATACACTCAACAGCTGCACCAACAGCAATTAAAGTTTTATAATCAACTTTAAAGAACAAACCTATATCCAATAAAATTTTTGATCTAATTTTTTTCCCACCAGAAAATAAACCATAATTCATGGAAGGAATTAATTCTGTTTTTTTTTGTTTTTTAATAAAATTTTTTAAAAATAAATTAGTATCTTGGACGATCTTAATAAATTTATTTTTCATTTTTTTTGTTAATTATATCTTTAATTTTTTGTTTTGTTTTTTCACTAATTTTCTTTGAACCTTCTTGGAATTTTTTTCCTATGTAGTAATTTAGTTTTAATAATTTTTGATAATTATCCATAGAACTTTGAAGATTTTTTTCTTTTTCTAATGATTCAATAATATTATTTGCCTCATTTGTCAGTTCTTCTAAAGACTTAAAATTATTATCCTCTGGTAAATTTTTATTCTTCATATAATAGTAATTAACAATACATGAAAAATAATCAACCAAATATCAAAAAAGCTAAAAAATATCTTGATATGAATTGCTGCATAGGTGTACCAACTGAAACGGTTTATGGTCTGGCAGCTAATGCTTATTCTAGTAGTGCTGTACAAAAAATATTTAAATTAAAAAAAAGGCCCAAATCAAACCCTTTAATTGTTCATTATTCTAATATTAATGATTTAAAAAAAGATTGTCTAATAAATGAAAATTTTCTTAAACTTTATAAAAAATTCTCACCTGGACCCATTACATATATTTTAAGTCTTATCAAAAATTCTAAGGTATCAAAAATTGTTACTAATAAAGAAAAAAATTTAGCCATAAGATTTCCTAAACATAAGATTTTTAAAAAATTGCTAGATAGATTAGATTATCCTTTGGCAGCTCCTAGTGCTAATATTTCTACAAAATTAAGTGCAGTTCAAGCATTAGATGTTAAAGAAGAGTTTGGCAATAATATTAAATATATTTTAGATGGTGGCAAATGTAATATTGGTCTTGAATCAACTATAATTGATATTACTAACAAACCTAAAATACTAAGATTGGGTAGCTTAGATGTTTCTAAAATAGAAAAAGTTTTAGGCCAAAAAATTAAAATTGATATTAATCCACTAAAAAAAATTGCACCCGGTCAGTCACAACTACATTACTCTCCGGGCATTCCGCTAAGAATGAATGTTACAAAGCCAAAAAAAAATGAAGCTTATATCTTGGTAAAAAAAAAAAAAAATAACTCTTCTAATTATTTTTATTTAAGTAAAAAAAATAATTTGAAGGAAGCAGCAAAAAATTTATATTCATTTTTAAGAAAAATTAAAAACAGAGGATATAAAGCAATTGCAGTAGAAAAAATTCAAAATACAGGAATTGGCCAATCAATCAATGACAGATTAAAAAGAGCTTCTAAATTCTAAAAAATCGTATGACAAACTCAATTGAAGTTATAAATTTATCAAAATCATACAAATCAAAAAAAGCTGTTAAAAACATAAGCTTTAAAATTAATGAAAATGAAATAGTTGGGTTGTTAGGTCCCAATGGATGTGGAAAAACAACTACTATAGCAATGATACTAGGACTCCTAAAACCATCAAGTGGTAAAGTTCTAATTAATGGTATGAATATTGAAGATCATAGAATTTCACTTCTTCATAAAATGAATTTTATTTCACCCTATATTGAGTTACCTAAAAAATTAACCGTGAAACAAAATTTAATTGTTTATGGCAAGTTATATAGTGTCAAAAATTTAAATGAGAGAATTAACTACCTTGCAAATAAATTAAGACTAAAAGAATTTTTAAATAACATGACAGGAGAGCTTTCATCTGGACAAAAAAATAGAGTCAGTTTAGCAAAAGCTTTGATAAACGATCCTACTGTTCTTTTGTTAGATGAGCCTACTGCTTCATTAGATCCAGAAACAGGTGATTTTGTAAGAACATTTTTAGAAAATTATAAAAAAGAAAAGAAAATATCAGTATTACTTGCCTCACACAATATGAATGAAGTTAAAAGATTGTGTAATTCTATATTAATGATGAGAGACGGTATTATTATTGATAGCGGAACACCAGATCAATTATTAAAAAAACATGGTAGAGAGAATTTAGAAGAAGTTTTTTTACAGCTTGTAAGGAATAAAGATGAATTTTAGTAGAATTTATGGTCTTTTTTTAAGACATTTTTTTTTAATAACGAGATCTTTTCCAAGAATTTTAGATTTAATATATTGGCCTTCAATTCAAATTACCTTATGGGGTTTTATTTCAAATTTTTTTGCCAATCATAGCACTTATTATAATGGAGCTGTAGGAGTTATTCTTTCTTGTGCTATTCTTTATGATTTTTTATTTAGAACAAGTATTGGATTTAATATGTTATTTTTAGAAGAAATATGGAGTAGAAATTTTACAAATTTATTTATTGCTCCAATAAAAATGAGTGAAATAATAATCTCTCTAGTTTTTACAGCTTTAATAAGAGCCTTGATTGGACTTGTGCCAGCAATATTATTAACGTCTCCTCTTTTTGGAATATCTTTATTGGATCTTGGAATGCCTTTGTTTTTTCTTTTTTTAAGCTTATACATCTTTGGGGTTACACTTGGATTATTTGTATCGGCAGGATTGTTGAGATTCGGCCCTTCTTTTGAAAATATTGCATGGTCCACTTTATTTTTATTAGCGCCCTTTGGCTGTATTTATTACCCTATAGAAACTTTACCTGAAATTTTCCAATCTATAGCCTTTGCTCTTCCTTTAGTTTATATTTTTGAAGAAGCTAGAGCTATATTAATTAATCAAACTGTTAATTATGAAAATATTATTCAAGCTTTTTATCTAAATGCACTATATTTAATTATAGCAATTTCTGTATTTTATTATTCATTTGATCAGGCTCGAGAAAAAGGGTCTTTAGTTAATATAGGTGAATAGTTGGTGCGCCACATAGGAGTCGAACCTATAACCCCCAGATTCGAAATCTGGTGCTCTATCCAGTTGAGCTAGCAGCGCATTTAGTATTAATATTACATTTTATGGAAAAAAACATTAATTTAATAGTTGAATCAGATGAAAACAATCTCAGAGTTGATGTTTTCATTAACAAAAGAGAAATGCTGATTAGCAGAACTAGAATTAAGAATTTAATTTTAAAAGAGAAATTAAAATTAAATGATGAAATAATTAAGAGTCCCTCAAAAAAAGTATACCCTGGAGATAAAATTTTTCTCCAAATTCCAGAACCTGAAGAAGCTTCATTAAAACCTTATAATTTTAAATTAGAAATAATTCATGAAGATGAAGATTTGCTAGTAATAAATAAACCAGCTGGAATTATTATGCACCCAGGTGCGGGTAATTATGACAAAACAATTGTAAATGCTTTAATGCATTACAATAAAAATGCACTCTCAACAATTGGGGATGAGCTTAGACCTGGTATAGTTCACAGAATAGATAAAGATACGTCTGGATTAATTGTTGTTGCAAAAAATAATGAAACTCATGAAAATTTATCTATTCAATTTAATAAACATACAATTACAAGAGTTTATCAACTGTTAATTTGGGGTAAACTTAGACCTTCATCAGGTAAAATTGATACCTTCATAACAAGAAGTTCAAAGAATAGACAGATGATGGAGGTTAGTAATTCTAAAGGGAAAAGAGCGATCACAAATTATAAAACTCTAGAAATTTTTAAAAATGATAGAACTCCTACATTAAGTTTGGTTGAATGTAGACTTGAGACAGGTAGAACTCATCAGATAAGAGTCCATATGACCCATATGGGTAATAGTATAATGGGAGATGGAAAATATAAAAAAAAATACAAAAAGCTTAAAAATATTGACACTAATTTGGAAAATTTAATTTATAAATTAGATAGACAGTTTCTTCATGCAAAAACTTTAGGTTTCATTCATCCTAGAACTAAGAAAGAAGTAATTTTCTCCTCAATTTTGCCACAAGATCTTGAAAATATTCTCAAATTGCTTAGAAAGTCTAACAAATTAAGTATTGAAAAATTATTATAGTTAACTAAATAAACGTATATCATGAGTACAACAATGAACAACAATCTTCCAACCATTTCAAACGAAAGTGGTCTATCTGTATACCTTGAACAAATTAAAAAATTTCCTATGTTAGCTGCCGAAGAAGAATATATGTTGGCAAAAAATTGGAAGACAACTGGTAATATTAAAGCGGCAGAAAAACTTGTAACTAGTCACCTTAGACTTGTTGCTAAGATTGCCATGGGATACAAAGGTTACGGCCTTCCTGTGAATGAAATAATTTCTGAAGGTAATATTGGTTTAATGCAAGCTGTTAAAAAATTTGAACCTGAAAAAGGTTTTAGGTTAGCAACATATGCTATGTGGTGGATTAAAGCTTCTATTCAAGAATATGTCTTAAGATCTTGGAGTTTGGTAAAAATTGGAACTACTACTGCACAAAAAAAATTATTTTTTAACTTAAAAAAAATAAAAAACCAGATTGCACCACAATCTGAAGGAGACTTAAGACCAGAACATGTTAGCAAAATAGCTAATAAACTAGATGTCAAGAAAGATGAGGTTATTTCAATGAATAGAAGATTGTCTGGTAAAGAATTTTCTTTAAATGTGCAAGTAGGTGAAGATGGTGATGAATGGCAAGATTGGTTAGTAGACAAAGAATTAGATCATGAACTTAAATTTGCTCACAAAGAAGAAATGGGACAAAGAAAAGAATTATTAAAAAACTCAATAAAAATTCTTAATGATAGAGAAAGAGAAATTTTATATTCCAGAAAATTAAATGATAAACCAACAACACTAGAAGATTTAAGTAAAAAATATAAAATTAGTAGAGAAAGAGTTAGACAAATTGAAAATAAAGCTTTTGAAAAACTTCAGAAGCATATGCTTATTTCTGCTAAGTCAAAAAACTTATTACCAATTAATTAAATTTCAAAAGGATTTTCTAAAAGAATAGTATCTTCTCGTTCTGGGCTTGTTGAAATGCTCGAAATTTTTGCACTAATAAAATCTTCTACAGCAGAAATATATTTTTTTGCATTATCAGGCAGATCTTCAATATTTTTAATTCCATTAGTTGGTGTTTTCCAGCCAGGAAATATTTTATAAATCGGTTTTATCTTTAACTGATCTTCAACAGCTGCAGGAAGATAGTCTATTTTTTTTCCATCTAGATCATATTCAATGCACATTTTAATTTCATCTAATTCGTCTAAAACATCTAGTTTAGTAAGTGCTATTCCGTCAATTCCTGAAATTTTAATAGTCTGTCTAACCAATACTCCATCAAACCATCCGCATCTTCTTTTTCTACTTGTAACTGTTCCAAATTCTTTTCCTCTCGAGCCAAGTAATTCACCGATGCTATCAGTTAATTCTGTAGGAAAAGGTCCTTCTCCCACTCTAGTTGTATAAGCTTTTGTAATTCCAAGCACATAATGTATTGAATTGGGTCCACAACCCGTACCTGTAGCAGCACTAGCAGCAACAGTGTTTGAAGATGTTACAAAGGGATATGTTCCATGATCAACATCTAATAAAATTCCTTGTGCTCCTTCAAATAATATTTTCTTTTTTTGTTTTTTAAATTCATCAATTCTAAGCCAAACTGGTTGAGAAAACTTTAATATTTCTGGGGCTATTTTTAAAAGTTCTTTTTTAAGTTTTTCTTTTTCGTATATTTTTTTACCTAATCCTTTTCTAATTGCATTGTGGTGAAGTAACACTGTCTCTAACCTATGATCAAGATTATTTTCAGATCTAAGATCCATAACACGAATAGATCTTCTTCCTACTTTATCCTCATAAGCCGGGCCTATTCCACGTCTAGTAGTTCCAATTTTGTTTTTACCAGCAGCATCCTCTCTTATTTCGTCCATTTCTCTATGAAATGGTAAAATAAGATTTGCCGATTCTGAAATTATAAAATTATTAACATTAACATCTACACCTTTTAATTTAATTTCCTCAATTTCTTCTAGTAATGCCCAAGGATCAACGACAACACCATTTCCAATAATAGAGATTTTATCTTTTCGAACAATACCTGAAGGTAACAATCTTAATTTATAAGTAACTCCATCTATGACCAATGTATGACCAGCATTGTGACCTCCTTGGAAACGAATAACAATATCCGCTTGATCCGATAGCCAGTCAACTATCTTTCCTTTTCCTTCATCCCCCCACTGAGAACCAACAACAACTACATTTTTCATTATCTAAATTTCTTATCTATTAAAATTGAACTTAAATGGTTTATTGGACCGTGGCCTTTTCCATATTTTAGGTTAGATCCAATTGAATTATGTACATACATAGTTGCAAGCTCACAAGATTTCTTTAGAGTTTTTCCACATGAAAAAAAAGTTGTAATTGCTGTTGATAAAGTACATCCAGTTCCATGTGTATTCTTGGTTGTAATTCTTCTATTTTTTATAATTTTAATCTCTTTTTTATTAACAAAAATATCGTGTACGAATTTAGAGTCTAAATGGCCACCTTTTATCAAAACATTTTTTGTACCCAATCTAATTAATAAACTTGCGGCATAAATCATATCTTCTACTGTTTTTATTTTAATACCAGTTAATATCTCCGCTTCTGGAATATTAGGTGTTATTAAGCTAACTTTTTTTAGTAATTTATTTTTTAATAATTGAACTGCTTTATCATCAATCAGCTTAGTGCCACCTTTTGCAACCATAACAGGATCTAAAATTATTTTTTTTACTTTAATAATATTTAATGAACGAATTACTGATTTTATAACACTTGAAGAATGTAACATACCAATTTTTATAGCATCAGGTTTAATATCTTTAGAGGTAAATTCTATTTGATTAGATATTTCATTAGGATCAATTGAAACTATAGATTTAACACCAGTAGTATTTTGAATTGTTATAGCAGTAATTGATGTCATGGCATATGAGCCTAGAGCTGTAACAGTTTTTATGTCAGCCTGTATACCAGCACCTCCTGACGAATCTGAGCCTGCTATAATTAATATTTTTGATTTTGGTTTCAATTTATTTAATTTTTTTTGTTATTATATTTATACACTTCATGAGCAATTTTTTATTTTCACTCTCTCCCATTATTCTAATTTTTGGTTCAGTTCCAGATTTTCTCACCAACAGTCTTCCTTGACCTTTCATGAGTTTATTTGCAATTTTTATTGATTTTTTTACATCCACATTCTTAATAATATTTTTATCTTTTACTATTATATTTTCTAAAATTTGAGGTGTCCTTTTAAAAATATTAAAAAAACTACTAGCTTTTTTTCCTTTTCTTAATGCGAATAAAACCTCTAGAGCAACCAATAAACCATCACCTGTTGTTGCAAATTTTCCTAAAATAATATGACCAGATTGCTCCCCACCTAGGTTAAAATTATTTTTTTGCATTTTCTCTTTTACATAACGATCACCAACATTTGCTCTTATAAATTTTATTTTGCTTGATTTAAAAAAATTTTCTAATCCATAGTTAGACATTAAAGTGCCGATTACTCCTCCTCTTAACATTTTTTTACTTTTCCACCTAGATGCTAATGCAGCAATGATTTGATCACCATCAATAATATTTCCTTTCTCATCACACATAATAATCCTGTCAGCATCTCCGTCTAAAGAGATTCCGATATGAGCTTTATTTTTTTTTACAGCAGATTTGATTTTCTTTGGAAATGTTGATCCACATTTCTCATTTATATTTAGTCCATTTGGATTAATACCAATTGAAACAACTTTGGCTCCAAGAGATTTCAAAAGCTTTGGACCCGACTTATAGCCCGCACCATTAGCACAATCGATGACTATTTTTAAACCTTTTAAGCTAAAGCTCTTTGGAAAATTTTTTTTAATTATCTTTATATATTCTTCGTTTCCATTTTCTAATCTTTTAACCCTTCCAAGAATTTTTGGTTTAGCTAATTGATTGTCTATTTTTTTGTCAATCAGGTCTTCAATTTTTTTTTCAATTTTATCTGATAACTTCAAACCATCTGGTCCAAATAATTTTAAACCATTATCATAATATGGGTTATGAGATGCAGTTATCATTATGCCCATGTTAGCTTTCATCGACCGAGTTAACATTGCAAGTCCATTTGTGGGTAAAGGACCAAGTGTATAAACATGCATTCCTGCAGATGCAAGACCAGAAACAAGCGCTGGTTCCAAAGCATAACCTGATAACCTAGTATCTTTTGCAATAATCGCTGTTTGTTTATTTTTTTTTTGGTTTTTGAAAAAAGTTCCTGCAGCTAAACCAAACTTAAAAAACATGTCTCCATTAATATTTTTACTATTAACCGGACCTCTTATTCCATCTGTACCAAAATATTTTTTTGCCATTAATTCTTTATTAGATTTTTAAAAACTTTTATACTTTGTATTAATTCATTCACATCATGAGTTCTTAAAATTTGAACACCTTGCATCATTGCAAATATTGACGAACTAACAGTTCCTCCCAATCTTCCCTTCGTGTCATTTTTTCCGGATAAATCTTTAATAAATCTTTTCCTAGAAAGACCGAGCAATACAGGAAAACCAAGGCTATGGAAAATAGAAATATTGCTAATCAAGTTCATATTATGTTTCAAATTTTTTCCAAAACCTATACCTGGGTCAAGTATAATATTATTATGTTTAATTCCACTCAACCTTACAAATCTAATTTTTTCTTGAAAGAAATCATAAATATCTAGTAATACATTTTTATACTTTGGGTTTTGTTGCATAGTTTCAGGTGTTCCTTGTGTGTGCTGAATTATAAATGGTGTATTATATTTTTTTAAAACTTTAACTGTTTCCTCGTCATAACTTAATCCCGAAATATCATTAATAAGCTTAACGCTACTCTTAATACCTTTTTCCATAATATCAGATTTTCTAGTATCTAATGATAAAATCATTTTTTTATTTATACTTTTTAATGTATCTTTTATTCTGTTCCATTCTTGTTTGTTTGTTATGTTTTTTGATCCAGGTCTAGTTGACTCTCCTCCTATATCTATAATGTCTGCTTCTGATTTAAATAAATTAAGCGCATGATGATAACCTTTGTTTTTTTTATTAAATTTTCCACCATCTGAAAAGCTATCTGGCGTAAGGTTTAATATACCCATTATATTTGGGATTTTCTTAAAATTTAGATTAGAAAAATTTTTATTTTTTTTAATAACAATTTTTAGATCATCATTAATTTTTTTTTTTAAAAAATTTGGTAATTTTTTTACATCTTTAATATTAATTAATTTTTTTGAATTTCTAGAAAGAATTTCAATTTGATCAAATGAAATTTGACTATTTCCATTTAATGGTAATGTTTTTTTTTGACTAACTAATTTGACTGATTTGTTGCCATAATAAAAATTACACACTCTTGTGTAATATTTTTTCATTTTTTATTAATGAACTATTTTTGGCTTAAGCCCCATTGATCCTAAAGCTGAACCTTTATCATCGTCTTCAACTTTTAAATCTTCTTTACTTGCAGGAAAAATATTTTTATTTATCAAATTCTCAATTTCTTCCCCTGATAAAGTTTCGTAAGTTAAAAGTGCTTTAGCTAATTTGTGTAAATCATCAATTTTTTCAGTTAGGACTTTTCTTGCTCTTTCATAGCCTTTATCTACAATTTTTCTTATCTCTGAGTCTACTTTTTTAGCTGTTTCCTCAGACATATTTTGGGTTCTAGCTACTGATCTACCTAAAAATACTTCTTCTTCATTTTCTCCATAGGCAACAGGCCCCAATTCTTTGCTTAAACCAGCTTTCATTACCATGGCTCTTGCTCTTTTGGTTGCTTGTTCAATGTCACTGGATGCCCCAGTAGTCACCTTGTTTTCTCCAAAAATTATTTCTTCCGCAACTCTTCCTCCCATTGCTATTGCTAATTGTGCATGAAGTTGTTCTCTTGTTTGAGATAACTCATCTCTTTCTGGTAATTGCATAACCATTCCTAACGCTCGTCCTCTTGGAATAATTGTTGCTTTATGAATAGGGTGAGCTGCATCTTCGTTAATCGTTACAATTGCATGCCCTGCTTCGTGATAAGCGGTTAGAGTTTTTTCTTCCTCGGTCATTACCATCGATCTTCTTTCAGAACCCATCATTACTTTGTCTCTAGCTTCTTCAAATTCACTTAAAGTAACTATTCTTTTATTTTTTCTCGCAGCTAGTAATGCAGCTTCATTAACTATATTAGCTAAATCTGCTCCTGAAAAACCTGGGGTTCCTCTTGCTATAGTTCTTAAATTTACATCTGGAGCCATTTTGATTTTTTTAATATGTACTTTTAAAATTTTTTCTCTTCCAAGAATATCAGGAAGTCCAACAACTACCTGTCTATCAAATCTACCTGGTCTTAATAGAGCTGGGTCCAATACATCAGGTCTATTCGTTGCGGCAATAATTATTACTCCTTCATTAGTTTCAAATCCATCCATCTCAACTAATAATTGATTTAAAGTTTGTTCTCTTTCATCGTTTCCACCCCCAAGACCAGCACCTCTGCTTCTTCCAACGGCATCTATTTCATCAATAAATATAATGCATGGTGAATGTTTTTTACCTTGTTCAAACATGTCTCTAACTCTAGATGCTCCAACACCAACAAACATTTCAACAAAATCTGATCCTGATATTGTAAAAAAAGGAACTTCAGCCTCTCCAGCAATAGCTCTTGCAAGTAGAGTTTTACCTGTACCTGGTTGTCCAACTAATAAACATCCTCTTGGTATCTTTCCTCCAAGTCTACTAAATTTTTTTGGGTCTTTCAAAAATTCAACAACTTCTTCAACTTCCTCTTTAGCTTCTTCTATTCCAGCAATGTCGTTAAATGTTACTTTACCTTTTAATTCATTCATCATTTTTGCTTTAGATTTACCAAACCCCATAGCACCACCTTTACCTCCTTGCATCTGTCTCATAAAAAAAATCCAAACTGCAATTAATAACAACATTGGAAACCATGACAGTAGAATTCCAAATAGTGAGGGCATTTTATCTTCTATAGGAGCGGCAGAAATACTTACACCCTTGCTAGATAATTTTTCAATTAAGTTTGGATCGTTTGGAGAATAAGTTGAAAAAGAATTTCCATTTGCAAGGACACCTCTTATATTGTTACCTTGTATTTCAACTTTTACTACTCCACCATTTTCAACTTCTGATAAAAATTCTGAGAAAATTATTGAATTATTATTTTTAATATTGGCTTGAGGGTTTTTAAACATATTGTAAAGACCAATAGTTAAAAAAACAATTACAGCCCACATTGCTAAATTTTTTATATTCATAGATATAAGATAAGAATTATTATTAATTAAACAAGTGTCAAATTGTTACTAAAGATAACCTTAATCTTAATTTTCTCTAGATATTAGTACACTTTCATTTATTTTTTCAATAAAACAACTGCCCAATGTTACTTTTGTAAGTGAGTTAGATTGAATTTTTTTAATTAATTCATCGATACTTTTTCCTCTCACAGGATAGTACTTTTGTCCTATAGTTTGAATAACTTTAGTTAAAGATCTAAAAATTACTTCATGAGATTGATCAAAAAAAAATTTATTTAGAATAAGAATTTTTTTTTCTTTAAAAAAAGTAGAATTTTTTTTTATATTCTTATCTACATAAAATTTAATTGATTTATCAGAATCTTTTAAATTATTAATTGTTAATAAAAATTTTTTTTTATCAAGACCTTCCTTTTCTAGTGAACTTAATAAATTTCTAATTCTAATTCTTTTAAAATTTTCATTTTTATTTGAAGGATCTTCAACAAAAAAATTGAATATTCTTTTGGCCAAATAGGTTAAATCTTTTTTTTCAAGATCTAGTAATGGTCTTAAAATTTTTGTATTATTATCCTTATCATTAGAATGTTTATTAAGAGAAATTAATCCATTTAATCCACTTCCTCTCAAAATTCTGATTAAAAAATTTTCAAATAAATCATCTAGATGATGTCCTAGTAAAAGATATTTTATTTTATTTTTTTTACATTCTTTAACTAACAATGAGTATCTTTTATCTCTTGCTACTGATTGAATATTACTTGATGGCTTCTTTCCATTCCAAGTTAAAATTTTACAATTAATACTAATTTTTTTTAAAATATTGATTACAATTTTTGCTTCTGTGGATGACTCTTTGCGTAATTTATGATCAACAATGTAATATTTAACATCTAACTTATTTTTTAAAGAAAAGCATTTTGCTAAAAAAGCTAATGACAAACTATCGGCCCCTCCAGATACAGCTACAGCAAATTTATCCTTAATATTTAATGAACCTTCAAATTGTTTAAATGTTCTAAATATTTTTTTATCGTTAAGGTAACTAAGGACACTTTTATGAGTTTTGTTTTTTACACTCAAATTTTTTTGATTCATACTTTGCTTTTTGAAGTACTGATTGTTTTGCTTTTGGATATTGTTTTGCAACACCATCAATCATTTTACATCCCTGAACTTTTTCTCCAATCTGGACCATTGATACACCAAGTTTTAGTAAATTTATAGGAGCCTTATCACCTTTTGGATAATTTTGATATCCTTCAAGATAAGCTGAAGCAGCATCTGTATAAAGTTGTCTAATTCTGAATGTTTCAGCATACCAATATTGGGCATTTCCTGCGAGCTTATGTTCTGGATTTGTTAATACAAATTCTCTAAATGCTCTTTCAGCTGTTGTATAATCTCCTACCTTTAAAAAACTAGTAGCAAATTCATATTGTTTTTCTGGTGTTTGATCTGGAAGTATTTTTTCTTCAGCTTGAAAGGTTTCTGTGATTATTGTTGAAGTAGTATCTACCGATTGTGTTTGCTGAACTGATTCATCATTTTCTGTATCTTTATATGAAATTGAACCCAAATCTTGAGCTTGGGAAGAACCTGGTAAAATTTTTTCTAATTTTTCTTTTGGTTTAAAAGATAATTTTTGATCACTATTTATGGATGATATAAAATTTTCTATATCCTGAAATCTTAATTGATTGTCCGCTTGTACTTTTGTCAATCTACTAGATAGCTTGTCTAACTTGAAATTTATTTCTTCAAATTTATTTGTTAATTTCTGAAATTGACTTTCAATTTCTGATAGTTTTAAAAGATGTCTTGTAAGAACATCTTCTGAATTTTTATTAAGTGTATTTGAGTTGCTTGGATCCTCTGAACTGCTTTCTAAATTGATTGAACCTGAATAAACTGCTTTTTCTAAAGTCTTTAAATCTTTTTGAATTAACTCTAATATTTCATTTAAATTATGATTGTCTGCAAAACAAGTACTGCTGAATAAAATAAATACTACTATTGTTTTTAATTGAATTAATTTTTTACAACTAAACATGTAATCAGTAATAATTATAATGATGGCAAAAAAAAGACCCTAAGTATGGAGATACTAGGGTCTTTTTAAATTTTTTTATTAATTAGCTTTAACAGTAACTGATCTTCTGTTTTTTGACCAAGCTAAAGGATTTGATCCAGAATCTACAGGTCTTTCTTTACCATAACTAAGAACAGATATTCTGTCTGAAGAAATTCCATAAGTCATTAAATAGTCTTTTGCAGAATTAGCTCTTCTCTCACCTAGCGCTAAGTTGTATTCTCTTGTACCTCTTTCGTCAGCATGACCTTCTAATACTACATTAATTGAAGAATTTTTTCTTAACCAGGTAGCTTGTTTTCTTAAAGTCTCTCTTGAGGCTGTTGTTAAAACTGTTTCATTTGTTGCAAAGAAAACTCTATCAGGAACTCCAGAAGCTAAATATTCAACTGTATCTGTTCCCGTATATACATCACCTTGCATTTGCCCAGTGCTAGCTTTCTTTTGCGTAGCACAAGCCGTTAAAACTAAACTTGCTACTATAATTAAAAATCCATTTTTTAAAACATTGCTTAAGTTCATTATTGCTCCTTAATCCTTTAATTTGAGTACTTACTTTTTCACAACTAGTTAGATCTTTCAAGTTAAAAAATCAAGTAATTAAGAGTTAATTGCTTAATAGTGATGACCATGATGGGTCGGAAGCATCAGTTTCTGTTTCTACAAGCCTCTCGTTATAGCCTGTTAAATCAATAGACCATAATTTAGCTGAAAAACCTTCCCCTTTAGAATTAGTCTTTGTTTCTCTATAAAATATTAAAACTCTTCCATTTGGAGACCATGATGGAGCTTCTTGATAAAAATTCTCTGTTAAAAGTCTCTCACCACTACCGTCGGTTCTCATTACTCCTATATAAAATTTTCCTTTATGTAGCTTTGTAAAAGCAATTAAATCTCCTCTAGGTGACCAAACAGGCGTTCCATACAAGCCGTTTCCAAAAGAAATTCTTTTTACATTTTTTCCACTACTCTTCATTACATAAATTTGTTGATAGCCACCTCTATCAGAATTGAAACAAATATACTTTCCATCGGGAGAGTATGATGGGGAAGTATCAATTGAAGGGTGGTTAGTAATTCTTTCAACAATTCTATTTTCAAGATCCATAGTATAAATATCTGAGTTTCCATCTTCAGCAAAACTCATTATAATTTTTTTTCCATCTGGAGAAAATCTTGGTGCAAATGTCATTCCAGGAAAATCTCCAACTACTTCTTGCATGCCAGTTTCAATATCAAGCAAATAAACTCTAGGTAAGTTTCTAAAATAAGAAAGATAAGTAACCATTTGATTTGTAGGATTAAATCTTGGAGTTAAAACT
Source organism: Candidatus Pelagibacter sp. (assembly GCA_029941985.1). GTDB lineage: Bacteria > Pseudomonadota > Alphaproteobacteria > Pelagibacterales > Pelagibacteraceae > Pelagibacter. The sequence goes on along the minus strand of JAPYTV010000004.1, from coordinate 9,027 downwards.
AATTCATTACCTAATGTTAAGAACTTATTATTAAAACCATCTTGGTCCATAATTGCCAATTTTTTTATTCTTTTTGTTTTTAAACCTTCTTCTGCAACATAAATTATTCTAGTATCAAAATATCCTTTTTCACCTGTTAAACGTTCATAAACTTTATCTGTAATTATATGACCTACTCTCCTCCAATTACTAGGTGTCGTAGTAAAAGCTAAAGCCATCATTTCTTTTCCAGCCAAAACATCCCATAGCCTAAATTCAACTCTTAATTTTTCATCTACAAAAGTAACTTTACCAGTTACTAAAGCTTGTGCTTTTATTAAATTCCAATCTTCAAATCTTGGTTTTAAATTTGCAATTTCTGGTTTTTGAAGAAATGCATCTTTATTAAGAGGATTAAATAATCCAGATTTTTTTAAATTATTTTCAACAACTATTGATATTTCAGATCCAATATTCTCTTTTGTTAAAATCCTATTAAAATTTTCTTTTGATTTTTCATCTATAGCTAAAGGAGAAACTGCAATAGGGAGAGGACTCAAATTACCTCTAGTGATATCTACCTCAATTAAAGCAAAAGATTTACTAGGTAGTAAAAATAATAATAACAATATGTATCTAAATAACATTTTATCCTTTCAACATTTCGCTTGCATCAAAGTTTAACTGTAAGTCTTTCCATCTCTCGTATCCAGTACTCGGAACTCTAAGAGGTTGGCATAGTTTAATGGCTCTTAAAGCACTTTCAGCTAAAACTTTATAAAATCCTTGGCCAGGCTTATTCATCCTTGCGTGGTCAAGAATCTCAGATCTTATAATAGATCCATCTGGTTTTAATTGTAACTTAATTCTAACTAATAAATCTTCATCGTATGGTAGACCTAATGGAATGCTCCAACATCCAAAAATTTGAGCTTTTAAAGCATCCTCTTCACTTAATGTTAATCTAGTAAAATCAGCATTTTTTTCTTGATTTTGAGTCACTTTATCTGTTTTATTTTTCGTTTCTGCACTTTCAACTTTTGACTTATCAATTAAAGCCGCAATATTATTAGGATCAAATAAATCATCTTTTTCAAATTCAGAAACTTGTTTAACTTTGTTATCTATTTTTTCTGGATTTTGTTTTTTATCTTTAATCTTTTTTATCTTATCTATTTTTTCATCAGGTAACGGAACTGCATCTGGCTTTACCTTTTTTACAATTTTTGGTGGTGCTTGTTCAGTTGTTAGTTTTTTTTCTTTTTCTTTAATTTTTTCAATAATTTTTTTAGCTTTAGGTGCAAAAGGAATATTTGTTTGATCTGTGATTTGAATAAGTTCAACTGAAACTATTGGTGGGAGATCGATTGGTTTTTTTGATAAAAATGGTAAACTCATAGCTGTAATTATAATCATTAAAATATGAAAACCAGAAGAAATAACAATGCTTCTATTCACTTACACTACCTTTCCTTATAAGGCTCAGAAATTAATGCTACTTTTGTAAATCCAGATCCAGATAACATACCCATTATTTCTAAAACTCGCCCATAGTTTATTGATTTATCTCCTCTGACATAAATTCTGGTATCTGTTCTGTTTTTAGATACAGCTAATATTTTTGCTATAATTTTATCATATTCAACTTTGGATTCTTGAATAAAAATTTCCCCCTTTGAATTAATAGATAACGTTAACGGCTCTAGTTCTTCAGGTAGTGAGTCTGCTGAACTTTCGGGTAAGTCAACCTGTACCCCAACAGTTAATAATGGTGCTGTTACCATAAATATAATTAATAAAACTAACATTACGTCTACAAAAGGAGTAACGTTAATCTCGCTCATAGGTTCTTTTGATGAACGATTGATTTTAAAAGCCATTTTTAAATTATTGATAAAAATCTTTTAGAAAAGTTTTCTAATTTTTGTGAATATTTCTTAGAATCGTTGTTAAATTTATTATAAGCAACAACCGCTGGGATAGCTGCTAACAAACCAAGCGCTGTAGCAAATAAAGCTTCGGCAATACCAGGGGCAACAATTGCAAGACTTGTGTTTCTTGAAATTGCAATTGATTGGAATGAATTCATTATTCCCCAGACCGTTCCGAATAAACCAATAAAGGGAGCCGTAGAACCAACGGTTGCCAAAAAAGTAAAGCCTTTATCAAGTTTTGCCATTTGCTTTTCAATATTAACTTCCAGCATACTGCTCATTCTTTCATTTAGATTTGATTTGGATTTAGCTTTTAATAAAGTTTGCATAGATTCTTTAAACAACAAGCCCATAGGATTTTCCAGATCTGCTGGCAAACTGTTGTAAAATGTTTCTGCAGATTTTGATTTCCAAAATTTTTCTTCAAACATTTCAGTTTCTATATTAATTTTTTTAAATAATTTAAATTTTTCAATCATGATCGCCCATGAATAAACTGAACAGACAATTAACATAAGTATTACTGATTTAACTACAAAGTCAGCTCGTTTAAATAAGCTCCATAATGAAAAATCAATATTTGACGTAAGTCCTACAGCTTGAGATGTGATATCAGCTTCCATAATTAAGATTTCACACTAAAATGTGTCATCAATTTGTCTTTATAAAGCTTAATTTATTCTTCTAATTTATAAGTCTCATAATAAAAACTAGCAATTAAGATTGCGTCTGCTTTATTAGAGTCCTTTTTTCTTGATAATTGAGAAGAAAAATAAGGAAATACCTCTATTGCTTTAGTTCTACTTGCATCTTTTTCTGAATTAATAAGATTAAAATATTTTTTCCATTTTGCAGGTCTAACAAAATACATTGGTAATTGCATAGCGGAACATATTCCTTTTAAAATTCCGAAAGATTGACCAAAATTAAACATACTGGTCACTCCTTGTCCTGGCATAGCTGAAACTTGTTCAATAATTACTTTAATGTTTTCTTTTTTTATATTTTTGATTCTTGAAGAAATTTCATGAAATACTTGAGCGCCATTAACTTGTCTTTTGTTTTTTTTACCTTCAGGCATATTGGGCATCTCAACTACATCTATTATTTTTCCATCTTCAAAAAAGCATATGGATCCGGTTATTCCTGGGTCAATACTAATTATAAGCATTAGTTATTTTCAAAATTTATATTTGAGTAAACATTCTGAACATCGTCATCATCTTCAAGGGCCTCTAAAAATTCAATTGAAGTCTCTACCCTATCTTTAGCTACTTCAACACTATTTAGTGGCACCCATTCAATTTCTGTCGAAATAAAATTTGCAATTATTTTCTCTAAATTTTTTTTTACATTATAAATTTCACTCATCGGACATTGTATTTCATGAAAATTATCATTTGAAATACATTCGTCAGCTCCAGATTCAATTGCTAACTCAAAAATTTGTTCATCTGATATTTCTTTTTTTTCAATTTTAATAATACCTAATTGATTGAAATTATGTGATGCTGAGCCTTGTGTTCCTAAGTTTCCACCACTTTTTTGAAATATAGTTCTAATATTAGATGCAGTTCTATTTTTATTGTCTGTTAAAGCTTCAACAATAACTGCTATTTTATCAGGGCCAAATCCTTCATACCTTAAATTTTCAAAATTTGTTTCAGTGTTAGCAGATGATTTGTCAATAGCTCTTTCAATATTATCTTTTGGCATGTTAGCTGATCTTGCAGCTTGAATTGCAGATCTTAGTCTTGGATTCATATCGGGATCTTTATCCCCAAGTTTTGCTGCCACACTAATTTCTTTAGATAATTTAGAGAATATTTTAGATCTTTGCTTATCAGCTTTACCTTTTGAATGTTTTATACTTGCCCACTTTGAGTGACCCGACATAATAATTAATGAGAATTTTTCAATTCCCCTCCATATGTAAAATTTTCTATATTTATTGCTAATCCTGTTTCTATATTACAATCAACTATCACACCACACAAAGTAGCACCTCCAGTTGCAGGAAAATGTTTAGTAGATTTTTTTTTTAAAAACCTATTAATTGAATTCTCTTTATTCATTCCAATAACTGAATCATAATCTCCACACATTCCTGCGTCGGTTTGGTAAGCAGTTCCATTTTTTAATACTCTCGCATCATTTGTGGGAATGTGAGTATGTGTACCTACAACTAATGTTGACTTACCATCAAAAAAATGACCCATAGCTGATTTCTCGCTTGTAATCTCTCCATGAAAATCAACTACGAGAAAATCATAGTCTTTTTTTAATTTATATTTTTGTATAAATTTTTCTGCAGTTTGAAAGGCATCTTCACACTTTTTCATAAATACATTTCCCATTAAATTAAGAACACCAACTTTTATGCCCTTTTTAGAGGTAAATATTCCAAATCCTTTTCCTGGAGATGGTTCAAATAAATTTTTAGGTCTTAATAATCTATTCTCTTTCTCTATGTAAGGCATGATTTCTTTTTGGTCCCAAACATGGTTTCCAGTTGTAATTACATCAACCCCACAATTAAAAAAATCCTTACATATTTCTTCAGTAATACCTACGCCAGCTGCAGCAGCGTTTTCTCCATTTACAATAACAAAATCAATTTTTTTACTTTCAATTTGTGAAAGTAAGTTTTTCAAAATCATTGAACATCCTGAAATTCCAACCACATCTCCTAAAAAAAGAATTTTCATTTTAAAATAAATCTATTTGTTACAATATAATCTAATCTTTTATCATGTTTATTTATTGGAATTTTTTTAACTTTTTGACAAGCTAAAGCTAAGCCTATTTTTAAAATTTTTTTCTTTTTAGTTAATTTTTCTATTAAACGATCATAATATCCACCTCCGTAACCAAGTCTATTTCGATTATTATCAAAAGCAACAAGTGGTACTAATAAAATATCTGGATAAACTAAAATTTTCGAATTTGGCTGAGGTATTCCATATTTATTTATTTTTAGTGGCTCATTAAATGACCATTTATAAAAATCCATTTTAAAATTTTTTTTTATTACTGGTAAGGAAATAGTAAATTTTATTTTTTCAAATTTTTTTAATATATCTAAATCATCAACTTCAGAATTTACTGGATAATATCCACCTATACTTTTTTTAGCTATTTTTTCTTTTTTGAGTAAATCTATAATTTTATCAAAATCTATTTTAATATTTTTTACATTAGCAATTGTTCTAATTTTAAGAATTTTTTTTCTTAATTTAGATTTAAGCACAAGTTTACTGAATAGGATTTTCTAAATTGGCTTTTTCAACAAAGCTTTCTATTTCGTCTGCAGCTTCTTCAATAATTTTTTCATAATCTTCTTTATTTTTATCAATTTCCTTTTTAAAGTTTTCATGATCTTGGGCTAATTGATTAATCTCTTCTTCTTTCTTCTCTTTATAATCATAAACTAAAGATTTTAATTCCCTAAATTTATCTGACAAATTTTTTAATTCAATTTTTTTTTGATCTACTTTTTTTTTAGTCTCAAAGTATTCGTCCATTATTTTAACTGAAGTAATTAATAAAAGTTTATTTTCACCTATATTCCCAAGATCATTTTTTAGATCATTAAACTTTTGTTTAATGTGAACTAATAGTTCTTCCAAATGTTCTTCTTGCCCATCATCACAAGATAAAAGATATTCTTTACCATTAAATTTTATACTTACATTTGCCATTTATCTATCTCTTCTAATAAAGTAACTGTTTCTTGATTTAATTCATCAATTTTTTCTGAAAACTCTGTTTCTTTTTTTTGTTCTACATTTTTTTGATTATTTATCTCCTCTAGTTTTTGACTAAGGACTTTATGTTCTGTGATCAAACTTTGGTATTTAGCTTCTATTTCTTTTTTTTCAATTTCTAATTGATTTTTTTGAGAGCTTAAATTTTCTAAATTAGTTTTTAGAGTTGGATTCTGCAGGTTTAAGCCTTTTAACTTATCAATTGCCAAATCAAGTTTTTTTTCTTTTTCACTGTGAGTTTTCATATATATATGTTTATAATATTAAATTCAGTCTTCTTAGTCTAGTTAGGATAATTTTTGAATAAACTACATAAAGATTTATCAAATGCTATAAGGTTTTTATCCATGGATGCTGTTCAAAAAGCTAATTCAGGACATCCTGGCATGCCCATGGGAATGGCAGATGTAGCAACAGTTTTATTTAAGAATTTTCTAAGATTTAACCCAAAAAACCCTAATTGGTTAAATAGAGATAGGTTTATTTTATCGGCAGGTCATGGATCTATGTTGCTTTACTCTTTATTATATCTAACTGGATATAAAAGCATTTCTTTAAATAATATCAAAAAATTTAGAAAACTAGATTGTATCTGTGCTGGACATCCTGAATATCACCCTGGGACTGGAATAGAGACAACAACCGGCCCTCTTGGACAAGGAATTGCTAATTCAGTTGGCTTTGCAATTGCTGAAGAAATTTTAAAAAAGAAATTAGGAAAAAAAATAGTTAATCATAAAACATATGTATTGGCCGGTGATGGTTGTTTAATGGAAGGTATCAGCCATGAGGCAATGAGTTTAGCTGGTCATTTAAAACTAAAAAACTTAGTTATGTTATTTGATAATAATTCAATATCAATTGATGGACCAACTAATCTAGCTGTATCAGATAATTTTAAAAAAAGATTTGAAAGTTATGGCTGGGATTATGTTTTAATTAATGGTCATAATGAAAAAGAAATTTTTAAAGCATTAAAAAAAGTTCAGAATGCAAGAAAACCAACTGTAATATCTTGCAAAACAAAAATAGGTTTTGGCTCACCTAATAAATCGGACAAAGCGTCTTCACACGGAAGTCCACTTGGTATAGATGAAATTAAACTTGTAAGAAATAAATTAGAATGGAAACATAAAGCTTTTGAAATTCCAAATAATATTTTAAATGAATGGAAAAAAATTGGTAATAAAGGTGTAAAACTTGAATCAAGGTGGAATAAATTATATAAAAAAAATAAAAAAAACACCGAAAAAGAATTAAAAAATAATTTTTCTAAAGCATTAAAATTTGAAAAACAAAATGCAATTAAAGAAACTAAAAGCCTAGCCACAAGAAAATCTTCTGAATTAACATTAAATGCTCTTACTAAAGAAAATAATACTTTAATTGGCGGCTCAGCTGATTTAACGGGATCAAATAATACTAAAACAAAATATCATAAAATAATTAAGCCTGGTGACTTTAATGGAAATTATATTCATTATGGTGTAAGAGAACATGCTATGTGTGGAATAATGAATGGACTTGCATTACATAGTAGTTTTATCCCTTATGGTGGAACTTTCTTAATTTTTACAGACTACTGTAAACCCTCTATTCGACTGTCAGCACTTATGAAACAAAGAGCCATTTATGTTATGACACATGACTCAATTGGTTTAGGTGAGGATGGTCCAACACACCAACCAATAGAACAGTTGTCTGGACTAAGATCTATTCCAAACTTAAATGTTTTTAGACCGGCAGACAGAATGGAAACTATTGAGTGTTGGGAATTAGCTTTAAAAAATTCTAAAACTCCAAGTATATTATCTTTAACTAGACAAAATCTTGAACCTTTTAGAAAAAAACATTCAAACACTAACAAATGTTCTTTTGGAGCTTATGAAGTCTTAAGAACAAATAAAAAAATAGGCTTAACTATATTAGCAAGCGGGTCTGAGGTAAATTTAGCTATTGAGACCAGCCATAAATTAGCCAAAAACAAAATATACTCTAAAGTTATATCAGTACCGTGCCAAGATATTTTTGACTTGCAGTCAAGATCTTATAAAGAAAAAATTCTTGATGAAACAAAATTTAAAATATCAATTGAAGCAGCTTCAACGGATTGCTGGAAAAAATATGTTGGGGCACAGGGTTTAACCTTCGGAATTGATGAATTTGGTAAAAGTGCACCATATAAAGATATTTATAAATATTTTGGATTAACTGCTGAAACTATTTCCAAAAAAACAAAGAATCTAATAAAGAACTAAATATGACAATAAATATTGGAATTAACGGAATGGGAAGAATCGGCAGAATGGTAATTAGAGCCATTATTGAAAGTAAAAATAAAAATATAGAAATTAAACATATAAATAACCGTTCTAACTCCGAAGTTAGCTGTTCTTTAATAAAATATGACTCAATTCACGGAAAATTTAATGCTGATCTTAATTTTGATAAAAAACATTTAATCATTAATAAAAATAAAATTTCATTTTCCCAAGAATCTAATATTGAAGATATCAACTGGAAAAAGCATAATGTTGATTATGTTTTTGAATGTACTGGAAAATTTAATTCTAAAGAAAAATTACTAGGTCACATAAAAAATGGAGCAAAAAAAGTTATTGTTTCTGCGCCCTGCAAAAATGCTGACAAAACAATTGTGTATGGAGTGAATGAAAATACATTGACTAAAAATGATCAAATAGTATCAGCTGCTTCTTGTACAACTAATTGTTTAGCCCCGGTTGCTAATATTTTAAATGAAAATTTTGAGATTGAAAAAGGCTTCATGACTACTATTCATGCATTTACTAGTGATCAAAGAATACTTGATAACTCTCATAAAGACCCAAGAAGGGCAAGATCTGCTAGTCAATCAATTGTCCCAACATCAACTGGTGCATCAAAAGCTATTGGTGAAATTATCCCTTCTCTAAAAGGAAAACTTGAAGGTGTGGCTATGAGAGTTCCAACACCTAATGTTTCCTTAATAGAATTAGTTTTTTGTACAAAAAAAGAAATAACTAAAGAAAAAATTAATGAAGCATTTACTATTGCTTCTAAAAAACAATCCAAAAGAGTTTTAGAAATTACTACAGAAAAACTAGTTTCAATTGACTTTAATCACAATTCAGCTTCAGCTATTGTTGACTCTTCTTTAACAAGTGTGGTCGGTCAAAACATGGGAAAAATTTCAGCTTGGTATGATAATGAATGGGGCTTTTCAAATAGAATGTGTGATATTGTTGAATATCTTCATAAGATTTAAATTTTAATGAATAGCATTTTAGATAAGAATCTTATTTTAAAAGGAAAAAAAGTAATAGTAAGAGTTGACTTAAATGTTCCAA
>JAPYTV010000003.1:23491-32498 GCA_029941985.1 Candidatus Pelagibacter sp. | reverse complement strand
CTGGACCAAAAAGAGTTAAATATTGGAAAAAAATAAATAAAAATCCTCAAAAAAACCAAGTTGATTATGTTGACTGGATTGAGTTAATTAAATTTAAAGAAACAAGAAATTATGTACAGCGTGTGTTAGAAAATTATAATGTTTATAGATATATTTTAGAAAAAAGGCCAATTCCGATGATGAATTTTTTTAAAGACCGGCCATTGTTTTAATGGCGGAAGAGGAGGGATTCGAACCCTCGGTACAAGTTTCCTCGCACGGTCATTTAGCAAACGACTGGTTTCAGCCTCTCACCCACTCTTCCACAGACGTATGGATATAACCGATTGTATTGAATATTCAATATTTATAAAGTAATTATTAATTAATATAATGAAAAACAAGTATTCAATATTTTCACTAATTAAAAATGCTTTTTCGTACCATGAAAATTGGCAAAAAGCTTGGAAAGATCCTGCACCAAAAAAAGAATATGATGCAGTTATAGTTGGTGGTGGTGGACATGGATTGGCAACAGCGTATTACTTAGCAAAAAAACACAATATGATAAATATTGCTGTTGTTGAAAAAAATTGGATTGGTGGTGGTAATACTGGAAGAAATACAACAATCATAAGATCAAATTATTTGTGGGATGCTAGCGCAGGACTTTATGATCATGCATTAAAAATTTGGGAAGGTCTTTCTCAAGAACTTAATTATAATATAATGTTTAGTCAAAGAGGTGTAATGAACTTAGCACACAACCTTCAAGATGTAAGAGATTTAAAAAGAAGAACTCACGCAAATAGATTAAATGGAATTGATGCATATTACTTAAGCACAGAAGAGGTTAAAAAATTCTGTCCTATTATTAATACTTCATCTAATATTCGTTATCCAGTCCTAGGTGGAACTTTGCAAAAAAGAGCTGGTACTGCTCGTCATGATGCTGTTGCATGGGGTTATGCAAGAGGTGCTGATGAAATGGGTGTTGATATAATTCAAAATTGTGAAGTTAAAGGGATAAAAAGAAATGGAGACGAAGTTGAAGGTTTAGAAACTACTAAAGGTTTTATCAAAACCAAAAAGATTGGTGTTGTTGCAGCAGGTCACTCAAGTGTACTTGCAAATATGGCTGGTTTAAGATTACCACTAGAAAGTAAACCCTTACAAGCCCTAGTTTCAGAACCAGTTAAACCAATTATCGATACTGTTGTTATGTCTAATGCTGTACATGCTTATGTAAGTCAGTCAGATAAAGGTGAACTTGTAATAGGTGCTGGTACAGATGATTATATTTCATATTCTCAAAAAGGTAGTCATCAAATTGTTGAAGGAACTCTTAATGCAATTTTAGAACTATATCCAATATTTAGTAGAATGAGAATGTTGCGCCAATGGGGAGGTATTGTTGATATTTGCCCAGATGCAAGTCCAATTTTAAGCAAAACTTCTATCAAAGGTTTGTATTTTAATTGTGGTTGGGGAACAGGTGGTTTTAAAGCTACACCAGGTTCTGGAGATTTATTTGCTCACACAATAGCAAATGATGAACCTCATAAGCTTAATGCAGCTTTTAACCTAAATAGATTTGTTAGTGGTGACCTTGTTGATGAACATGGTGCTGCTGCGGTAGCTCATTAAATGTTTATAATAAATTGTCCTTTTTGTGGTGAAAGAGATCAAAGCGAATTTAAAGCTGGTGGTGAAGCTCATATAGAAAGACCAAAACAACCAACAGAGTTAAATGATGAAGAATGGGCAGAATATTTATTCATGAGAAAAAATATTAAAGGCATTCAATTTGAAAGATGGAACCATGCTCATGGATGTAGAAAATGGTTTAATATGTTGAGAGACACATCTAATGATGAAATCAAATTAATTTATAAAATGGGTGAAAAATCTCCAATAGAATAAAATGCCAAAAAATCTTAGAGTAAAAAGTAGCAACTTCATTGATGAAACGACAAGAGTTTCATTCAAATTTAATGGAAAAAATTATCATGGATTTAAAGGTGATACTCTCGCTTCAGCTTTGTTGGCTAATGGTATTCATTTAGTTGGTAGAAGTTTTAAATATCATAGACCAAGAGGAATAATGACAGCTGGCTCTGAAGAACCCAATGCAATTGTTCAAGTTGGTAATGACAAAGCAATAACAGAACCCAACGTAAGAGCTACAGAGGTTGAAATATACAATGGTTTAGAAGCAACAAGCCAAAATTGTTGGCCAAGTGTTAATTTTGATATAGGTGGAATAAATAACCTATTATCCCCTTTTCTACCTGCAGGTTTTTATTATAAAACTTTTATGTGGCCCGCTAGTTTTTGGGAAAAATATGAGTACTTAATAAGACACTCAGCAGGCTTAGGAAAATCTCCAACAAAACCTGATACTGATATTTATGATCATAAATACGTACATTGTGACGTATTAGTAATAGGTGGTGGAATATCTGGAATTATGGCAGCAAAAACTGCTGCTCAAAATAATCTTAAAACTCTTTTATTGGATGAAAAAACAGAAATTGGTGGAACAACTATTTATCAAAACTCAGATAACTTTAAGATAGAAAATAAAGTTTCTTCTGAATGGTTAACTAATGAAATTAGTAGTCTAAAAAAGTTAGATAATTTAGAAATAAAAACCAGAACAAGCGTTGCTGCATATCATGGTTATAACTTCCTGTTAGCTAGAGAAAATCTTACAGATCATTTAAGTGCAAGTGAAAAAAAAAATAAAGTTAGACAAAGACTTTTAAAAATTAGAGCTATGAAGGTAATAGTTGCTACTGGTTCTTTGGAAAGACCTCTTATTTTTAACAACAATGATAGGCCTGGAATAATGCTTTCATCTGCAGTTAAAAAGTATGTTGATTATTACGGTGTTATTTGTGGAGAAAAAAATGTTTTCTTTACTAATAATGACAGTGCATATGAAAGTGCTATTTCTCTATCTAAAAAAGGAATTAAAGTTAATGCAATTGTTGATATTAGAGAAAAAAGTGAATCATTAATTATTAAAGAAGCTGAAAATTTAGATATCAAAATTTACTGGTCTCATACAGTTGTTGACACTCATGGTTATAAAAAATTAAAACAAATTTCTATCATGAAGCTTTCTGAAGATGCACAATCAGTTATTGGGTCTAGAATTAATGTTGATTGTGATTGCCTAGGTGTGGCTGGTGGATGGACACCAGCAGTGCATTTATTTACACAATCAGGTGGCAAATTGAAATTTAGAGACGTAGATCAAGTATTTGTTCCTAACAAATATCCTTCTAAACAAATAAGTATTGGTTCATGTGATGGTGACTTTGAGTTAGATAAAATAATTAAAAACTCTTCAAGTAGTTTAAAAGATTTTCTTGAAATAGATAAAACTGACTACGAAAATTTATCTGTAGTGAATTCGAAAGAAGCTAATAAAAAAAATATTTGGTTATTACCATCAGACAAGGTTATTGGAAAAACTAAACCATTTGTGGATTATCAAAATGATGCAACAGCTAAAGATATTAAACTAGCCCTTAGAGAAGGTTTTAGATCTATAGAACATGTTAAAAGATATACAACAACAGGTATGGGTACAGATCAAGGTAAGCTTGGTAATATGCATGCACTTGGAATTATTGCTGATACAACCGGAGTTAAGATGGGAGAACTCGGAACAACGACATTTAGACCTCCCTACACTCCTTTAACTTTTGGAACTATTGTTGGAAGAAATGTTGGTGAATATTTTGATATTTTTAGAAGGACTCCAATGAATGATTGGCACATTGAAAATAAAGCAAAATTTGAAAATGTTGGTCAGTGGAAAAGGGCTTGGTATTACCCACAAAATAATGAGTCTATGCATGAAGCAGTCCAAAGAGAGAGTCTTGCTGCAAGAGCTAGCGCTGGAATATTGGATGCTTCAACACTAGGTAAAATTGACATTCAAGGAAGTGATACCTCGGAATTTTTAAATAGAGTTTATACAAATGCTTGGTCAAAACTTGAAATCGGTAAATGTAGATATGGATTAATGCTTAATGAAGATGGAATGGTTTACGATGATGGAGTTACAACTAGAATAAGTGAAAACCATTATATAATGACAACTACTACTGGTGGGGCTGCAAATGTTATGGGAAAACTTGAAGATTATCTTCAAACAGAATGGCCTGAACTAGATGTATATCTTACATCTGTTACAGATCACTTCGCAACTGCTAGTGTCTGTGGATCAAACAGTAAAAAAATATTAAATAAATTAATTCCAGATTTAAATTTATCTGATGAAAACTTTCCTCACATGTCTTTTAAAGAAGCACAAATTGGCAAAATCAAATGTAGAGTAATGCGTATTAGTTTTACAGGTGAGCTTAGTTATGAAATTAATGTACAAGCAAACTATGGAAAATCATTATGGGAACAGTGTATGGAAGCTGGAAAAGAATTTAACATTACTCCTTATGGAACGGAAACTATGCACTTATTGAGAGCTGAAAAAGGTTTTATTATTGTTGGACAAGATACTGACGGAACGATGACACCGATCGATCTTCAAATGGATTGGATAGTGAGTAAAAAGAAATATGATTTTATTGGCAAAAGATCTCTATACAGATCTGATACTATGAGGGAAGATCGTAAACATTTAGTTGGATTAGCAACAGATGATCCAAAAGAAGTTTTAGAAGAAGGTGCACAAATAGTTTCAGAATTAAATCAAAGTCCTGTTCAAATGTTAGGTCACGTTACCTCAAGTTACTTTAGTCCAAATTTAAATAAGTCTATTGCTCTTGCTGTTGTAAGAGGAGGAAAATCTATGTTGGGTAAAAAATTATTTATACCCATGGAAAGTAGAACAATTAATGTAACTGTTACTGATTCAGTTTTTCTAGATAAAGAGAATGAAAGATTAAATGCTTAATTATCAGTCATCAATAAAAGAAGAAAAAACATATTCTGGTTTAATTGTTAAAGAAGTCGTCCCGGTTATGAAGTTAAATTTAAGAGGAAAAAATAGAGAATTTTTATCTACTATTGGAAAGAATATTAATATGACTTTACCACTAGAAGCTAACACGTCATCATCAAGTGACAATTATACTTCTATGTGGCTATCACCCGACGAATGGATGATTATTTCAAATTATACTGCTGATAAAGAAAATAATAATTATCAAATTGAAAAATTATTATTTAGTAAAATATCTAAAACTAATTTAGGGGCAGTTACTGATGTCAGCGACCAGTTTGTAATGATTAATTTAAAAGGTGAAAAAATCTTTGATTTACTTAGCACAGGTTGTCCTTTTAATTTTAATGAATTTAAAAAAAAAAACGGTGCCGTTACACAAACATTACTACTTCAGATAGATGTGATAATTCATCTCAAAGAAATTAATACCGTAAACTTATTTGTTAGAAGGTCATTTTCAGAACATTTAATGTCCTGGATTGACGATGCTGCGTCAAGATTATGACCATGTTTTTGTTATCACATTTTTTTAATATTTTCATTATGTTGACTACAATAAATAATATCTAAAATAACTGACCAGACATACTGTTTTGATATAGTAGCCTCATATCTTCTAAGGTTAATTTTTTTGGGTTTCCGTTTGTAGAAGGATCTTCAAGAGCCATTTTTGAAAGTCTCTCAAGATCTAAATCTTTTTCTTGAATAACGTCTGATAGTTTATGAGGAATATCTAAATCTTTTCTAAACTTTAAAACCCAATTGATAAATCCATTAAAAGTTCGGTCTTTTAATTCTAAATAATCGCAAACTTTAATAATTTTTTCTTCGATGGCATCCTTATTGAAACTTAAAACATATGGCATAAAAATAGCATTAGATAAACCATGGTGTATATTGTTTAATGCATTTACAGGATGACTTAATGAATGAATTCCACCTAAGCCTTTTTGAAAAGCTGTTGAACCCATACTTGCCGCAGTCAACATGTTCATTCTTGCTTCAAGGTTAGATCCATTTTTAACAGCCTCTAACAACCATTTATTTATTAACCTCATCCCTTCTAATGCAATTCCATCTGCCATTGGATGATAACCTGGCGCACAATAGGCTTCTAAATTATGAGCTAATGCGTCCATCCCTGTTGCTGCTGTCATTTTTGATGGCAATCCAACTGTTAAAACAGGATCTAAAATAACTATTGAAGGTAAAAATTTTGGATGAAAGATAATATTTTTCACACCTGTTTCTTCATTTAATATTACTGAGGCTCTACCTGTCTCAGAACCAGTGCCTGCAGTTGTTGGCACAGCAATAATTGGTGCAATCTTATCTAAATTTGCTTTAGTCCAATTGTCTCCAACATCTTCGAAATCCCAAATAGGTAGAGTTTGTGCTGACATAAAGGCAACTGCTTTACCAACATCCAAACCACTACCACCACCGAATGCTATTACACCGTCACATTGATTTTTTTTATAACTATCAACACCTTCATTAACATTTGTGCCGGTTGGGTTTCCTATTACATTTGAATATAATTCAGCAGAAATATTGTTATCCTTTAAAATCAATAAAGTTTTTTTAACAATATCTGATTGGGCTAACCCTTTGTCTGTAACAAGTAATGGTTTATTAATGTTAAAATTTTTACATGCCAAAGCAATGTCGTTAATTCTATTTTCTCCTACCCACATTGTAGTAGGATAATTCCAGTTGTATTTTTGCATTTTTTTGTTTAGTATTTTGTAAAATTTAACGATGTATATCACTATCTAAAACAATTTTAACCAAAATATTTATGCAAAAAACAATTACACCTATTGATAATACCCTTTATATCGAAAGAGATTATAATGGAGATAAAATTGAAGAAACTATAAACAACTCAATGAAGGCTCAAAAAGCATGGGCAGATCTGAACATTAAAGATAGAATAAAACTATTATTAAATTTTGTTGAGGATTTTTTATCAAGAGGTGAAATAATTGGCGAAGAATTAAGTAGGCAAATTGGTAGACCAATTTCTCAAACAGCAAGTGAATTAAAAGGCTTCAAAGAAAGAGCAGATTATATGCTATCAATTGCAGAAAAAAAATTAGCAAATATTGACGTTGCTAAAGACAGTAATTTTAAAAGTTATATAAAAAGAAAAGCTCTTGGAGTGGTATTTGTAATTGCACCATGGAATTATCCATATTTAGTTTCAGTAAATTCTATAATTCCAGCTATGGCAGCAGGTAATTCTGTTATCTTAAAACACTCTGCACAAACACCATTATGTGCTGAACAACTTTATCAATCTGCAAAAAAAACTTTACCAAAAGATGTTTTTAACTTCTTACATTTAAATCATGAAGATAGTTTGAAGATTGTTTCTGATAATAGAATTAACTTTGTCTCCTTTACTGGTTCAGTAAAAGCAGGTTATGATGTTCAAAAAGCTACACATAATAAATTTATTGATATGACGCTAGAACTTGGTGGTAAAGATCCAGCTTATGCAAGATATGATTGTGATTTAGAAAAAACAGTTGAAAATTTAGTTGATGGATCTTTTTTTAATTCAGGTCAATCTTGTTGTGGGATCGAAAGAATTTATGTTGATGAAAAAATTTATAATAATTTTTTAGAATCATTTGTTACAAAAACATATAATTATAAACTTGGAAATCCTTTAGAAAAAGAAACTAACTTAGGACCTGTTGTTAAATTATCTGCTGCAGAATTTATTTTAAAACAAATGAATTCCGCAATTGATAAAGGAGCAAAAAAAATGATTGATGAAAATAAATTTAGTTTTCCAAAAGAACATAAAAATTATTTGATACCTCAAGTTTTAACCAATGTGAGTCATGAAATGAATTTTATGACTGAAGAAACTTTTGGACCATCTGTTGGCATAATGAAAGTTAAAGATGAAAATGAAGCTATTAAATTAATGAATGATAGCCCTTATGGATTAACAGCCTCTATTTGGACTAAAGATTTAGAAACCGCAGAAAGAATTGGAAACAAAGTTGAGACTGGTACTTTTTACATGAACCGATGCGATTATTTAGATCCAGCCCTATCTTGGACTGGAGTTAAAGAAACTGGAAAAGGATGTTCTTTGTCAGAGGCTGCATATGAAAAATTAACTGCTCCTAAAAGCTTTCATCTAAGAAAAAAGCAATAAAATGAAATTAAATTATAAAGGTAAATCTGCAATAATTACGGGTGCAAGTGGAGGTATGGGTTTGGCGATCTCAAAAAAATTATCTCAAAATAATATTTCAGTTTTAATGCTAGATCTTAAAAGCCCTGGCAAAAAATTTTTAGATAATAACAAAAATTGTGTGTTCAAAAAAGTTAATGTAACTAATTTTAAAAGTTTAAAATTACATATAGAATCGTTTTATAAAAAAAAGAAAAGTGTAGATTATCTAGTAAATACAACTGGTGTTTTATGGTTTAACAAGGATATTTCTGCTGTAGATATAAACTCGAACATTTGGGATAAAGTTTTTGAAATAAATCTAAAATCGATGATGTATTTATCAAAAATTATCGTACCCAAAATGATTAAAAATAAATTTGGTTCAATGGTACATATATCTTCTATTGATGCACTATCTGGAGATGATAAACCTCAAGACGCATATGGTGCTTCAAAAGCAGCAATGATTAGACTTTCAAAATCTTTTGCAATTCAATTTGCATCTAACAACATTCGATCAAATATAATTTTACCTGGTCCAATAGATACGAGTATGCAAATTAGATGGAAAAAAAATCCTAGTGCAAAAAAGAATTTAGAAAAATTTATTCCTTTAAATAAAGTTGGAAAACCAGAAGATATTGCAAATGCTTCTATGTTTTTATTGAGCGATCAAGCTAGTTATATTACTGGAACTGAATTGATTGTTGATGGTGGTATTACCTCTAAACCCTAATCCTAATTAGGCGCCTTTAATAAAAGGCGCCTAAAATTATAATTTTTATCTGTAAGGATATCCTGCTTTATCCATTGTTTGAGCATATAATTTAAATGCATCAACAACTTTT
>JAPYTV010000003.1:0-23391 GCA_029941985.1 Candidatus Pelagibacter sp. | reverse complement strand
ATATCCTGCTTTATCCATTGTTTGAGCATATAATTTAAATGCATCAACAACTTTTTTAGCACGTGGACTAATCTTAGAAGTGTCATCCCAGAAAGCTATAGAAAATTCAATCAAACTTTAATTATTCCTCCGATAATCCCATGGATATTCAAATTTCATTGACCACATACCAATTTTTTTGGTTCTTGCATGATCTTCGTCTTTAATAAATTTTTTAGAATATTTTCTATAAGCAAAAGCATAGCCACTTTTAACTAAGTAGCTAGATAAGCTCTCATTATTAACAAAGCATTCAGCTAAAGTTCTTTTATATTGATCTTTACCTTCCCTAATACATTCTATATTATTATTTCCAATTTTATTAATAAGAATTTTTTTTGCTGTTGCGCCACAGGGTTTTTTAACACCGTCTTTGATACAAGTTTGTTTTAACTCAGGTGTATCAATGCCAATAAATCTAATTTTCTCACCATCTAAGTGAATTGTATCACCATCAACAACTTTTAGTTCTTGTGATTTGACGTAGCTAAAATTTAGGAAAAATACTAATGAAAAAATACTAGTAAGAAAAATGACTTTTCTTTTGTTTAAAAACATTGTTTAAAAAATATCCAATAAAGATGATTAGGGAAATACCCATAAACCAATTTGTTGCCATTATAGTATAAAATATATCTTCATAGTCACCACCACGAATATTTATCACATACCATAATGATAAAAATGGAAATGCTGTTAATCTTAAGATACTTAAATAAAGACTGTATATAGGTTTTTTAAGAGCTTGAAAAACAGCTGTAGTTATAAAAAATACAGGATAAATTGGAGCAATTAATGCAGCTACTTTTAAATATATAGCACCATGAATTATAGCTTCTTGGTTATCTGTAAATTGAGAAACAAAAAATTCTGCACCAACAAATAATATTAAACCTGCTACAGCCATAAACGAAGAACCAAAAAGCAAAGCTTTAGAATATAATTCTCTTATACGGTTAAATTTTTTAGCACCAAAGTTTTGACCACCAATCGAAAGTACAGCCGTGTTCAAACCAATTACTGGTAGTAAGAAAACTTGCTCAACTCTCAAAGCGGCACCATAACCTGCTGTTGCAAGATCACCAAATTGACCAATAAAATATAAAATATTAAAAATACCAACGCCAATAAACAACATACTAAACATTATTGGTAGTGCTTGTGTGAACAATTTTTTTAATAATACAAATTTAGGAATAAAACATTTAATAGATAAATATTTTTTTAATTTACATGAACTGATTTTATAAGCTAAATAAATAGCACCTATTGATTGAGCTATTACAGTCGCTATGGCAAGACCTGCTATACCAAAAGCTGGAACAACTCCATATCCCCAAATAAATAATGGGTTCAAAAATATATTCAAAAAGAAACTAAAAATTAATACATTTCTATAACTTTTTGTATCACCTTGTGCGTTCAAAGCTCCATTTAATGAGATTTGAACCATCACAATAAACGTACCTAAAAAAATTATATCTAAATACTCTCTCGTTAAAGCAATACTAGCTGCATCTGAACCCATTACAGATAAAAGAAATTCAGAAGCATTAAGTCCAAATAAAGTTACAATAACAGAAGTTACTAGAGCAAAGACTACTGATTGAGCGATAAATAATGAAGCCTTGTCCATTTTTTTTTGACCTATTAAATTACCTATGCATGCATTCGTTGCAGCACCAATACCAACACCAACAGCTATTATTACAAAATATATTGGAAATGATTTAGCTATTGCACCTATAGCTTCCGCAGAAATTCTACCTGCAAACCAAGTATCAACTAAATTATAAAATGTTTGAAATAACGAACCTACACTTGCTGGAATTGTTACTTTTCGAAGTAGTGTCCAGATAGGATCTTTAGTTAATTTTAATTTTTCAGACAATATTTTATTATTTAAATTCTTTTTGGAATATATGCTTTGATCCAGTCTTTTTAGCAAGGACTATTTGTTTTTGTCTCATCCTAAATCTACCCTTTTGAGTTTGTGTTAAATTATCATTACAATTAACACATGAAACACCCTCCTCATATTTTTTTGACTTCTTATCTTTTGGTGAAACAGGTTTTCTACACCCACTGCACATTGAGTATGTGCCACTAACTAACCCATGCTTAACACTAATTCTATTATCATAAACAAAACATTCTCCATTCCACAAGCTCTCTTTTTTCTTAACATTTTTTAAATAGTTTAGAATTCCACCTTTTAATTGATAAACATTTTTAAATCCTTTTTTTTCTAAAAAAACTGAAGCTTTTTCACATCGAATTCCACCAGTACAAAACATAGCAATTGTTTTTTTTTTATTAAGTTTATTTAAGTATTTTGGAAATTCTCTAAAATTATCAACGTCTGGATTAACTGACCTTTTAAAAGTACCTACCTCATATTCAAAAGGTTTTCTTGAATCAAGGACTAGGGTATCTTTATCAAAAATCAATTCATTCCACTTCTTTGGATCAACATGATTATCTTTTTTATTTTTTGATGATAAAGAAAGTCCCATTGGCACAACTTCTTTTTTAATTTTCACTTTAGGTTTATGAAATGGTTGAAATTTACTTTTAGATATATTTTCACTATCAAATTTTTTAAAATCTAATATTTTTTTAATCTTGTTAATTGTTACTTTTAATTCTGCAGATTTTCCTGAAATAGTTGCGTTTACTCCTTCGTTAGCAATAATTATTGTTCCTCTAATATTTTTTTTTATTAATAAATCTTGAAGTAAAATTTTATTTTTTTTTAATGATTTAATTTTTTTGAATTTATAGAAACCAAATACTTCAACCATTATAAAACTCTACAAACAGTCATACCGTCACCTAAAGGAACTATAATTTGCTCCACTCTTTTATCTTGTGACACATAAGTATTAAATTTTCTAATATTTAAAGTGTATTTGTCATTATTAGCTTCATCAACAACTTCACCATGCCAAAGAACGTTATCAATTACGATTAAACTATTTTTATTTAATAAATCTAAAGATCTTTCGTAATATTCTTTATAATTCATTTTATCTGCATCAATAAAAATCATATCAAACTTACTATTTTTTAAATCATCTAAACTTTCAAGAGCAGGTTTTATTATTGTTTGTATTTTGTGATCTTGCTTGGCTTTTTTAAAAAAATCGGTAGCAACTTTATTTGTGTCTTCATTCTTATCTAAGGCTATGAGTTTACCTTCATCTGGTAAAGCAAGCGCAATTGATAATGCACTTAAACCAGTAAAGGTTCCAATCTCAAGTACATTTTTAATATTTGATATCTTAATGATTAAATGTAAAAAATGACATTGTGATTGAGCTACCTGCAATCTCTTAACGTCACCAAGAGTATTATTGTAATCTATTATTTCTTGCTGGATTGGGTTTAACTTTAAACCAAAATCATTTATATATTTTTGAAGCTTTTCAGTGATTTCAAGATTCTTACCCATAACATTAAAGTTTCTTCTTTAATATGTCATTTATTAATTGTGGGTTTGCTTTGCCACTTGACACTTTCATTGCTTGACCAACAAAAAAACCAAATAGTTTTTCTTTTCCTGATTTATATTCTTTTACTTTTTCTGGATTATCGGTGATTACTTTATCGATTAATGCCTCTATTGCTTTAGGATCGCTTTCTTGTTTTAGGCCTTTTTCTTCTACTATTTTTTGTGGATCCTTATCTCCATCCATCATTAGCTCAAATATTGTTTTTGCTATTTTTCCTGAAATTGTTCCATCTTTAATTAAATTTATTAATTTTGATAAGTTTTTAGCGCTTATAGGGCTATCAGATATTTCTAAGTTTTTATCATTTAACACTGCAAATAACTCACCAGTAATCCAGTTAGTTGCTAATTTAATATCTGAGTTAGCAATAATTTCTTCAAAATATTTTGATGTATCAATGTCAGAGACTAATATTGTTGCTTCATAGGGAGATAGTTTGAATTTATCGATAAATCTTTTTTTCTTATCATCTGGTAATTCTGGAATATCAGCTTTAAGTTTTTTTATAAAGTCATCAGTAACTTCTAATGGTAATAAATCTGGATCAGGAAAGTATCTATAGTCATGAGCGTCTTCCTTAGATCTCATTGATCGCGTTTCATTTTTTTTGATATCAAACAATCTTGTTTCTTGATTTATTGTTTTTCCTTCTTCAATCAAATCCACCTGTCTATTAGCTTCATAGTTAATAGCCATTTGCATAAATTTAATAGAATTAACATTTTTAATTTCACATCTTGTACCAAGTTTTTCAGATCCTTTAATACGAACTGAAACATTAACATCGGCTCTTAAGGATCCTTCTTGCATGTTACCATCACAAGTACCGAGATATCTCATTATTGATCTTAGTTTTTTAATATAAGTACTAACCTCATCTGGAGTTCTTAAATCAGGTTTGCTAACAATTTCCATCAAGGCAACACCAGATCTATTTAAATCAACTAAAGTATTTTGAGGATCCATATCATGAATGCTTTTTCCTGCATCTTGCTCAAGATGAAGTCTTTCAATACCAACTTCTTTTTGACCATTTGGCATATCAAGAATAACTGTGCCCTCACCTACTATTGGGTATTTAAATTGTGAGATTTGATAACCTTGAGGAAGATCAGCATAAAAATAATTTTTTCTATCAAAGACAGATCTTTTATTTATTTGAGCTTTTAAACCTATACCTGTTTTAATAGCTTGTTTAACACAAAACTCATTAATTACAGGAAGCATTCCTGGAAATGCTGCATCTACTAAACTTACTTGTGTATTAGGCTCTGCTCCAAATGTTGTTGATGAAGATGAAAATAATTTAGATTTTGAGGTTACCTGGGCATGAACCTCAAGACCAATAACAACCTCATATGTATTGCTGCCTCTTGAAATTAAATATTCTGAATTATCTTTTATCATTTAATCCACCAGTCAGTAATTTTATTTTTAAAAGCAATTTTTTCTTCCATTGCATAAGCAATATTTAAAATATTTTGTTCATCAAAAGCTTTACCTATGATTTGTAAACCTAAAGGATAACCTTTGGCATCTAAACCAGCAGGTATTGAAATAGCTGGTAATCCAGCCAAGTTAACTGGAACTGTAAATATATCGTTTAAATACATGGAAACTGGGTCATTTGTCTTTTCTCCAATTTTAAATGCTGAGCTTGGAGTTGATGGGGTTAAAATTGCATCAACTTTTTTATAAGCATCATCAAAATCATTTTTAATTAGTTTTCTAACTTTTTGAGCTTTTAAATAGTAAGCATCATAATAACCAGATGATAAAACATATGTACCAATCATTATTCTTCTTTGAACTTCACTTCCAAAACCTTCTGATCTAGTCTTTTCATACATATCAATTAAGTTTTCACCCTTAGATCTAAATCCATACTTAACACCATCATATCTTGCTAAGTTCGAAGAGGCTTCGGCAGGTGCTACAATATAATAGGCTGGTAAAGCATAATTTGTATGGGGTAATGAAATATCAACGATTTGAGCACCACAATTTTTTACATATTCAATTCCTTTGGTCCAAAGTTCCTCTATTTCTTTTGGCATACCATCAACTCTATACTCTTTAGGAATTCCAATTTTTTTTCCTTTAATATTATTTGTTAACTCTTTACTGTAAGATTTTCTTTTAAATTCAATTGATGTTGAATCTTTAGCATCATATGTACTGATAATCTCTTGGAGTAGCGCACAGTCTTTAACATTTTTTGATATGGGTCCAGCTTGATCAAGTGATGATGCAAAAGCTACTATGCCATACCTAGAACAACTACCATAAGTAGGCTTTAGTCCTACTGTGCCTGTAAATGAAGCTGGTTGTCTAATAGAACCTCCAGTGTCAGTACCAATAGTTATTGGTGTTAGATTTCCTGCTATGGCTGCTGCAGAGCCACCAGAGGATCCACCTGGAACTAAATTTTTATCAATAGGGTTTTGTACATTGCCAAAAAAACTAGTTTCATTAGATGAACCCATTGCAAATTCATCACAATTTAATTTACCAAGTAATATGCCTCCCTCATTCCAAATATTTTTTGTAACAGTAGACTCATAAGTTGGTATAAAATTATTTAGAATTTTACTGCCCGCTGTTGTTTTAACACCATTGGTACAAAACAAATCTTTAACTGCTATTGGTATTCCTGGTAATTTTAAATCAAAATTAGGTTTATTATCAAAGCTTTTAGCTTTTTCAAGTGCAGAGGAGAAATCTTCAGTAATATAAGTGTTAAGAATTTTTGATTTTTCAGATCTATCTATAAAGCCTTTAGTAACTTCATGAGAAGATAATTTTTTTTCTTTAATATTTTGAACTAAATCTGTTAATGATAAAGTAGTAACTTCAGACATTATTCAATCACCCTAGGAACTACAAAGAAGTCTTCATTCTCTTCTGGAGAATTCTTTAGTATTTGCTCTCTAATATTCTTACTTTTAACTTCATCTGGACGTAATTTTAAAGTTGTTTCAGCAACTGAAGTTAAGGGCTCAACATTGTCAGTTTTAAGTTCATTTAATTTTTTAATAAACTCAAAAATTGAGTTTAAATCACCTGCTAATTTTTTAGCTTTTTCGTCATCAACAGATATTCTTGATAATTTTGATATGTGTTTTATTGTTTTAAGATCAATTGTCATGTGCTATTTAAATATGTCGCAAACTATCACTTAAGTATAAAATATACAATATGATCACTATTGAAGAATTAAAAAAAAAACAGACTAATAAAACAAGATTAATGGGATTAGATTTAGGTTCTAAAAGAATTGGGGTGTCAATTTGTGATGAAAGGCAATCTATAGCTACACCTTATAAAACTATTAATAAAACTAACACGAATGAGCTTATTGAGGATCTTAAAGTAATTATTGGTGAAAATAATATTAAAGGGATAATAATTGGCAACCCCATCAATATGGACGGTTCCCTTGGTAGATCAGCTCAATCTGTAAATGATGTAGCTACTAATATATCTAAATATATTGACCTTCCTGTTTGTTTATGGGACGAAAGACTTTCTACCGTTGGAGCTTTTAATTTATCAAGTCAATTAGATATAAATGTATCTAAAAAAGCAAAAACTATAGATCAAAATGCAGCAGCCTTTATTTTACAAGGTGCTATAGATTTTTTGAACAATTAATACTTGCCATAAGATCACTTATTAGTTATAGAGTTAATTTTAATGGCAACCAAAACTAATAAAGCTATTAAAGTTTCTCAAAAACATCTCCTAGGTATTCAAGATTTATCCATTAATGATGTTAATTTAATTCTTGATGAAGCAAGTACTTTTATAAGTCTAAATAAAAGCAAAAATAAAAAGCTTGATACTTTAAGAGGAAAAACACAAATTAATTTATTCTTTGAACCTTCTACAAGAACTCAAAGTTCTTTTGAATTAGCAGGAAAAAGATTGGGTGCTGATGTGATGTCAATGAATATTATTAATTCAGCAATTAAAAAAGGTGAAACCTTAATTGATACAGCAATGACTTTAAATGCAATGCACCCAGATTTAATTGTAATCAGACATCAAGATTCGGGAGCTTGTAATCTATTATCACAAAAAGTTAATTGTTCAGTAATTAATGCTGGGGATGGAAGACGCGAACACCCTACTCAGGCTTTACTTGATGCTCTAACTATAATCACTAGGAAGAAAAAAATTGAAGGTTTAAGAATTGCAATATGTGGTGACATACTTCACTCACGTGTAGCAAGATCAAATATTTATTTACTAAATATGCTTGGTGCAGAAGTAAATATAATTGCACCAACAAATCTTATGCCAAAGTATATTGAAAAATTTGGAGTTAATATATTCTCAGATATGAAAAAAGGATTAAAGAATTGTGACATAGTAATGATGTTAAGGTTGCAGAATGAAAGAATGAGTAGTTCATTTCTTGCGTCAAATAGAGAATATTATGAATACTATGGTTTAACGCCAGATAAAATGTCTAATGCAAAAGAAGATGCGCTAATAATGCACCCAGGACCAATGAACAGAGGAATTGAAATTGATACAAATTTAGCAGACGACATAAACAAAAGTGTCATAAAAGAACAGGTTGAATTAGGTGTTGCAGTACGTATGGCTTGCTTAAAAATTTTTTGTGAATAAATGAAAAAAAAATATTTTATAAATGCTACTATAATAGATCCTTTTAATTCATTAAATGAAATAGGTGGTTTAATTATTGGAGAAGATGGTTCAATAGAAGCTATTGGTAAAAAAGTAAATAAAAATAATATTCCTTCTAGAGAAAAAATAATCAATTTAAATGGTAAACATATATTTCCTGGTTTAGTAGACATGAGAGTTTTTGCCGGTGAACCTGGATATGAATATAAAGAAAATTTTCGAACATTAAGTAATGCAGCATTAGCAGGTGGAGTTACTTCAGTAGTAACTATGCCAAATACAGATCCAATTATTGACAATGTATCAATAGTTGATTTTCTTAAAAGAAGAGGAAGAGATAAGTCAAAAATTAATATTTTCCCAACAGCCTCACTCACAAAAGGCATTGAAGGTAGTAACATGACAGAGTTTGGTCTTCTTCAAAAAAAAGGAATCATAGCTTTTACCGATGGTGTTAAAACAATTCAAAATACTAGATTAATGTCTAGAATTATGACGTCTGCACAGGATTTAAACTGCTTAATACTTCAACATGCAGAAGATTATGAACTATCCAAAGATGGAATGATAAATGATGGAATAATAGCTACAAAATTAGGATTGCAAGGAATATCTGATCTAGCTGAATTAATTATTATTGAGAGAGACTTAACTTTATTAGAAAATATAAAATGTAGATACCACATATCACAAATTTCATCTTCAAAATCAGTAAATATTATAAAAGAAAGAAAACAAAAAATTAAGTTTACATGTGGTGTTTCAATTAACAATTTATCTTTAAATGAAAATGATATTGGTGATTTTAAAACATTTTTAAAATTATCGCCTCCTTTAAGAACAGAAGAGGATAGAGTTGCATTAGTACAAGGGCTAAATGATAAAACAATAGATGTTATTGTTTCAGATCATAAACCTGAAGATGAAGAACAAAAAAGATTAACATTTGCACAAGCAGCGGCTGGTGCATCCGGTATAGAGACACTGCTTCCATTAAGTTTGGAACTTTACCATAACGGTTCAGTTAAATTAGAAACAATTATACAGGCATTAACTTCAAATCCAGGAAAGATTCTTAAAATAAATAAAGGAAATTTAAGTATAGGTAATGATGCTGATTTTTCTATTGTTGATATTAATAAACCATGGATTGTAAAAAAAGATAAATTGATTTCAAAATCAAAAAATACTTCGATTGAAGAGAAGAAACTTCAAGGAAAAATTACAAATACATTTGTAAAAGGTGTCGAATTATTTAAGTTATAACAATGGAATATTTATTCATTCCCTTAAGCTCATATTTATTAGGATCTATACCTTTTGGATTCATTTTAACTAAGATTTTTTTAAAAAAAGATATTAGAGATATAGGCTCTGGAAATATTGGAGCCACCAATGCTTTAAGAACTGGTAATAGCTTAATTGGTTTTGTAACTCTTACCTTAGATATAATAAAAGCTGTCATTCCAGTAATTTATGTAAAATTTAATTATCCGGATTTTATTTTTATTGCCTCATTAAGTGTATTTCTTGGTCATGTTTTTCCAATATGGCTTAAATTCAAAGGTGGTAAAGGCGTAGCAACTTACGTTGGAATAATTTTTTCTTTAAATTTAATTTATGGTTTTGTTTTTATTGGAGTATGGTTAGTTACATTTTTAATTTCTAAATACTCTTCTTTATCATCAATTATTGCTAGTTTAACTATACCGATTTACTTAGCAATATTTGATACTACTAATCTTGTTTTTTTTATAATAATGTTTGTTTTAATATTTTATACACATCGTGAAAATGTTAAACGCTTGAAAAATAAAGAAGAAAGTAAGACAAAAATTTATTAATTTGACTATCAAAAGCTTTTGAGTAGTTTGTTCAATTATGAATCTTGTTATAGTAGAAAGCCCTGCAAAAGCTAAAACAATCAATAAATATTTAGGTGATCAATATAAGGTTTTAGCTAGTTATGGTCATATAAGAGATCTACCATCTAAAAATGGATCTGTTGATCCTGATAATAATTTTAAGATGGAGTGGGAAGTTGATAGTTTTTCTAAGAAATATTTAAAAGAAATTTCTGATGCTGCAAAAGACTCCTCAAAAATTATTTTAGCTACTGATCCAGATCGTGAAGGTGAAGCAATTGCCTGGCATGTTAAAGAATATTTAAATGAAAAAAACCTACTTAAAGACAAAAAAGTAGAAAGAGTTGTTTTTAATGAAATTACAAAAAAAGCTGTAACTTTTGGAATTGATAATCCTAGACAAATTGAGCCTTTATTAGTTGATGCCTATATGGCTCGAAGGGCTCTTGACTATTTAGTAGGTTTCAATATTTCACCTATTTTATGGACTAAGTTACCAGGATCAAAATCTGCAGGTCGTGTTCAATCTGTAGCTTTAAGATTAATTACCGAAAGAGAACATGAAATAGAATTATTCAATCCTGAAGAGTTTTGGACATTAAGTATAAATTTTAATGATAATAATAAGAACTCTTTATTAGCAAGTATTTCTCAACTAAATAATAAAAAAATTGAAAAATTTTCATTTAAAAATAAAGGTGAAATAGAAAAAGCAATTGAAGAAGTTAAATCTAGAAAATTTCAAATTACCGATATTTCTAGCAAAGTTGTAAGTAGAAATCCTTCCGGTCCATTCACCACTTCAACTTTGCAACAAGTTTCTTCTGGAAAGTTTGGTTTTGGTGCCTCAAGAACAATGCAAATTGCTCAAAAATTATATCAAGGGATAGAAATAGATGGAGAAACGATTGGATTAATAACTTACATGCGTACAGATGGAACTAACTTATCAACTGATGCTATTAAGTCTTTTCGTGAATACATTAAAGATGAATTTGGAAAAGAATATCTTCCCGAAAGTCCTTTAAATTACTCAGGGAAAAAAGCCAAAAATGCACAAGAAGCTCACGAAGCTATTAGACCTACAGATATATTAAGAGCACCAGATACTCTAAAAAAATACTTAAGCCCTGATCAACATAAACTTTATGATTTAATTTGGAGTAGAGCTCTGTCCTCGCAAATGGCGTCCGCAAAATTTGATAGAAATACTATTACGATTTCATCAGATGATAACGGAACAATTTGCAAAGTAAGCGGTTCTGTTATTAAATTTGATGGTTTTCTAAAAATTATCAAAGATAAAAAAAAAGATGATGATGAAGAAATACTACCAGAAATGTCAAAAGGAACAGTTAATATAGAGTCGCTCTTAGATGAGCAACACTTCACACAACCGCCACCAAGATATTCTGAAGCTAGTTTAGTAAAAAAATTAGAAGAATTAGGTATTGGAAGGCCTTCTACTTATGCAAGTATAATTTCTGTTATATCTACAAGAGGATATGCTGAAACAATTAATAAAAGGTTTCACCCAACAGATCGTGGGAAGTTAATTTCAGCTTTTTTAGAAAAATTATTTTCAAAATATGTTGATTATAATTTTACTGCAGAATTAGAAAATCAATTAGATGAAATCACTACTGGAAAAGAAAGTTGGATTAAAGTTCTTGAAATGTTTTGGAAAGATTTCAATCAAAATGTTTCTCAGGTTAAAGAAAAAAGAACAAGAGAAGTATTAGATTTATTAAATGATAGTCTTGGAAGTTTAATTTTTGATAGAGATAAAGAGGGTAATATAGATAGAAAGTGTCAACTATGTAATGAAGGCTCTTTAAGTTTAAAAAATAGTTTTAGAGGAGGTGCTTTTATAGGATGCTCTAATTATCCTGAATGTAAATTTACAAGACCATTATCAAAAGCAAAAGCAGCAGCACAATCACAACTTGCTGAACCAAAATTAATTGGTAAACATGAAAATGGAAATGATATGTATTTAAAAAATGGAAGATTTGGTCCTTATATTCAATATGAAAAAACAGAAGAGATTAAAGAAAAGCCTATAAAAAAAAGAAAAACAAAGAAGAAAAAAACTGACAAAAAAGAAATTAATTTTAAAAATATATCTATTCCTAAAGGCATTGCCTTAGAGAGTGTAGATCTTGATAGAGCTAAATTTCTATGCTCCCTTCCAAAAAATTTAGGAATTAATCCTGAAAACCAAAAAGATATTATATTAAACTCAGGTAGATTTGGACCTTATTTAAAATGTGAAAACAAGTCTGCAAGAATTGAAAATGTAGAAGAAATTTTTTCAATAGGTTTAAATAGAGCTATAACATTAATTGCAGAAGCTAAGCCAGGAAGAATGTCTTCTTCAATTATTAAAGATCTGGGTGAACATCCCGAGGATAAAAAGCCTGTAAGAATAATGAAGGGACAATACGGTCCTTATATTAAATATAAATCATTAAATGCAACTATACCTGAAGAAAAAGACCCTTTAGAAATTAATATGGAAGAAGCATTAATTTTAATTGAGAAAAGACGGGAATACGATAAAAATAAAAAAAGTAAGAAAAAGAAAAAAAAGGTAAAAAAATGAAAAAATTATGTCTATAGAAAATAAAATTAAAGAACTTGGTATTATTTTACCAAAAGCAGCAGACCCAGTTGGATCTTATTTGGCAACAAAAATAACTGATAAAATGTTGTTTGTGTCTGGACAAATATCTATTGATGAAAATGGTCAATTGATTAAAGGTAAACTAGGCAGAGAATTAGATACAGAAGCTGGTTACAATGCAGCAAAAAGATGTGCACTAAGCATAGTTGCTCAAGTTAAAAAAGCCTGTAATGATGATTTATCTAAAATTAAATCTTGTATTAAATTAACTGGATTTGTTAACTCTACGGAAGATTTTATTGAACAGCCTAAAGTTATTAATGGGGCTTCCGATCTAATTGCTTCTATCTTTGGAGATTTAGGCATGCATACTCGTGCTGCTGTTAGCACAAACAGTTTACCGCTTGGTGTTTCGGTGGAAGTAGATGCTATTTTTGAATTGAATTAACTACCAATACTAAAATACTTTATTTTTTGCTCTTTCATTTTTGTTAAAGAATAAATATTTCTCATATCAAATATTTTAAAATTTTTGTTACTAACTTCTTTTTTGAAATTAATTGACTTAAAATCATTCCATTCTGTGTGAATAATTATTAAGTCAGAATCATTTATTGCTGATTTAATATTTTTAGAAAAATTTACATTCTTAAATTTAGTAAATTCTTTTTTTTCACCCGTTGGATCATAATAATTAATCTTTGCTCCCTTTTTACTCAATGAAGGTATCATTGATAAACTTGATGAATCCCTCATATCATCAGTATTAGCTTTAAATGTTACTCCTAAAAAGGTTATTTTTTTATTTTTAATTTTGCCGTTTAATATATGAAAAACTTTTTTTAATAATAAAGAAGATCTTTCTTCATTTGATTTTATTACACTTTTAATAATAGATAAATTTACTTTAAACTTATCAGCCGTTGTAATTATTGCTTTAGTATCCTTTGGGAAACATGAGCCACCATAAGCAGGTCCTGCCCTTAGAAAACGACTACCTATTCTTTTGTCTAAACCCATACCAATAGATATATCTTCTACATTTACATTAATTTTTTCACATAGGTTAGAAATTTCATTAATAAAAGTGATCTTAGTAGCTAAAAATGCATTAGAGGCATACTTTATTAATTCTGCTGCTCTTCTAGAGGTATTAATATATTTTGCACCTTTTGAAATTAGTGGTGAATAAAGATTTTTAAGTATTGTATTACTCTTTTTATCATTTGTACCAATTACTACTCTATCTGGATAGTTAAAATCCCTTATGGCCTCACCTTCTCTAAGAAATTCTGGATTTGAAACAATTGAAAAAAGTTTTTTTGATTTTTTTTGAGAAATAATTTTTTCAATTTCATCTCCGGTAGTTACAGGAACTGTGGATTTTGTAATTATGATTTTAAATTTTGAGATAGATTTCCGAATTTCTTTAGCTACATTATAAACCTGGCTCAAATCAGTCCCACTTCCATTTTTTTTTGTTGGCGTACCAACACAAATAAATACAATATCTGATTTAGATACAGATTCCTTTAAGTTTGTAGAAAATTTTAATTTTCCATTTTTATAATTTCTTAAAACTAATTCTTCAAGACCAGGTTCATAAATTGGAACTATACTTTTTTTTAAATTATTAATTTTATTAATATCACGATCTACACAAATTACATCATTGCCAAGATCAGAAAAGCAAGCTCCACTCACAAGACCTACGTAACCAGTTCCTATCAAACATAATTTCATAATTTAGAAATCTCCATAGATGATTTAATATAGCCATTCATAGTTCCACAATCTAAATATTTTCCTAAAAAATTATGACCTATAAATTTTACATTATCATTGATTAATAATTGTATAGCATCTGTAATATGAATTTCTCCACCTTTATTAGGTTTTAAATTTTTTAATTTTTTGAAAATGCTAATTGGTAAAATATACCTACCAATAACAGCTTTATTAGATGGAGCTTGTTTAATATTTGGTTTTTCTACAACACTTTTAATTATAAAATTATTTTTATTAATGTTTTTTTTAATGCCATAAATTCCCCATCTAGAAACTGTTTTTTTATTAACTTTCAAACTTGCCATTACCGATCCCTTAAATTTTTTATGAACTTTTATCATTGATCTTGAACAATTTTTTTTAATAATTAGATCATCAGGTAACAACATTAAAAAAAATTTATCTTTTATAAATTTTTTAGTTTTAAGTACAGCATCACCTGTTCCTAGTGGTTTATCTTGGTAGACAAATTTAATCATTTTTTTATATCTAAGAATTTTTCTATATTCTTTAATGATACGAGCGTCTTTTTTTTTACTAATAATATCTTTATAAAATTTATCATTATGAAAATAATTCTTAATTATTTCTTTTTTTTTAGAAATAATAAAAATAATTTCTTTAATTCCAGCTTCTATACATTCTTCGATAATATATTCTATTGCTGGTTTACCATTAATTGGTAATAACTCTTTTGCAAAAACACTAGTGAGCGGGAGTAATCTTGTGCCTAATCCGGCTAAAGGAATTATTGCTTGTTTAATCATTTAAATGTTTTACTTATAAATTTAATTAATACAAATGAAAATAATAAGTAAAATAATTGATCTAAATAAGGCAATTAATAGAATTTCAGATTTAGGATTTGTTCCTACAATGGGTGGTCTACACAAGGGACATATTTCTCTCATAAAAATATCAAAAAAAAAATGTAAAAAAACATTAGTTAGTATTTTTGTTAATCCAACACAATTTGATAACAAGAAAGATTTTGTAAGTTACCCCCGAAAACTCAATAAAGATCTTAAAATCTTAAAAAAACTTAATGTAGATTATATTTTTTTACCCCATGGTAAAGAAATTTATAATGAAAAAAGATTAAATAAAATTAAATTAAATAAGTCACAAAAAATATTATGTGCAAAGTTTAGGAAGGGACATTTTGAGGGTGTCTTAGACATAATGGAACGCTTCGTTAAATTATTAACTCCAAATTATATATTTATGGGTGAAAAAGATTTCCAACAATTGCTTTTAGTTAAAAATTTTATAGAATCTAAATTTAACAGTAAAATTTATTCATGCAAAACGATTAGGAATAAAAATAATGTAGCTTTATCATCTAGGCATTATCTTTTAAAAAGTAATGACCTAATAAAAGCAGGTTTTATCGCTAATGACTTAATAAAATTTAAATCTCAGATTATGAAAAATAAGAATAATATCAATTCTTTGTTAAAGAAAAAAAAGAGTTTTCTGATTAAACAATTTAAGATTAAAATTGAATATTTAGAAATAAGAAATATTATTGATTTAAAAAAAATTATTATTAATAAAAAATATAAAATTTTTATTGCTTACTATATCAATAAAGTAAGATTAATTGATAATTTTTAATCTTAATTATAAAAAATAAGCTGCTACACCCAAAAATGAAATAAAACCTATAACATCAGTTATTGTGGTAACAAAAACACTCGATGCAATTGCCGGGTCAATATTCATATTTTTTAGAGTTACAGGTACCAATATTCCAAATAATCCAGCAACTATCATTGTTAGTATCATTGAAATAGAAATTATCATTGAAAGCAGTGAATCTTGAAACCAAATTTGAACTATAATTGAACTTATAATTGCGAATATAATTCCATTTAAAATTCCGATATTAAATTCTTTTATTATATTTTTAGTAAAGTTATTTTTTGTTAGATCGTTAGTTGCTAAAGTTCTTACTGTTACAGCAAGAGTTTGCATGCCGGCATTACCACCCATTGATGCAACTATAGGCATCAAAAATGCTAAAACAACCATTTGTTCAATTGTTGCTCCAAAGATACTAATAACCCATGTTGCAATAAATGCTGTAAATAAATTTAACAATAACCAATTGAATCTTCTTTTAGTTTTAATAAAAACTCCATCTGTTATAGCTTCATCACCTACTCCGGCCAGTCTTAAGGCGTCTTCTTCAGCTTCTTCCTTTAATACTGTTAAGACATCATCATTAGTAATCATCCCAACTAATTTATTATTTTTATCAACAACACATGCTGAGTTTAAATTATAATTTTCAAACAAATTACCAACTTCTTCTTTATCCATATCAACTGGTATAAGTAATTGAGACTCAGACATAATAGAAAGCATTTTTGTATCGCGTGAAGTAGTTAATACTTTTGATGAAGGAACAGTTCCTATTGGTTTAAATTCTTCATCAACAATAAATATTTCTAAAAACTCACTTGGTAAATCTTTATTATCTCTTAAATAATCAATAGTCTGACCTACTGACCAATTACTTGGTATAGCAGTAAATTCACGCTGCATAATTCTTGCGGCCGTATCTTCTGGATAACTTAAGCTTTCTAATAGTGCAAATCTATCTTTAGGAGGTAATGAACTTAAAATTATGTTTTTATCTTTTTCTTCAACATTTTCTAATATTGCAATTGCATCGTCAGATTCAAGGTTATTAAGAATTCTTACTATTGCATCTGCAGATAAATATTTAATAATTTCTGATTGTATAGATTCAGTTAGTTCAATAAAAACTTGAGGATCAATTTTAAAATTATTTAACTTAATTAGACTTTCTCTATCATTTTGACCTAAGTGTTCAATTATATCAGCTGCATCTGCTGGGTGCATTTCTTTAAAAGAATTAGTAATAAATAAAGCATCATTATCAGCAATTTTTGATGTGACAACTTTTATGTATTCTTTGTTAAACTCAAAATTTACTTTTTTATCTTTTATTTTTTTTATTAAAGACATAAATTTACCTATAATTCAATTGCGCACTATTAATACATAATTAAGATAATACAATTTTTAAATGAATATTGAGATAAAAAAGTCAATAAAACCTGTTAAATATAAAACTGCTATAGACTTTTTAGAAGCAAGATTAAAAAATATAAATGAAAATAAAGAAAATGATTTAATATGGCTGCTAGAACATGATGATATTTATACGGCCGGAACAAATTATAGTAAAGATGAAATTTTAGATAAAAATATAAATTTAATTAAAACAAATAGAGGTGGCAAAATCACATATCATGGACCAGGTCAAATTATTTGTTATTTTGTAATAGATTTAAAAAAGAGAAAAAAAGATATTAGAAAATTTATTACCTTAATAGAAAAAACTATTATTGAAAGTTTATTTGAATTTGGTATCAACGCATTTGGAGATCCCAAAAATATTGGAATTTGGATAGAAGATAAAAAAAAAATTAAAAAAATTGCAGCTATAGGTATTAGAGTAAGTAAATGGATTGCCTACCATGGGTTTGCAATTAACGTAAGTAATGATTTAAAAAAATATAAAAATATCGTTCCATGTGGAATAACTGACAAAGATGTTACAAATCTTAAAAAAATTTTCGATCAAGATTATGATAATCTAGATAAAACAATTATTAATAATTTTATTAAGAACTTGGAAATCTAAGTCTTTTAGTTTTTAACAATTTTTTAAAATAATCTGGTAAGAGAGCTGTATAAGTATATTTTTTATCATTAATCATAAATTTAATTTGATAAGAATGTAGCATTAAATTTTTATTTATTGCTTTATCTGTATTACTAAATTTATATTTTTGATCTCCATAAATAGGGTTACCCACTTCATATAATTGTTTTCTTAGTTGGTGTTTTCTTCCGGTAATCGGCTTCATTTCAACAAGGCTACATATAGAATTTTTGTCCAAAACTTTATAAATTGTTCTTGCTTTTTCAACTATCTCTTTATCATTATCATATCTTGTTAATTCATTATTCCATTCGCCAGATTCTTTTGTTAACTCGCCATGACATATAGCTAAATATGTTTTGTGAACTTTTCTTAATCTAAAAAGAGACGTTAATAATTGAGCAGATTCTCTATGTTTTGCCATAATAAAAACTCCAGAAGTATCTTTATCAAGTCTATGAACAGAATAAGGTTTCGTATTCTGAAAAATTTCACTTTTTGCAAAAATATCCACAAGATTTTTTTTGGATTTAGTTCCTCCTTGAACCGATATTCCAGAACTCTTGTTTAGAACAATAAAGTCTTCATTGTTATCAATTATTAATTCCTCATTAGCCTTGATAATTTCTTCTGATGGCTTAAATTTAATTTTTTTTTGAACAATTGTTTCTTTAAAATCAAAATCAAATAAATCAATTTGATCATTTACTTTTAATTTTTGTGAGCTTTTTATTTTTTTATTGTTTAGTTTAATTTTTCCATTTCTTAAACTTTTTTCAATCAGTCCTTGAGGAATATTTCCTAGATTATTTCTAATCCAACGATCAACTCTCATATCATTACACGTCGAATCAACGCAAAAAGACTTTTTCATAATGTGCTATTGTAATATAATAAATTAAGCAGTCGCTAATTTTTTTTCTTCGTTTTTCTCTTTGGTAGGATCTTTTTTCTTTCTATCAATTCTTTTTGCTTCTACATCTCTATCAACAAATTCTATAACAGCCATTGGTGCATTATCACCATATCTAAAACCTGCTTTAATAATTCTTGTATATCCGCCATTTCTTTTTTCATATCTTTTGGATAAAGTTTTTTTAACCTTATTTGCAGAGGTAATATCTTGAAGTTTAGACATAAGCATTTTAGTTGTTTGTAATGTTTCTTTTTTCCCTAATGTAATAATTTTGTCTGCTTGAGGTTTTAGAAACTTAGCCTTTGGGAGTGTTGTTGTTATCTGCTCATATTTAATTAAGGAATTTAACATATTTTTTAATAAAGCTTTTCTATGCTCTGAAGTACGATTTAACTTCTTATTAGCCATTCCGTGTCTCATTAGATTTGTTCCTCTAATTTTTTCGACATTTCAGCGATATTATCTGGCGGCCAGTTAGGTATTTCCATACCTAAATATAAAGACATTCCAGTTAAAACTTCTTTTATTTCGTTTAGTGATTTTCTTCCAAAATTTGGTGTTCTTAGCATTTCACCTTCTGACTTTTGAACTAAATCACCTATATAAATAATATTATCATTTTTAAGACAATTCATTGAACGCACAGATAATTCTAATTCATCTACTTTTTTTAATAAATTTTTATTAAATGCTGGTTCAGTTGAAACTTCAACAACTGGAACTTCTACAGGTTCATCAAAATTTACAAACATATTAAGTTGATCTTGAAAAATTCTAGCTGAATAAGCAACCGCATCTTCTGCCGAAACAGATCCGTTAGTTTCAACTTCCATAGTTAACTTGTCATAATCTAAAGCTTTACCTTCTCTAGCTGTACTTATTGAGTAAGAAACTTTTTTAACAGGACTAAATAATGAATCTATTGCTATTAAACCTAATGGTGGTTCTTCTGGTTTATTCATTACTGCTGGAACGTATCCTTTTCCAGTACCAACATTCATTTCCATATGAAAATTTGTGTTTTCGTCCAAGTTACAAATAACTAAATCTGGATTTAATATTTCAATATCAGCAACTGGTGTTATGTCTGAAGCTTTAATTTCACCAGGGCCTTTTGCATCTAACATTAGTTTTTTAGTTCCTTCAGAACCACTTTTTAAAGCTAAAGATTTGATGTTTAAAACTATATCTGTTACATCTTCTCTTACACCTTTTATTGATGTGAATTCATGTAAAACACCATCGATTTGTAATGATGTTACTGCTGCACCTCTAATAGATGAAAGTAAAATTCTTCTTAATGAATTACCTAAAGTTAATCCGTAACCTTTTTCTAAAGGCTCAGCAATAATTTTTGCATGTGATTTATCTTCACTAATTTTTACATCTAGTTGTGCAGGTTTAATTAATGCTTTCCAATTTTTAGCATTTACATTTACACTTTCCATTTAAACTCTCCTTTTTTTTGGTGGTCGTGTTCCGTTATGTGGCATTGGTGTTGTGTCTTTTATTGAAAGAATCTTAAATCCTCTTGCTTGAAGCGCTCTTAAAGCCGTCTCTCTTCCAGAGCCTGGCCCCTTAACTTCAACAGACAGTGTTTTCATTCCATAGTCTAAAGCTTTTGATGCCGCTGAGTCTGCAGCAATTTGTGCTGCATAAGGTGTAGATTTTCTAGATCCTTTAAAACCTTTTTGTCCTGCTGACGCCCAAGAAATTACATTGCCATTAGTGTCAGCAATTGAGATTATTGTATTGTTAAATGTAGATTGAACATAAGCAATACCATTTAAAATATTTTTCTTAATTTTTTTCTTTTTGGAATAAGAACTTTTTTGTACTTTTTTTTCTGTTTTTTCTACAACTTCTTCTTTTTTATTTTCAACTTTATCAACTTTTGGCATATATTATTTTTTAAGAGGAGTTAATTTTTTTCCAGCAATAGCAATTGCCTTACCTTTTCTTGTTCTTGCATTACACCTTGTTCTTTGTCCTCGTACTGGTAATTTTTTTTTATGTCTACTACCCCTATAACATGCAAGATCTATCAATCTTTTTATGCTAATTGAATAATCTCTTCTAAGGTCACCTTCTACTTTAAAATTTTGATCTATATATTCTCTAATCTTTAAAATTTGATCATCTGTTAATTCATTAATTCTTTTTTCTTTTGCTATTTCAAGCGATGAACAAATTTGTTTAGAAAATTTATCACCTATTCCATAAATATATGTCAGTCCAATTTGGACAGGTTTGTTTTGTGGAATATTAACACCTGCTATACGAGCCATATTTTTGAGAATAAATTTAGCCTTTTATATAAGAAGATGTCTTAAAGTCAATGTCTTAAACTGTAAGAATTTTGTTGATTTTACTCGTTATTTCTTCAATTTCAGCATTGCCATCAATTGTGTAAAAATTTTCATTTTTTAAATAAAAATCAAGCACAGGTTTTGTTGTATTTATATAAGTATCATATCTCTCTATAATAGTTTCAAGGTTATCATCTATTCTTTTTACAAGATATTCTTTACCACATGGATGTAATTCAATTTCACTTTTGTTAAAGAATGCATTTAAAATCATATTACATTTTTCACAGGTCATACGTCCCATAATTCTCTTTTCAATAATATCACGAGCAACATTTAAAAATATTATTCGACCTATATTTTGATCGAATTCAGATAAGATTTTTTCTAAATTTATTGCCTGTTCAACATTTCGGGGGTACCCATCAAAAATAATTCTATCTCTAAATTTTAAATTAGTAATTGATTGTTTTAGTAAAGAGTCAACTATTTCATCAGAAACAAATTTTCCATTTGAAATTAATTTTTCAATTTCTTTTCCAAGGGCTGTTTTTTGTTTAGTTTCATTTCTTAATAATTGACCTGTGGATAATTGAAAGTAATTGTGTTTTTTTACAATGAATTGTGCCTGAGTACCTTTGCCCGCACCTGGAGGACCAAATAATATAATGTTCACTTTATTATTTTCCGAATTGTGTTTTTTTAATTAATTGCTCATATTGTGAACTCATTAATCTTGTTTGGATCTGAGTAACAGTGTCGATAGCAACAACCACAACAATCAAAATTGAAGTACCTCCCAAATAAAATGGAATTGGATAATTAGCAATTAAAAATTCAGGCATTAAACATACAAGTGTTAAATAAAGTGCACCTATAGTTGTTAATTTGGTTAAAATATTTTCTATATATAAAGCTGTACTTTCGCCAGGTCTTATACCTGGTATAAAACCACCATACTTTCTTAAATTTTCAGCAGTCTCTACAGGATTAAATGTTATTGATGTATAAAAAAAAGTAAAAAATATTATACCTGATGCATATAAAATCATATACAGCGGCTGACCCTGTGTAAAATATGAACTTATATTTAAAAAAGTATCATTATCTGAAAAATTAAAATTAGAAAAAGTCACTGGTAACAATAATAGTGCTGACGCAAAAATTGCAGGAATAACACCTGCTTGATTTATTTTTAATGGCAAGTGAGAAGATTCACCACCATACATTTTATTTCCCATCTGTCTTTTTGGATAATTTATAAGTATTTTTCTTAAGGCTCTTTCCATAAAAACAATAAACATTATTGTTGCAATCAATAAAACAAATATTGCAATTATCATTATAGTTGAAATTGCACCTGTTCTACCAAGTTCAAATGTTGTTACTAATGCTCTTGGAATTTCAGCAACAATCCCAGCAAAAATTATTAATGAAATACCATTTCCTATACCCCTTTGTGTAATTTGTTCACCAAGCCACATTAGAAATAAAGTTCCAGCAACAATTGTTGATACTGTTGAAATTTTAAAAAAAGCACCTGGATTAATAACTAAATCTGCGGATGACTCTAAACCTACCGAAAGTCCATAACCTTGTATTGTTGCCAATAAAACAGTTCCATATCTTGTTATTTGAGTAATTTTTGCTCTTCCAATTTCGCCTTGTGCTTTTAGATTTTTAAAATATTCTGACACACCAGTTAGTAACTGAACAATAATTGATGATGAGATATAAGGCATTATTCCTAATGCAAATATAGCCATTCTACTGACTGCTCCACCAGAAAACACATTGAACATGCCAAGTAAACCTTTTTGGTTACCTTGCATCATTGTTTGTAATTGTTCAGGATCAATTCCTGGCAGTGGAACAAAAGTACCAAATCTATAGACTGCTAATATAAATATAGTAAAGAGTATTCTATTTTTAAGATCTTTAGTTTGAGAAGATGCACTCATAATATCTTATTTA
>JAPYTV010000002.1 GCA_029941985.1 Candidatus Pelagibacter sp. | reverse complement strand
CAGTTACAAGTCATATAATTGTTACTTTTATTTTGGCGGCATTTATCTTTATTGGGGTAACCATTATTGGTTTTATGAAACACGGACTGGGTTATCTAAAATTATTTATGCCTAGCGGTGTGCCTGCTGTTCTTTTACCTTTAATTGTTGTTATAGAGATTATTTCTTATTTAAGTCGACCTATAAGTCTTTCCGTTCGTTTATTTGCAAACATGATGGCTGGTCACACTATGATGAAAGTTTTTGGGGGCTTTGTAATAAGCCTTGGAATAGTTGGTGGATGGCTTCCACTAAGTTTTTCGGTTGCACTAACTGGTTTGGAGATACTAGTTGCTTTTCTTCAAGCATATGTTTTTGCAATTCTAACCTGCATCTATTTAAATGATGCATTAAATTTACACCATTAACTAACATAAGGAGGATATAATGGAGTTAGAAGCAGCAAAAATGATCGGGGCAGGACTAGCAGCAATAGCTCTAGCCGGTGCCGGTGTTGGAATTGGAATTATTTTTGGTAATTACCTTTCTGGCGCAATGAGAAATCCATCTGCAGCTCAAAAACAATTTCCTAATCTTTTATTAGGATTTGCTTTAGCTGAGGCCACTGGCCTATTTGGACTAGTTGTTGCATTAATTATTTTATTTGCGTTTTAAATTTAATGATTAAAAAAATATTTTTTCAGTCAATATTTTTAAGCTTCCTGTTTTTAATGGAAGCTTTTGCAGCTGAAAGCAGTGGTATGCCTCAATTGAATCCTGAATTCTGGATTTCTCAAATTTTTTGGTTAACTATAACATTTGGAATTTTATATGTTGTTCTTTCTAAATTTATACTTCCAAAAATTAGTGCTAATCTTGAAATAAGAAAATCACAAATCTTGGATAATATTGAGGTAGCTGAGAAGCAAAGAAAAGAAAGCGAACTAAAAATAAAAGAATATGAAAAGATTATTCAAGATAGTAAAAATGAAGCCAAAAATTACTTTAACCAAAATAGAAAAAAAGTGATTAAGAGTATTGATATAAAAAAAAAGGATTTGGATAAAACACTTAATGAAATAATAGAAAAAGCAGAATCTGAAATACAAGATTTAAGAGGCAAGGCCCCAGAAAAAATTAACAGAATTGCAATAGAAACATCTGCCGACCTAATTCACAAGCTAATAGGAATTGACGTTAATAGTAGCAGTATATCAGCAATAGTTAATGATCTTTCCAAAAAAAAAATGGATAAATATTATGGTAATTAATGCAACTTTTTGGGTAGCGGTATCCTTTATAATTTTTTTTGCTGTGTTGATTTACTTAAAAATACCTCAAAAAATTAATGATGTTTTAACCAAACTTATTTCTGACATTAAAAATGAAATTGATGAGAGTGAAAAATTAAGATCAGAAGCAAAGGTTCTATTAGATAATGCACAAAGTAAATTAAATACTGCTCAAGCAGTTAGTAATGATATTTTAAAGCAAGCAAAAAAAGACAGCGATCATTTAGTAATAGAAATGAATGACAAGTTTCATAAATCTTCTGAAATAAAAAAGAATTTAGCCGAAAATAAAATTACCCAAATAAAAGAAACTGCACTTAAAGAAATAAAAAATGTATCAATTAAAATTGCAGTGGACTCGGTTAAAAAAATTATTACTACATCAGTTGACAAATCAAAACTTGATAATCTTTTTAGTAAAAACCTAGAAGAAACAAAAGTAGCATTAAA
The DNA here is from genome assembly GCA_029941985.1 of Candidatus Pelagibacter sp. GTDB lineage: Bacteria > Pseudomonadota > Alphaproteobacteria > Pelagibacterales > Pelagibacteraceae > Pelagibacter. Next base: position 31,861 of record JAPYTV010000002.1, on the reverse strand, counting down.
AAAAATTAATTCATAAGTCACTTACATTTTTCATAAAAAACTGTAAATTAAAAAAATGAAAAATAAAGAAATCAAAATTTTATTAGCAGCACCTCGTGGTTTTTGTGCTGGTGTTGAAAGGGCTATAGAAATTGTAAAAAAGAGCATAGCCAAATATGGTGCTCCTATTTATGTGCGACATGAAATAGTTCATAACAAATATGTGGTTGATAGTCTTAAAAAAATTGGTGCAATTTTTGTGGAAGAGCTTAGGGAGATTAAAGATAAATCTAGACCAGTAATATTTTCAGCGCATGGAGTTCCAAAATCTGTTCCAACTGAAGCAGATGAGTATAAGATAGAGTATATAGATGCGACATGCCCCCTTGTATCAAAAGTTCATAGAGAAGCTGAAAATTTGTATAAAGCTGGCCACCATATTGTTTTAATTGGCCATGTTAACCATCCTGAAGTAATTGGAACTATGGGTCAATTACCTAAAAATTCAATTGATTTAATACAAAATGAAAACGATGTTGAAAATTACACTCTAGAAGCAGGAAAGAAGATTGCTTATGTTACTCAAACTACATTGTCTGTAGATGATACAAAAAATATAATAGCATCACTTAAAAAAAAATACCCAAAAATAAAAGAGCCTTATAAAGAGGATATTTGTTACGCAACAACTAACCGTCAATCTGCGGTAAAGAATATAGCAAAAAATTGTGAGATGTTTTTTATTTTGGGAAGCCAAAATTCGTCTAATTCAGTGCGATTAGTTGAGGTTGCTCAACAGTCTGGCTGCAAAGATTCTGAATTAATACATTCTGAAAGTGAAATACCTTTTGATAAAATCCAAAATTGCAAAACAATAGGAATATCATCTGGTGCCTCTGCCCCCGAAATTTTGGTTGAAAATTTTATCAATAAAATTAAAACTAAATTTAATGTTAAAATTGATGAGGTTGAAATAGTAAAAGAAAATATTATTTTTAAAGTTCCAGGAAAATTAAACTAAATGGCTGTATATACAAAAATAAATAATAAAGACATATCATCATTATCTAAAAAATTTAATCTTGGTAAAATAATAAAATTTCAAGGAATCAAGCAAGGGATAGAAAATACTAATTATTTATTAAAAACTAATAATAAAAAGTATATATTAACAATTTTTGAAAAAAGAGTTCAAAAAAAAGATCTTCCTTTTTTTATGAAGTTAATGGATAAATTTAATCAACAAAAAATTAATTGTCCCAAACCATTAAAAGATAAAAATGATAAATATTTAACTTTAATAAAAAATAAAGCTGCTTGCATTGTTACTTTTCTAAAAGGTAAAGATAAAAAAAACCTAAATAATAAAAACTGTTATGATGTTGGAAAAAATATTGGAACACTTCATAAAGCTTCAAATAAAATAAAATTATATAGAAAAAACTCTATGTCTATTAATAATTTAGATTCACTATTAAAAAGTATTAAGTTTAAATCTAAGGACATTGTTCCAAATCTTGAATCTGTATTAAAAATAAATTTAGAAGAAATTAAAAAAGAATGGCCTAAAAATATTCCTAAAGGAATTATTCATGGCGATTTATTTATTGATAATATTTTTTTTAATAAAAATAAATTTGCTGGATTTATAGATTTTTATTTTTCATGTAATGACTATTTGATGTATGAAATTGCAATAGGCATTAATGCTTTATGCTTTGATAATAAAAAAAACAAGTTTATATTAAACAACCAAAAAGTTAAAAGTTTGATTAAAGGATACCAAAGTGTAAAAAAAATATCACTAAAAGAAAAAAATGCTTTAAATATATTGTGTAGAGGAGCTGCTCTAAGATATCTTTTGACTAGAATTTATGATTATTTTAATACTCCTAAAACAGCTTTGATTAACATTAAAGATCCTAAAGAATATTTTCAAAAACTTATCATACACAACAATCTAAATAGTTATAAAGATTATTATAATTAATGATTAAAATTTATACAGATGGTTCATGTTTAAATAACCCAGGAGATGGAGGATGGGCAGCTATTATAAATAATGATGGGGAAATTTTAAAAATAAGTGGAAGTGAAAAAAATACAACTAATAATAAAATGGAATTAATGGCTCCCATTAGTGCTCTTAAAAAAATTAATAAAGATAAAAAAGTTGAGATATATACAGATTCTAAATATGTTAAATTAGGGATCACTGAGTGGATCCATAAATGGACAAAAAATAACTGGCAAACCTCTAAAAAAGAAGATGTTAAAAATAAAGAGCTATGGGTAGAGCTTTATGAATTAAGCAAGACCTTTGAAATTAATTGGATATGGGTTAAGGCGCATGTGGGAAATACCCTTAATGAAGAGGTTGATTTACTCGCTAAAAAAGCGGCTGAATCAAACTAAATTTAAAAAATTTTCAGCTGCTGATATTTCACAAGATCCGGCATCCTTTTCTTCCTGCAACTTAACTACTTTTAAATTATCAATTAACATTGTGTATCTATTAGATCTAATTCCCAATCCTCTGGCACTTTTATCAACATCTGCACCAATAGATTTGGTAAAGTTTAAAAAAGGATCTCCTATCATTATAATTTTATCACCTACGTTATGACTTTTTCCCCAGGCATCCATAACAAAAGGGTCGTTCACAGACATGCATATAATGTGATCAATTCCTTTAGCTTTGTACTTCTCATGACTATTTACATAGCCTGGCAAATGTTTAGCGGAACAAACCGAAGTGTAAGCCCCTGGCAAACCAAATAAAACAACTTTTTTATCTTTCAATAATTCTGTAATATTTTTTTTGGTTGGTTCTCCATTTTCAACAACAAAAATTTCTACACTAGGAATGATATCATTTTCTTTTAGTTTCATTATATTTTGCTTTTAATATATTTTTTTATTTTGTCTAGGTTGTTAGAAATTATATCATAATTTTCCTTTTCATCTAGAACATACTTTAGTTCATTTGGAAGACTTGGTTTAACATTAATTGATCTAACAATTGCATCTGGAAATTTACATGGGTGTGCTGTTGCTAACACAACATTGTTACCTTCTAATTCTACTTTCTTTAAGGCACCAAACCCTATTGCGCTATGAGGATCTAATATAATTTTATATTTTTCATAAATTTCTTTAATAACATTTAAAACTTCAGTCTCATCCATGCTTGCTGATAAAAAATCTTTTTTAATTTTATCAAGCTTTTCTTTTGGAATAATATATTTTCCTTTCTCTTTAATTTCTGTCATCACATTCTTGGTTTCAACATCGTCATAATTGTTCAAGTCATAAATTAATCTTTCAAAATTACTTGCAATTTGGATATCCATGCTTGGTGATATTGTTTCAAATACAGTTTCAGCTTCATACTTTCCATTGGAGATCGCTCTATGAAGAATATCATTTTGATTTGTTGCAACGATAAGCTTATTTATTGGAAGGCCCATTTTTTTAGATAAATAGCCAGCAAAGACATCCCCAAAATTTCCAGTTGGTACAAAAAAATTTATTGGTTTTTTATTTTTTAATAAAAAATAAGTGTAAAAATAATATGCAGCTTGAGCAATAATTCTTGCCCAATTTATTGAATTAACCCCCGACATATTAATTGATTTAGAAAACTCTTTATCCGAAAACATAGACTTAACTAAGTTCTGACAATCATCAAAATTACCTTCTATGGCTATATTAAAAACATTTTCATCTTTAACTGTCGACATTAGTTTTCTTTGTATACTTGAAACTTTATTATGTGGATGCAGAACAAATATATTCATATTTTTCTTTCCCTTAATAGCATCTATTGCTGCAGCGCCTGTGTCTCCAGAGGTTGCAACAATAACATTTATACTTTTGTTGTTTTTGCTAAGGTAGTATTCATAAAAATTTCCCAGTAATTGCATTGCTATATCTTTAAACGCTAGTGTTGGACCATGAAATAACTCTAAAACATTAGTATCTCCGATTTTGATAACGTTGACCGTATTATCTTTTCTAAAAACTGAATATGACTTCTTAATTATTTCTGAGAATTCACTTTCAGACATAAAGTCTCCAATAAAAGGAAATATAATTTTTTTTGCGAGGTCTTGATAGTTCAGTTTACTCAACGAATTCAATTCGTCATTTGTAAATTTTTTTAATGATTTGGGAACAAATAAACCACCATCATCAGCTAGGCCTTTGATAAAAACCTCCTCAAAGTTGTACTCTTTTGAGTTATTTCTTGTGCTTATATATTTCATCTATGATTTTGCAAATACTCTATCGCAATTTTTTTTAGTCGCAATCTTTAAATTAAATTATCAATTAAAAATAATACAAAAATTAAAAATAAATATAAAATCGAATAACCAAAGACTTTTTTAGCTTTCTTTAAATCAAATTTATTTTTCTTGTATTTATATAGATCATAACAAATAGCATTATAGTAAATTGTAAGAATTAATGCTGGTATCAAGTAGGTTAAACCTGAAAAGTTAATTAAATATGGAAAAACTATAACTGGTAACATTAGTAAAGAATATATAAAAATATATACTTTTGTTTTTTCAATACCATCTGTTAAAGGCAACATTGGTATTTTTGCTTTCTTATAATCGTCAGCTTTATATAAACTTAATGCCCAAAAGTGTGAAGGTGTCCAAAAAAAAATTATAAAAAATAAAGTTAGTGGTTCTAGACTAATTGCATTAGTAGCTATAGTCCATCCTATAACTGGTGGTAATGCTCCTGCAGCTCCACCTATAACAATGTTTTGTGGCGTTTTTCTTTTTAACCAAATTGTATAAACAAACAAATAAAAAAAAATTGTAAATAATAATAAGGATGCAGACAAAACATTTGAAAAATAATTTAAAGCTCCAACTGAAATAACTGATAATAATATTCCAAAAATAAGAGCTTGTTTTCTATTAATTTTTCCTGTTGGAATTGGTCTTAAGCATGTTCTTGTCATCAGTGCGTCTAAATCTGACTCATACCACATATTTAAACATCCTGCTGCACCCGCTCCTAAAGCTACTAAAGATATACCAATCATTGCATCCGTAATGCTTGTGCTTGAATTTGAAGTTAAAAAACCAACCGCACATGTAAATATAACAAGTGACATTACTCTTGGTTTCATGAGTAAATATAAAGATTTAATATAACTACCCAAATCTATTTGAATGTTTATTTTTTTTAATATACTAGGCAAAACTAACCTGCATTTATTGAAACGAAAATCACCAACAGTACCATTCCAATAATAAGAATATGATTCCCTAAATCAAAAATTCCTACTTGTTTATTTTTTTTATCAATAAATTTTCTATGTGTTGGCAGATTATCGTAAGGATTAATTTTTATATTAGGACCTTCTTCTTTTTGACTTTCAATTTTTATGGTAGTTCCAAACCAGGTCACATAAATAAAAAAACCAAAAAATATTAAAGCTCCATAAAGTACAGTATATCCATCCATTAAATTATCCTCCTACAAAAAAATAAAACGCTCTAGTAAAAACAGTATATTGTGCTTCTGCTGCCATAAGTACAATAAAGCATGCTATTGCTGTCATTGGCCATAATAAAACATTAACTAATGCATAACGTTCCCAAAATAAATGCATAAAGAAAGCCATTATTAAGCCAGCTTTAAGAAGCATAAATATCACAATTAATGACCATCTCAATAATCCTTGAAAAGCAAACCAATCAACCATGTAAGAGCAGAAACTAAGCACAAATAATAGGCCCCAGATCCAAAGATATATTCCAATCTTATGTGTACTTCCTTGTGCTTTGTTTTGTGTCTCGTCCATAAATTAGTTTACCATAAATAAAAGAAAGCAAATATAAATACCCACACCAAATCAACAAAGTGCCAATAAAGACCTAAAATCTCTATTGCTACATAATCTGATTTCATTGTTGTAAAAAACCCTCGTTTACCAGTATCAAAATCACCTCTAAAAGTTTTTCTTGCAAAAATAAATAAAAAAATCACACCAATTGAAACGTGAGTTCCGTGAAATCCTGTAATCATAAAAAAGAAAGAACCAAACTGTTTAGCTCCAAATGGATTTTCCCAAGGTCTAACACCTTCATGTATTAGTTTTGACCATTCAAATGCTTGCATCCCAACAAAAGTAAGTCCACCTATTGCTGTAGCTAATATTAGCCATGCGCACATTTTTCTGTTTCTTTCATAGCCATATTTAACAGCAAGTGCCATAGTTCCACTGCTTGTGATCAAAACAAACGTCATAATTGCAATTAATAATAATGGAACAGGCACATCACCAACGTGCAATGAAAAAACTTCACTTGTATTTGGCCAATCTACTACTGTTGAAGCTCTTCCTTTCATATATGAAATTAAAAAACAGCTAAATATAAAAGTATCACTTAGTAGAAAAATCCACATCATAGTTTTGCCCCACTGGACACCTTTAAACGCAGTTTGATCTGAGCTCATATCTGCAGCCATACCTTTGTAACCACCTGGCAATTTATCTAAAGTATGATCAGACATTTAATATTTAATTAATTAAGTTTTTTCAACCTCGGCACCTAAAACTTCGCTTGGTGCTGTTGTTTGAGTTATATAATCTTCTTTTGCTCCTGGAACGTTAAAATCATAAGGCCATCTATGAACAACTGGCAAATTTTCTCCCCAGTTACCATGAGTTGGTGGCACTTCATGAGTTAACCACTCCAAAGAATTTGCTTTCCAAGGATTTTTTCCGGCTGGTTTTCCCATTTTTAAACTTGTTATAATATTATAAATAAAAATAAATTGTGAAATACCAACAATTAAAGCTGCTACAGTTATAAATTCATTCAATCCAGTAGCAGAAGTCACATAAGGACTATCATACATTTCAAAATATCTTCTTGGTACTCCAATAAAGCCAAGATAATGCATTGGGAAATAAATTGAATAAGCTCCTAGAAAAGTAAACCAAAAATGCCACTTACCTAACCTTTCATTTAGCATTCTTCCTGTAACTAAAGGAAACCAATGATAAACAGCTCCCATGATTACCATAAGTGGAGCAATACCCATCACCATATGAAAATGAGCTATAACAAAATAAGTATCAGACAAAGGAATATCTACAGCAACATTGCCTAAAAAAATTCCAGTAATTCCTCCATTTACAAAGGTTACAATAAAACCTAAACAAAAAAGCATTACAGTATTCATTCTTATATTTGCTTTAAATAATGTTATTATCCAGTTGTAAACTTTCAATGCAGTTGGAACTGCAATAATAAGTGTTGTTGTTGCAAAGAAAAACCCAAACCAAGGATTCATACCACTTACATACATGTGGTGAGCCCATACAAAGAAACTTAAAGCTCCAATACCGACAATAGCCCAAACCATCATTCGATATCCAAAAATATTTTTTCTAGCATGAACTGATATTAAATCTGAAACAATTCCAAAAGCAGGAAGAGCTACAATATAAACTTCGGGGTGACCAAAGAACCAAAATAAATGTTGGAAAAGAACTGGACTTCCCCCGCCATAATCTAGCACCTCTCCTGCCTGTATTATTGCTGGCATAAAGAAGCTAGTTTCTAAAACTTTATCTAAAGTCATCATTATGCAGCTAACCAATAAAGCAGGAAAAGCTAACATGGCTAAAGCAGTTGCTGTAAAAATACCCCAAATAGTCAGTGGCATTCTCATTAATGTCATACCTCTAGTACGAGCTTGTAAAATTGTAATTAAGTAGTTTAATCCGCCCATAGTAAATCCAATTACAAATAAAGATAAAGATACAAGCATCAAAATAATTCCTATTCCTGAGCCTGGACTTCCTGGTAAAATTGCTTGTGGGGGATAGAGTGTCCAACCTGCTCCGGTTGGTCCGCCTGGAACAAAAAAGCTAGCCATAAGAACACAAACTGCAATAAAGAACATCCAAAAACTAACCATGTTTACATATGGAAAAACCATATCTCTTGCACCAACCATTAAAGGAACTAAATAATTTCCAAAACCTCCCAAAAATAAAGCTGTTAAAAAGTAGACTATCATTATCATCCCGTGCATAGTTACAAACTGATAATAGTGTTCAGCTGTAATGAATGGAACTAATTCTGGAAAACCTAATTGCAAACGCATTAACCATGAAAGTATTAAACCAACAATTCCCGTAAATACTGCCGTAAGAAAATATTGTATTCCAATAACTTTTGCATCTTGGCAAAAAACCCACTTAGTAATAAAGCTATGACCATGATAAAGATCTTGTTCTGGAACTTCCGCAGGTCTTACATAATCAATATCTGTTGTCGAACCAGAAGATCCTGACATTGTTTCTGAAGACTGGGCTTCAAGAGGAGTATTTTTCTGATTATATTCGTCTGGCATATTATCCTTATATTATTTTAATTATTATTTTTTGCAATTCTTGTTGTTTTTAATTTGTTATTATCCTGTTTAGCTATTAAACTTGAAAAAGTTTCCTGTTCATTAATCCAGTTTTCATAATTCTCTTCACTATCAACTATAACTATCGCTCTCATACCGTAGTGTCCTACTCCACAGTATTCGGCACAAAGAACTTCATATTCTCCAACTTTATTTGGTTCAAACCAATAATAACTAATTATCCCCGGAATAGCATCCATTTTTGCTCTAAATTGTGGAACATAAAAATTATGCAAAACATCAAGTGATCTTAATAAAATTTTTACTGGTTTATCTGTTTTTAAGTGAAGTTCATCACTTTGAATCAAAATATCATCTTTTCCATTTGGGTCATCTAAATTTATTCCAAAAGGATTATCATCACTAATTTTTGCAACTTGAGCCGTACCTAATATTCCATCTTCTCCTGGCAACCTATATTGCCATCCCCATTGCCAAGCATTCACTTCAACGTGCAATGCATTTTTTGGAGTATCAATATAATTTTTATAAACTATAAGCCCTGGTGCCAAAAGAGCAATAATTCCTATGGTAGTTGCAATAGTTAATATTTTTTCTAATTTATGATCTTCAGGTTTATATTCAACTTTACGACCTTCTTTATAAGAGAACTTGAAAACACAGTACACCATAAATAAGCAAACTAAGATAAATACTCCACCACCAATCCAAAAAGTTAAATTGATTGTATCATCCATTGCTCCCCAATTTGAAGCTATGTCCGTCCACCACCATGGAGTAAAAATATGGAACAGCACTGAACCAACAATTACTGCTAAAAAAATAAAACCTGCGTGCATATTCTCGAAGTTATAGAAGAAATATACATATAATCTAGAGACAAAATGTCTTAATAAATTGTCTATTAAGCCTATATAACCATCCAAATATGCTAGGAAAATTTGGAATTTTTATAGTTATACTTGCATTAGTATTTCTCTTTTTTATTGTAATATCATTAGGTGCAGGATTATTTTCAAAAAAAAAAATAAGTCCTGAAATAAAAAAATATTTAAAATCTGTAAATATTTTATTAGTTCTTATAATCGTAGTTGGTGCTATTTTAATGTTATTTCTTTAAAATATTTAGCTAAGCAAAGCTCGACACCAAGCAACTACGGTATCATTAAAAACATACATAATTAAAAAAAACATAACCCAAACAATTAACAAAAAAGTCCAATAAAGAGATAAAGCTTCTATACTTTTTTTCTGACTTATGATTTGTGTTTGTTCAGCTTTGCGAACTTTAGAAAAAACTATTCCCCAAAAAAATAATCCACCTAGCAAATGAAGTCCATGAAGTGCAGTGAAAATATAAAAAGATGAAAAATAATTATTTGTAGAAACGTAATTTCCACTTTTCATCAATTGCAGCCAAAAAAATAATTGTCCAAACAAAAATACATAACTTAGAAATCCAACTATAATTAAGTTATTTTTAACATTATCTGTATTATTTTTTTTTAAGCTTTTTGTAACTTTGTTAAAAAAATAAGTGACAAATAATAAAACTAAAGTATTTAACCATAATAAATTTGGTTTTAATAAATAGCTAGTGTCTTGGCCTACAGGAACGCTATAAAGATAACCCGTGACTACTAAAGAAAACAATACAGTGCTTACTCCAAAAATTACTATAACTGCTGATGTTTGGTTTGAAATATCAAATGTTTTACCTTGATGATAATTGTCAATTGCCATCTGCTCTTTATCCCAAGGTTTATCGGAAAGTGCGCCAAAAAGGTTTTTAAAAAATTTAGACATAATTATTATGTGTAATATATAATGATTAAATTATGAAATTAAAGACTTCAATTACGATACTGGGAGGTTGCTTAGGAATTTTTATATTTATTATGCTACCTATTGTATTATCGGTACAAGAAAAAAAAGAGGATATTGTCGCATCGTATACTGGTTCTACATTTATATTAAAAGATGTAAATAATAACCCAGTAACAGAAAAATCTTTTCAAGGGTCATTAACTGCCATTTTTTTTGGTTTTACAAACTGCCCTGATGTATGTCCACTGACCTTAGCTAATCTAGATGAAGTTATTGAAAAATTAGATAACGTAAAAAAAGAAAAATTCAAAGTTTATTTTGTAAGTATTGATCCTGAAAGAGATAGCCCTGAAATAATTAAAAATTATCTGGATTCATTTAAAAATGAAATTTATGGAATAACAGGTGATCCAGAAAAAGTATTTTTACTTTCAAAATCTTGGGGTGTCTTAAGTGAAAAAATTTTTAATGAAGATGGCAGTTACTTAATTAACCATAGTTCTTCGATACTTCTACTTGATAATGGAAAATACATTGATCGTATTAGTCATCATGAAAATTTAGATAATATTTTTAAGATAGTTAAGAAATATTTATAAATCTAAACAATAATTAATTATAGAAATTGCTGAAATAACTGCGGTTTCTGATCTTAATATATTTTCATTTATTCTAATTGGCTGAACACCTTTAAAAGAAAGAATTTGTTCCCTCTCAGCTTCTGAAAAATCGCCTTCTGGACCAATGATTATACATGTTGGATTTTCTGTTAATTTTTCTAAATCTAATTTCTTATTTTTAGAATTTAAATCAGTAAATATTAAGTCAATTTTATTATCCAAAAAAAAATTTAAATTTTGTGGTTCTTCAATCGACGGTACGTTAATTCGATTTGATTGTTCTGCGGCTTCTATAATTACTTTCTCAATTCGTTCTTTATTTATTTTTCTAACAACTGTTCTGTCAAAAATAATAGGTAAAAATTTAGTTACACCCAATTCCGTTGCTTTTTGAATCATAAAATTCAAATAATTAGATTTAATAGGTGAAAAAGCTAGCCACAGTTCTTTAGTATTTTCTTTCTGTCTTAATTGCTTTGTAACATTAAATTCAACTATACTTTTTGATATTTCTAAAATCTTTGCTTCCCATTCACCATTGCTGTTAAACAAAGAAAAAACCTCATTTACTTTAATTCTCATTACTTTATTTACATAATGAGATTGTGATTTATCTAGTTTAGCGGTTAAATTAATTGATAAACTTTCTGAAAAAAATAATCTAATATTACTCATAATTGTTAAGTTAATTTATGAAAAATATTAAAGCAATAATTTTTGATGCTTATGGCACTTTATTTGATGTTAATTCAGCTGCAGAAAAGTGCAGAGACAAAATTGGTAATAAATGGGAAGGCTTTGCAAATTATTGGCGTACCACTCAATTAGAATATACTTGGCTTAGAAGTTTAATGAATAGACATAAAGACTTTTGGCAAGTTACAGAAGATAGCTTGGATAAATCTATGAAGGCTTTTAAAATAGATCTTTCAATGAGAAATGAATTATTAGACCTTTATAAAATTCTTTCTACTTTTCCAGAAGTAAAAGAAGTTCTAAATAATCTAAAAGAAAAAAATTATAAACTAGCAATTCTCTCAAATGGGACACCTTCTCTTCTTAACGAATTAGTTAAGAGTAATAGTTTAGATAATATATTTGATGATATTTTTTCAATTGAAGAAGTTGGAATATATAAACCAGATTCAAAAGTTTATGACATACCAATTAAAAAATATAAAATACAAAAAGAAGAAGCTGCATTTTTAAGTGCCAATACCTGGGATGTATCGGGTGGTGGAAACTATGGTTACAGTTCTATTTGGGTTAACAGGAATAATAATATTTTTGACAATCTTGATTACAAACCAAAAAATGAAGTGAAAAACTTAAGGCAGCTACTTGAAATTATTTAGTCAAACACCTATACTTAAATATCAAATAACCAAAGGGTAAAAATTGATAAAAGGACAAAGAGCAGGTTACGAACCAATTGCAGTTGAGGTTGAAAAAGGTAAGTCTTATTATTGGTGTTCATGTGGAAAAAGTTCAAAGCAACCTTTCTGCGACGCTTCTCATAAAGGAACAGAATTTAATCCAGTTGTTTACAAAGCTGAAGAAACAAAAAAGATGTTTTTTTGTGTTTGCAAACAAACTAATAATCAACCATTTTGTGATGGATCACATAAAAAATAAATTATGACAAATTTATTAGATTTAGTAGGAAGAATCTTTATCTCACTTGTTTTTTTATTAAGTGGAATCAATAAAATTGGCAATTACGAAGGAACAGTTGGATGGATGGAGTCTTTAGGTATGTCAGGGGGTTTTTTAATTCCAACAATCATACTTGAAATTGGTGCTCCAATATTAATTGTGGTTGGATATAAAGTAAAAATCTCAGCAGCTTTATTAAGTTTATTTTGTATTGCTACAGCTGTTATTTTCCACAATGATTTTTCAAATCAAATGCAGTTTATATCATTTATGAAAAATATTGGACTTGCTGGAGGTTTTTTATTTCTGGTTGTTAATGGAGCAAAAGATTTTAGTTTAGATAAAAAATTTAGCTAATGAGTAAAATAGAAGTAGAAAAAATCATAGAACCAGTTGCAGCATCAGATGGTGCTGGAGTTAAACTAAAGAGAAGTATTGGAACACACCTTATAAATTACCACGATCCTTTTTTAATGTTAGATGAATTTGGCTCTGAAAATAAAGACGATTATATAGGAGGCTTCCCTCCTCACCCTCACAGAGGAATTGAAACAGTTACCTATATGCTAAGTGGTAAATTTGAACATGAAGATAGCACGGGTGCTAAGGGTAGAATGTCTGCAGGAGATGTTCAGTGGATGAAAACTGGTGGTGGAATAATTCATTCTGAAATGCCTGCAATGACAGAAGGTAAACTTCATGGATTTCAATTGTGGGTAAATATGCCGGCAAAGTTTAAAATGAACAAGCCTGAATATATTTATATCGATGCAAAAGAAATGCAGATTCATAAAGATGATGAAAAAAAAATAAAAATTATAGCTGGAAAATTTGGTGAAGCAGAAGGACCTGTTAAAGGTCATAATATTGAGCCAATATACTTTGATATAGAAATCGAAAAAGGGAAAGAGTTTAATTTTGAATTACCCGCAACTCACAATTCATTAATTTACTTAATTGATGGTGAAATTAAAGTTGGAGAAGAAAATCATGATGCAGTTAAGGATTCTACTTTAATTATTTTAACGAGAGGTGAAAAATTGAAAGTTTCTAGTTTAACTAAAGCTAAATTTTTACTTATATCAGGAAAGCCTATTGGAGAATCTATTGCAAGAGGTGGTCCATTTGTTATGAATACTAAAGCAGAGATCTTGCAAGCTGTTCAAGATTATCATAATGGTACATTTGTAAAATGATGAAAGCAATAATAATTTCAAAAGTTGGTGGACCAGAAGTTTTAGAACTTAAAGATATTAAACTAGAAGATCCTAAATCTAATGAAGTATTAATTAAAAATAAAGCTATTGGTTTAAATTATATTGATACTTATCATAGATCAGGTCTTTATCCTGTGGAACTACCTTCAAACGTTGGACTAGAAGGTGCTGGTATAATTGAAAAAATTGGACCAAATGTAAAAAATTTTAAAGCCGGTGATAAAGTTGCTTATGCTTCAATGCCAATTGGTTCTTATTCAACACATAGAATTTTTCCAACAAAAAAACTAGTTAAAGTTCCTGAAGGAATTGAATTAGAAAATGTAGTTACTCTAATGACTAAAGGAATTACAACTTTTTATCTTCTACATAAAACCTACCCTGTAAAATCTGGTGAAACTATTTTGTTTCATGCGGCAGCAGGCGGTGTTGGTCAAATACTTTGCCAGTGGGCAAAAAGTTTAGGTTGCACAGTTATTGGTACTGTTGGCTCTGATGAAAAAATTGAAATTGCAAAAGCTAATGGTTGTGATCATGTTATTAATTATTCAAAAGAAAACTTTGCAGAAAAAGTTAAAGAAATAACAAATGGAGATGGAGTTCCAGTTGTTTATGATGGTGTTGGTAAAAAAACTTTTGATGGCTCTATTGAATGTTTAAAGATTAGAGGAACAATGGTTTCCTTTGGAAATGCTTCTGGTCCTTTAGATCCATGTAATGTAACAAAATCCTTAGCACCAAAAGGATTATACTTAACGAGACCAAGTATAGCACATTATACAACAACTAGAGAAGATCTTGATGAGGCAGTAAATAAGGTTTTTGAAATGTTTAAATCAAATAAGTTTAATTTAAAAATCTTCAAAAGATATGCTTTATCAGAAGTAGTTAAAGCGCACCAAGATTTAGAAACAAGAAAAATTACTGGTCCAGCAATAATTATACCTTAATCTAAATTAACATCCATGTCTGACATGTGCAACTTAAGTGCATTGGTTGACACCTGAATTTCTCTTAAAAAAATAATAATTGAAACCATCATAGATAAGCAACAAGAACCAAAAATTATTCTTGCAACAAAAATTTCATTTAGATAAAGAGCGAAAACAGTTAGCAAATTAAATAAAAGACCAAATGCTGCAAACATGACTGTCCACTTCAATAAAACAATTCTTCCATTTAAATTTATAAACTGCTTTTTCCACTCAGGTGGAATATGATTTTCATAAACATGTTCATCATGTAGTTGTCTAATAAGCTTACTCAGTGAGTGAAATCTGTTACTATAGATATTCATTAAAAGAGGAATAGCCGGAAACATTAAAGCTGTTACTGTGTAATCTATATTCATACGAATCAATTTGATTATGAAACTAGCCTTTGCTATTTACAAGTAAATTATTATGAAACAATTAAGCCTGTTTATTGAATTAACTAGATTAAAAAAACCAATTGGTTTTATGCTTTTATTTTGGCCCTGTGTATGGGGGTTAACAATCGCATATGATTTTTCAAAAAATCTTAATGATTATTTTTTTTATCTAACTTTATTTTTTTTAGGTTCAGTCTTAATGAGATCTGCAGGATGCATAGTAAATGATATCTCGGATAAAGAATTTGATAAAAGAGTTATTAGAACAAAACAAAGACCTATCGCTTCGGGAAAAATATCAATAAAACTTGGATTAATTTATATTACAATTCTTTGTCTCTTAGCTCTATTAGTACTAATAAATTTTAACACTCTTACAATCATTATAGCTTTAGGATCTATGCCTCTAGCATTTAGTTATCCATTAATGAAAAGATATACTTATTGGCCACAATTATTTTTGGGTATTACTTTTAATTATGGTTTAATTTTGGGATGGGTATGCATAAAAAATCAACTGGATATTATTCCAATAATACTTTATTTAGGAGCCATATTTTGGACACTTGGATACGACACTATTTATGGGTATCAAGATATAAAGGATGATGAAAATATAGGTGTAAAATCAACTTCGATTAAATTTAAAAAAAACCCACATAAATTTTTAGTTATATGCTATTTAGTATTTATTATTTGTATTCTCGTAACTGGTATTTTAATGAAATTTAATTATCTTTTTTTTATGTTCTCAATAATTCCTGCTCTTCACTTAATAAATTATCAAATAAAAAACTTACAAATCAATAATCCTAAAAATTGTTTTAACATTTTTAAAAGTAATAATACTTTTGGTTTTATAATTTTTATTAATATTCTAATTGGAAAACTTTAATTTGATGGATAATATTTATATTCTAAAAAGACTTTATAATGACTATACAAAAAAATATTTAAATAAAATATTACTTTCAGTTTTTTTTTCTATATTGTTAGCTGGAAGCACTTCTTCTGTTGCTTATTTACTTGATCCTGCAATTAAAAAATTGTTCGTTGAAAAAGATCAGACGTTAATTTTTATAATACCATTTTTTATAATTTTTGCATTTCTTATAAAAGGCGGATCTTTATATGTGGCTAAAGTAATAATGATAGGTGTTTCTTTAGAAGTAAATAAAGATCTTCAGAAAGATATGCTTAATTCATTAATCAAAGCTGATACTCAATTAATTGATAGTAAACACTCTGGAAAATTTATAACTCACTTAACTCATGATGTTGGCATGATAACTAATATGATTAGTACTGGAATATTAAATTTATTTAAAGATAGCTTAACTTTAATTGGATTACTGTCAGTAATGTTTTATCAAAATTGGAAACTTTCATTAATTGCACTAATAATGATACCATTAGCTTCTGTTGCCGCAAGAAGTTTAGGAAAAAGAATAGGTAAAGTTTCTACTCAACAAATGGATAGTGCAGGAATTTTAAATACTTATCTAATGGAAATATTTAAAAACCATAAATTAATTAAAATTTTTCAAAAAGAAACTTATGAAAATATTAGAGCAGATAAATTTATTACTCATCTAAAAGAAAAATCAAAAAAAATTGCAGTTGTATTTGTTAGGGCATCACCAATAATGGAATCGCTTACAGGAATAATGATTGCTTTTTTAATATTTTTTTCTGCTAAACTTATAATTAACGGTGAATTAGAGGTGAACAATTTTTTTTCTTTTTTAGCTGCAATGATGTTGGCTTATCAACCAGTAAGATCTCTCGCTACTCTAAATATTGCAATCAATCAGGGTCTAGCAGGTGCAAGAAGAATCCTGCCTCTAATTGATTATAAGAATGAGATAAATGAAAATGATAGTGATGTTAATATTGTAATAACTAACGCAGAAGTAAAATTTAAAAATATTACCTTCAAATATAATTCTGCAGAGTCTGAAGTTTTAAAAAATGTAAACATAGATATTTTAGGTGGTAAAATGACCTCATTAGTCGGACACAGTGGTGCTGGAAAATCTACTATTTTAAACTTAATTCCTAGATTCTATGATTGTAATGAGGGGGACATAACTATTGATAATCAATCAATCTATTCCTCAAAAATTCAATCTTTAAGAAAAAATATTTCTCTTGTAAGTCAGGATACAACTTTATTTGATGACACAGTCCGAAATAATATTGCTTATGCAATTTCAGATGCTACACAAGAACAAATAGAAGAAGCAGCAAAATACTCATTTGCAAATGAATTTATCGAAAAACTACCAAATAAATATGACACTCTCATAGGGGAAAATGGGATTAGACTTTCAGGTGGCGAAAAACAAAGATTATCAATTGCAAGAGCAATACTAAAAAAAAGTCAAATTATATTATTAGATGAAGCAACATCCTCTTTAGACGCTGAAACTGAAAGTAAAATACAAAGCGCAATTAATTTTTTAACAAAAAATAGAACTACATTAGTAATCGCTCATAGATTATCTACCATTCTAAATTCCGATAAAATTTATGTAATAGAATCTGGAAAAGTTGTTGGAGAAGGAAAACATGAAGAACTATTAAAAAATTCTCCTGTTTACAAAAATTTCTACGACAAACAAATTAAAAAAGGCTAATGTTCCTAATCTATAGAATAGTAATAAATCTAATTTTATTTGCCTCTCCTATTATTATTTTATTTCGATTATTTAAAAAAAAAGAAGATCCTGTAAGATTTAAAGAAAAATTTTGTTTTTTTTCAAAAAAAAAAATTAAAGGAAAATTAATATGGCTTCACGGCGCAAGTGTTGGCGAAATACTAAGTGTAATACCAACAATTGAACAATTAGAAAAAAATAAAAAAATTAGTCAAATTTTAATAACATCAAATACACTAAGTTCATCAAAAATTTTATCTAATTTAAAATTAAAAAAAACTATTCACCAGTTTTTTCCTATAGACACTAATTATCATACTAAAAAATTTTTAGATTATTGGAAACCTTCAGTAGCTATTTTTATAGATTCCGAAATATGGCCCAATATGATTACTAATATTAAAAAAAAAAATATCTCACTAATACTTTTAAATGCAAGAATAACTAAAAAATCTTTTAAAATGTGGAAAATTTTTATTTCTAGTGCAAAAAAAATTTTTCAAAAATTTGATATTTGTTTATCTGCAAGTATGGAATCAAAAAAATATTTAAAATTACTTGGTGTAAAAAAAATAAAATATGTTGGTAATTTAAAATTTTCTCAAACTGAAAATAATGAGTATAAATTAAATAATAATTTAAAAAAATTTTTTATATCGAAAAAAATATGGTGTGCAGCTAGCACTCATAATGGTGAAGAAAAAATTTGCGCATTAACTCACAAAAAACTTAAAGAAAAATATAAAGACTTATTAACAATTATTATTCCAAGACATATAGATAGAACTAAAAATATCATAGATGAAATAGAAAAATTAAATCTCAAAATTCACACCCATGATTCAAAAAATAAAATTGATAAAGATACAGATATATACTTGGTCAATTCTTATGGTAAAACAAAAGCTTTTTTTAAGATTTGTAAAACTGTTTTCTTAGGTGGTTCAATAATTAAACACGGAGGACAGAATCCATTAGAGGCTGCCAGATACGGCTGTCAAATTTTACACGGTCCAAATATTTGGAATTTTTATGAAATTTATAACCTCTTAAATGAACATGGAGTATCCAATAAAGTGAAAAATTCAAACCAAATAATTTATAATATTAATAAAATATTAAAAAATAAAACTAGCTCTCACAACATTAAATATAAAATTCAAAATTTAGGTAATAAAATTTTAAATTCAACACTAAAAGAAGTAAACTTTTTTATCAAAAAAAATGATATTAAAAAAACCTGATTTTTGGGATTACAAGCAGCCTAATTTTTTATCTTATATGCTGCTGCCACTAACAATACCAATTATTATAAATAATTTTTTTATAAGTTTAAAAAAAAATTCAAACAATCAAAATATTAAAAAAATTGGTATAGGTAATATCTATATTGGAGGCACAGCTAAAACACCTTTATCTATAAAAATAAATCAAATTTTAAAAAAATTAAACCTCAAAACTGGAATAATAAAAAAATTTTATAAAAATCAAGTTGATGAACAAAAACTATTGTCTAATAAAGCACAACTATATTGTTTTGACAAAAGAAAAGTAGCGCTGGATAAAGCCATCAAAGACAATTTAGAGATTGTAATATTTGATGATGGTTTACAAGATAGCTCAATAAATTATGACCTAAGCTTTGTTTGTTTTAATGTTGTTAAATGGATTGGCAATGGTTTTTTAATTCCAGCAGGACCCCTTAGAGAAAAAATAGAAAGTATATCAAAATATGATGCTATATTTCTTAATGGCAATGAAGAAGACACTTCTGATCTAAAGTTATTGATAAAAAAATACAACAAAAACATTAAAATTTTTGAAACATATTATAAGCCAATTAATATTAATAAATTTAATGATAAAAATAAATATGTAATTTTTTCTGGAATTGGTAATCCAGAAAGTTTTAAAAAAACTTTAACTAAAAATAATTTTAATATAATTAAAGAAATTAAATTTCCAGATCATTATAGATATACACAAAAAGATATCGATAAAATTAAATTACAAGCAATTAATTTAAATGCTAAAATTTTAACTACTGAAAAAGATTTTGTAAAACTTAATGATAATGCAGCAGATGGAATTGAATTTTTAGAAATTGAGCTTGTTATAAAAGAAGAAAATGAATTAATTAATTTTATTAAATCAAATATATGAATTCAATAAAATATTTTTTACAATTTTTTATAATATCAATTTTTTTTATTATATTTAAAATCATCGGGTTAAAGTTCGCGTCAAATATTTCTAGTAAAATTGTATCTTTAATTGGTCCATTTTTTAGGTCTAAAAAATTAATTGAGAACAATATAAGGAAAGCTATTCCAAATTTAGATTCAAAAGAACTCAAAAAAATTGTTAATAATATGTGGGGTAATTATGGAAGAATTTTATCAGAATATGTTTTTATAAAAGATTTTAGAGAGTCAAAATCAGAAAATATTATACAGGTCGAAGGTCAAGAAATTTTAGATCAAATAAAAAAAGATAAAGAACCTGTAATATTTATCTCAGGACATTTTAATAATTTTGAATTAATGGCTATGCATATTGAAAAATCAGGCATTAATTTAGCTGCTATTTATAGACCCCTTAATAATAAGTTTTTAAATTTTGTAATGGAGAAAATACGAGAAAGTTACATTTGTAAAAAACAAATAAAAAAAGGTATTTCAGGTACAAAACAGTTACTTTCATTTTTTAAAAATGGTACATCAATTGCTCTAATGATTGATCAAAGAGTTTCGCAAGGTATTAGATCTAATTTCTTTAAACACGAAGCTTATACAACAACTATACCTGCACAATTTGTAAAAAAATTTAAATGTAAAGTGGTACCAATTTATATTCAGCGAATAAAAGATGTAAATTTTAAAATAAGTGTCAGTAAACCCCTAGAATACTCAGAAGATGAATCAATTGCATCTATAACTTTAGATTTAAATAACTTACTTGAAAAAATGATTTTAAAAAATCCTGAACAATGGATTTGGTCTCATAACCGTTGGAAATAAAGACTACTTTAACTATTCTCTCTTTTTTTTGATGCTTCTTTATATGAATAATATGGCTCCTGGAGGTCTACATTCCAATAATTAAGTTCCTCTAATTTTATTATTTTGCCAGATATAGCACAAATTACATGATCTCCTTCTTCAATAACTTTAAAATTATTTGGTAAGTATTTTATTTTGGCTAATTTTTTATTCATTTTTAGTTTATATATTAATACATGAAAGTTGGAATAATAGGAAGTGGTGGACGTGAGCATGCCATCTGTCATGCTTTAAGTAAATCTAAAAAAATTGATAAAATATACTGCTTTCCAGGCAATGCTGGAACAGCACAGAATGCAACAAATATTAACTTAAATTTAGATAACTTTAATGAACTCAAAAATTTTACACTGTCAAATAAAATTGATCTAATTGTTGTTGGTCCGGAAAAACCTTTGGTAGATGGCATTGTAGATTTCTTAGAAAAACATAATATAAAAGTGTTTGGACCTAATAAAATTGCGTCACAACTTGAAGGTTCTAAAATTTTTACAAAAAAACTTTGTGAAAAATACAAAATTCCAACTGCAAAATTTGGAATTTTTAAAAATAATAATGATGCAAAAAAATTTATAGAAAAAACTAACTACCCATTAGTTATAAAAGCTGATGGTTTAGCCTCTGGTAAGGGAGTTTATATATGCGATGATAAAGTGGAAGCCCAACTTGCAATAAAAGAAATATTTGAAGGTAAATTTGGCAAAGCTGAAAATTTACTTATTGAAGAATTTCTTAAAGGTGAAGAGATGAGTTTCTTCATCATAAGTGATGGAAAAACAATAAAAAATTTTCAGACTGCTCAAGATCATAAGAGGGTATTAGAGGGAGATAAAGGTAAAAACACTGGTGGAATGGGAGCCTACTCACCATCAAGATTAATTAATAATAAGTTAGAAAAAAAAATATTAGACAAAATAGTAAAACCAACGATAAAAGGTCTTAAAGAAATTGGCACTAACTATAAAGGTTTTTTATATGTAGGTTTAATGATCATAAAAGATGAACCTTATTTAATTGAATATAATGTTCGAATGGGTGATCCAGAGTGCCAAACTATTTTACCAAAACTTGATTCAGATTTATTAGATATATTCATAGCTTGTTGTGATGAAAAATTAGATACAACAGAAATAAAATGGCGTAACAAAAAAAGCTTGTGCGTTGTTTTGTGTTCAAAAGGATATCCTGAGAAATTTAAGAAAAATATATTAATTAATAATATAGATAAAATTAAACTTGATAATGATGAATACTGTTATCACGCTGGAACAAAAATTATTGAAAGAGCAATATATGCAAACGGAGGTCGTGTGCTAAATTTTATTTGTGTGTCTGAAGATTTTCACAAGAGTAGAAATAAAATATTTAATTTAATAAAATTATTAAATTGGGATAGTGGTTTTTTTCGTAAAGATATTGGATATAAGGTAATAAATGAATGAGAATAATATCTGGAAACTTTAAAGGTAAAAAAATTCTTTCACCTAAAGATAAATCTACAAGACCACTTAAAGATTTAACAAAAGAATCCATCTTTAATATAATTAAACATTCAAATAAATTTAATATAAATATAGAAGAATCAAATATATTGGATTTATTTTCAGGTGTTGGTTCATTTGGATTGGAGTGCTTATCAAGAGGGGCGTCGACTTCGATCTTTGTTGAAAACTATAAAGAAGTACTTCCTATCTTAAAAAAAAATATTCTTAATTTAAATTATCTAAATAACTCTTCAATAATTGAAAAAGATATATTTGATCAATTAGATTTTAATAACTTAAAAATAGAATTTGATATTATTTTCATGGATCCACCATATAAAGAAAAAAGATTACACACATTATTAAAAAAAATAATTGAATCAAATATACTAAAAAAAGAAGGTATATTTATTATTCATAGACATAAAAAAGAAGAAGATGAATTTCCTAATAGTTTCAATCTTATAGAACAAAAGACTTATGGTATTTCAAAAATTATTTTTGGATATTGTGCTTAAACTAAAATTTTTTTTGTTTCTTTTTTAATTAATTCTACAGAAGGCTGATCATAAGGGTTAATTTTTAATGCTCTACCTATTAGGATTGTTTCTAAAATAAAAAAACAAAAAAGTTCACCTAAAGTTTTTTCATCTCTATTTGAAATTTCAAAACTTCTAAATGGTATATTTTTCTTAGAAAATACACTTTGCGTAGCTAATTTTTGAGAAAACATTATTTGATTTATATTTTTATTTTTTAAATAGAAATGAGAAGAAAGAACTTCTTTATTAATAATCTTAGAAGAATTTTTCTCCTTTACGTAAAAAAAAGTGAAGAAGTTATTTTTAGGGCCATCTAGATAAAATTGCATAAGACTATGATTATCTTTTGGCATTGAAGAAATTATTGGCAAAATTCCATTTTTTTTTTTTCCTAAGCTCTCAGCTATTAATTGTTGATACCATTTGAATAAATTTTTAGATTTTTCATCATAATTAAGAATAACAGAATTAAATTTTTTTTGTTTTAAAAAATAAAGTGTATTGCTGACATTTGAGGTTAACAAATTTACAAAGTTTTTATTTTTAACTA
This sequence comes from Candidatus Pelagibacter sp., assembly GCA_029941985.1. Taxonomy (GTDB): domain Bacteria; phylum Pseudomonadota; class Alphaproteobacteria; order Pelagibacterales; family Pelagibacteraceae; genus Pelagibacter. The sequence continues at coordinate 8,474 of JAPYTV010000002.1, read as the reverse complement.
AATTATTTATTTGTTTAAATTTTTTTATATTTAATCCCATTAATTCTGCAGGTAACATACCAACTTCAGATAATACGGAGTATCTCCCTCCTATGAAATTATTGTGATGAACAATTTCAGCTTTTAATTTTTTGGCTAACAACCATAAATAACTTTTTTTATTCTCTGTGATAAATACATTTGTATCTTTTTTTTTAATAATAATATTTGCATTTGATATTGTTTCAAGTGTGTTTCCAGATTTAGAAACTATTAAATTAATATAATCTTTTTTTTTGTTGTTAAAATTAATTTTAGGTTGAATGTTATTAATAAAATAAAATTTTTTTTTAATTTTATGTTGCAAAAAATCATAAATAGACTCGGTTCCTAAAATTGAACCACCCATTCCAATAATTCTTATTTTAGAATATTTTTTTAATTTTTTAACAACTTTTTTATCATAATGATTTTTATAACTTGAGCTTAATGATTTATATGTTTCTGTATTTTCTTTTAAAAATACCTTTAAATCATTTCTAATTTTTTTAGTATTTTTTTTATATTGAAAATTTTTAAAATTAATATTTTTTGTTAGCATTAATTATTTTTAATTTTTTCCATTATAGATTTTTCTAGTGGACCATTGGTAGTTTTGATTTTTGAGTTGGTGCTAATTGAGCCTGAGCTTTTTCCAAAAATAATTTGCAAATCTATTTCTTCTTCTTTGTTTTTATCCTCGCTAGTAGATGTTGTGGGTTCAGGTAATTCATCAAATTCTGGAGGTAGCACTAAGGGATTTTTTTTTTGCACCAAAAATTCATCTCCACCACCTTTTTTTTTTCCTTCCAAAGCATCTCTTGCACTTTGACAGGCGCCTAGAGAAATTAAAATTACAAATAAATAAAATAAATTTTTAGTTATGTTTTTCATTTTTTTTTATTATCAATGAATATTTCTATATAAATAAGGCATAATACACCTATTGTAATAAATATATCTGCAATATTAAAGATAAACCAATGATAATTATTTACATGCAGATCAATAAAATCTGGAACTGCTGAGAAATAAATTCTATCAAAAAGATTACCTATTGAACCTCCAAATATAGATATTAAACAGTATTTTTTAAAACCATTACATTTTATAATCATAATTAGAATAACAAAAGTTATAATAATTATTATTAAGCTTATTAAATTATAAACAGAATTGTCATCAAAAGAAAATAGCCCAAAAGCTATTCCCTTGTTCCAAATTAGATATAGATTTAAGTATGATGTTAAATATATGTCTACAGTATTTTCTAACTCAGCTAATTTGAGGATATAATTTTTTGATATTCTGTCCGCTAAAAAAATAATCAAAATAATTAATAGATTTATTAATGTATTTTTAAAATTTATTTTGAACATTTAATTTAAGCTGGATGTCTTTCACATTGATCTTTATTGATTTTCCAACAAACAGGACATTTATTCCCTTCGGCCTTTTCTGTTTTAACACTTATTTCTTCTGAAGTTGTTTTCTCAATTTTTGCACCAGAAGTAATACATAATTCTGAAAAGTCTATATTTTTTGTAATTTCAAATATTTTTTTATTTAAATTTATTATCAAATTAGCTTCAAGACTTGATCCGATTTCTTTACTTACTCTTTTCACTTCAATACTAATGTTACAAATATCTCTAATTTTTTTTAATTCTATCCATTTTTCATTTAATTTTTCATTTGCAAACATTTTAGGTATTTCAACAAAATTTTCTAAGTGAATACTTTTTTTATCTTTATTAATTAAAGTATAAATTTCTTCTGTTGTAAATGAAAGTATGGGAGCAAACCATTTAAGTAAAGATTCAAGTATAATATTTAATACCACAATACAACTTTTTCTTTTATCTGAATTTTTAGTATCACAATATAAGGAATCTTTTCTTATATCAAAATAGAAAGCTGATAAATCAACAGTGCAAAAATTTAATAATTCTTTGTAAAGATTATGAAAATCATAATTGCTAAAATATTTTTTAAAATTTTTATTTAAATGATAAACTTTGTGTAGCATATATTGCTCAAGTTCTGGTAAATCTTTTAAATTTAATTTATTAAAATCTATATATTTAAATTCATCATTTAAATTGCCAAGTAAATACCTAAAAGTATTTCGTATTTTTCTATATGAATCTGCATGTTGCTCTACTATCGAATTATCTATTCTTAGATCTTCTTCATAATTTGAAGAAGCAACCCATATTCTTAAAATATCAGCACCATATTTTTTCAATATATCTTCTGGTGCAATTACGTTGCCAAGTGATTTAGACATTTTAAGTCCTTTGCCATCAACAACAAAACCGTGTGATAGAATTGATTCATAGGGTGCACGACCTCTAGTTCCACATGATTCAAGGAGCGAAGAATGAAACCAGCCTCTATGTTGATCTGATCCTTCTAAATACATTGATGCTGGCCATTGAAGATCTTTTCTTTTTTCCAAAACAAATGAATGTGTACAACCACTATCAAACCAAACTTCAACAATATCACTTAATTTATCGTAATCTTCTGCTTTATATTTCTCACCCAAAAATCTTTGTGGATTGTCTGAAAACCAACAATCTGAACCTTCTTTTTCATAAATATTTGCAATATTTTCATTTACCTCATCATCTACTAAAATTTCTTTAGTTACCTTATGAACAAATATAGGCAATGGAACTCCCCAGACTCTTTGTCTTGAAACACACCAATCAGGTCTTGTTTCGATCATTGCTTTTATTCTTTCTCTACCTTTGTTTGGGTAAAATGTTGTGTCATCAAGAGCTTTTAATGCTTTTTTTCTAAGACCATGGCTTTCCATTGAAATAAACCATTGGGGAGTTGCTCTATGAACAAGAGGAGCTTTTGATCTCCATGAATGAGGGTAAGAATGGACTAGCTCTCCATTAGATAATAATCTTTTTTGTTCTTTTAATTTTTCAATTACAATTGGATTTGCTTTAAATATATGTATTCCCTCAAACAAAGGAAGGTTTTTTGTATATTTTCCATCTCCATCAACAGTTTCAATTGCTTTTATTCCATTGTTTAGGCAAAGATTAAAATCATCAGGACCATGACTGGGTGCACAGTGTACTATGCCTGTGCCCTGCTCTGTTGTTACAAATCTTGCTTCTAACATTGGAATTTCATAATCATAACCAATGTCTAAAAATGGATGACTACAAATTGTATCTTTAAATTCTATTCCTTTAAATTTTTTAATTTCTTTATAACTTTTAATATAACAACCCTTTATGATTGAATCTAATAGCGCTTCTGCAATTACTATTTTTTTATTTTTAAAATCTCCATCATCGTCTATTTGAATGATTAAATAATCTAGCGCTTCATTATAAGCTAAAGCCTTATTTGCTGGTATTGTCCAAGGTGTTGTGGTCCAAATAATAACATCTGTTCCTTCAAGATCTTTTAAATTTGATTTTTTTACCGAAAAGGCAGCATAGATTGTGTCTGACTTATGGTCTTGATATTCAACTTCAGCATCTGCTAACGCAGTTTTTTCTACAGTTGACCAAAGAACAGGTTTAAATCCCCTGTAAAGACTTCCTTCTTTTAAAAATTTACCAAGCTCTCTAACTATTTGCGCTTCAGCATCAAAGCTCATTGTGGAATAATGATTTTCCCAATCTCCCACAACACCTAATCTCTTAAATTGTTCTTTGTGAACTTCAATCCATTTTTCTGCAAAAGTTCTACATTCTTTTCTAAATTCTATTATTGGGACTTCATTCTTATTTTTTTTATTTTTTTTATATTGTTCTTCAATTTTCCATTCAATGGGTAGTCCATGACAATCCCACCCTGGAACATAAACTGAGTCTTTTCCATCCATTTGATGAAATTTAACAATAATATCTTTAAGAATTTTATTTAATGCAGTACCCATATGAATGTTTCCATTTGCATATGGAGGCCCATCATGAAGTATAAATTTTTCCTTACCTTTGTTAGATTTTCTTAGTTCTTTATAAAGATCAATTTTTTTCCAATATTCTAAAATTTCAGGTTCTTTATTTTGCAAATTAGCCTTCATTGAAAAGGCTGTTTTAGGTAAATTTATATTTTCTTTGCTCATTTTAACTTTTTTTAGCAGTCTTTAGATCACTTTGAATTTGTTTTTTTAACTGATTAACATTATTAAATTTTTTTTCTTTTCTAATAAATTTTATAAATTCAACTGATAAATACTTATTGTAAAGATTTCCAGAAAAATTAAAAATATGAACTTCCAATAAAATTTTTTTTTGATTAAAAGTAGGCCTATAACCAAGGTTGGCTATTGCTTTTAAAGGTTTCTTGACATTTTGTTGTCTCACTTTAGCTGCATATACTCCTGGCATAGCAATCACGTAATCTTTAATATCTATGTTACAAGTTGGAAAACCAATTTTTTTACCTTGCTGCCTTCCCCTTTGAACGACTCCTTCGATGGACCATTTTCTATTTAAAAGGCTATTTACTTTTTTTAATTTTCCTTTCTCTAAAAGCTTTCTAATAAATGACGAGGAAATAACTTTATTTTTTAATATTAATGGTTTTGGTTTTATTATTTTATAGTTATAAGTTTTCTCACTTCTTATCAATTGCTTAACATCTCCTTCTCTTTTATTTCCAAATCTAAAATTATTGCTAACAAATATATATTTGGCATTTAATTTTTTATATAAAATATTCTTTATAAAAAAGTTAGCTTTAATTTTAGAAAATTTTTTATCAAATTTTTTTGTAATTACAAAATCAATTCCCAAATCTTTTAAAATTTTATTTTTTTGAATTATATTTGAAATTCTAAAATTTTTAATCTTATGATTAAAGTACATTTTAGGCATTGGTTCAAAAGTCACCACACCAATTTTTAATTTAAATTTTTTTTTGTACTTTGTTGCTAATTTAAATAATTTTTGATGACCTAGGTGTACGCCATCAAAATTTCCAATTAAGATTATTGATTTTTTATGTTTTTTAAAAATATTAAAATTTTTATACAATCTCATTTTTTTACCACTTAAGTTCGCTTTGTATAAAATTAACTACAACTTCATATTTCTTTAAAACTTTTTCTACTCCATCTTTCTTAATCTCATTTTTATGAACCCCATTTGAAATTAATAAAGAATCATAATCTAAAAGATTTGCTCCTTTAATATCGGTATTTAAATTATCCCCAATTGATAATATTTTTTTATTAGTATTATCTATTGATTGATTGTAAACTTCTGGAAAGGGTTTTCCAAAATAAATGGCTTCTCCTCCCATTTTCTCAAATACTAATGCTACAGAACCTGCACATAATTCTCTTTTTCCACCTCTATCCACTATCAAATCTGGATTAGTGCAGATCATTTTCTTATTAATATGATTTTCAAATAACTTTTTATAATGATTTAAACCCTCATCATGATTTTCAAATAATCCAGTGCATAGCAGATAGGTGCTGTCATTAATATTTTTTGTCTTACTATCGTCAAAGTCTACAAATAAATCAAAATCTCTTGGTGGACCTATATGATAAAATTTTTCATTTAAGTGATTTATTTTTAGATAAGTTAAAGCAGCTTCTCCTGATGTATATACCTTTGCTCTAATTTCTTTATCCATGCTCATTTTTTCTAAAAATGTCTTTACTGTTTTATTTGGTCTTGGTGCATTAGTTAAAAGCACATAATTTTTTTTTGCTTTAGTAATCTCCATTAGCGTTTCAATTGCCTTTTTATGAAGAACGATTCCATTATGAACTACCCCCCATAAATCGATATAAAATATGTCATAATTATCTACTATCGATCTTAATCCCTCATTATCTAAATTTTTGGTCATTACGTGAGGTATAACTCATAAAAAACACAATTTCTCTGGTTTTTTACCTCACATATTTTTTTTCTATAACCTTGAAATAGTCTCGCTAGTGGCTATATGAGTCGCATATTGAAAGGAAAATTTTATGAAATTTAAACCGTTACACGATAGAGTTTTAATAGAAGTTTTAGACAGCAGTGAAAAAACTGCTGGAGGAATAATCATCCCTGATACAGCGCAAGAAAAACCCCAAGAAGGTAAAGTGATTGCTATTGGCGGTGGTGCAAAAACTGAAGATGGAAAGATAATGCCGATGGATGTTAAAGTTGGTGATAAGGTTCTTTTTGGCAAATGGTCTGGAACTGAAATCAAAATCGATGGCAAAGAATACAGCATAATGAAAGAATCAGACATTATGGGTATTTCAGATAAATAATTTAATTTAAAGGAGAAAATAAAATGGCAAAAATTGTAAAATTTGACTCTGAAGCAAGAACAGCAATGATAAGAGGTGTTGATATACTTGCTAACACTGTAAGAGTTACACTTGGACCAAAAGGAAGAAATGTTGTTATCGACAAATCTTACGGTGCACCAAGAATTACTAAAGATGGCGTTACAGTTGCTAAAGAAATAGATCTAGAAGATAAATTCGAAAATATGGGCGCTCAAATGGTTAAAGAAGTTGCCAGTAAAACAAACGAAGAAGCTGGTGATGGAACAACTACAGCAACTATTTTAGCACAAGCAATAATTAAAGAAGGTGTAAAATACGTTACTGCTGGAATGAATCCTATGGATGTTAAAAGAGGAATAGATGCAGCCGTTGAACATGTTAAAACTAATTTAATTGCTTCAGCAAAAAAAGTAAAAGATAGCGATGAAATTGCTCAGGTTGGAACAATTTCAGCCAATGGTGATAAAGAAATTGGTAACATGATTGCAAAAGCTATGCAAAAAGTTGGCAATGAAGGCGTTATCACTGTTGAAGAAGCAAAAGGAATAGAAACAGAGTTGGATGTAGTAGAGGGTATGCAGTTTGATAGAGGATATCTATCACCCTACTTTATCACTAATGCTGATAAAATGACTACCGAGTTAGAAAATCCTTTTGTTCTATTGCATGAAAAAAAATTAACTAACTTACAGCCAATGGTTCCATTATTGGAAGCTGTTGTTCAGGCTGGAAGACCACTAATGATTATTTCAGAAGATGTTGAGGGTGAAGCTCTTGCAACTCTTGTGGTAAACAAACTTAGAGGTGGTTTAAAAGTAGCTGCTGTTAAAGCTCCTGGTTTTGGTGATAGAAGAAAATCAATGCTTGAAGATATTGCAATCTTAACAGGTGGTCAGGTTATTTCTGAAGACTTAGGTGTTAAACTTGAAAATGTTAAACTTACTGATCTTGGATCTTGTAAGAGAATAAAAGTTGACAAAGATAACACTACTATTATTGGTGGAAATGGTAAAAAATCTGACATTGAAGCTAGATGTACTCAAATTAAACAACAAGTTGGAGAAACAACCTCTGATTACGATAAAGAAAAACTTCAAGAAAGATTAGCAAAACTTGCTGGTGGAGTTGCTGTAATCAAAGTTGGTGGTGCAACCGAAGTAGAAGTAAAAGAAAGAAAAGATAGAGTTGAAGATGCTCTTAACTCAACTAGAGCTGCTGTTGAAGAAGGAATAGTAGTTGGTGGTGGTTGTGCTCTTTTATATGCTGCTCAAGACTTAGATAAAGTTAAAGTTAAAGGCGATGACCAAAAAGCTGGAGTTACTTTGGTAGGAAAAGCATTACAGTCACCTATTAGACAGATAACTTTAAATGCTGGAGTTGATGGATCAGTTGTAGTTGGAAAACTAATTGAGCAAAATAAAAAATCACAAGGTTACGACGCTCAGAATGAAGAGTACTGTGATATGTTTACAAAAGGTATCATAGATCCCGTTAAAGTTGTTAGAACTGCTTTACAGGATGCAGCTTCAATTGCTGGATTACTTGTAACTACAGAAGCCATGGTTGCTGACAAACCAGATGATAAAGATTCTGCTCCTGGTGGAATGCCTGGTGGAATGCCTGGTGGAATGGGCGGAATGGGCGGAATGGGTGGAATGGGTGGAATGGGAATGTAATCATTTCTACTCAATTAAAAATTCTAAAAGGCCATCTTTTAAGATGGCCTTTTTTTTTATGAACCTGTTATAAGATTTAAAAATGTCAAAAAGATATAGTGGAAAATCATTTAAAGATTCAAGTGTTAGCAAAAAACCTAAATTAAGTCTGAAAGAAAAAAGAAAACTTAAAAAAGAGAAATCTAAAAAGTCTTAGATTTTAGCTCTTTTTTGACTATGTTTTTTAAAGATAAAACTTTTAGGTCTATTGCTTCTACCTTTAAATTTTTTCTTTACTTTAAAACCAAAATTTTTTTTTTCACCCTCATTTAAAAAATTTTCTGATGGTTTTTTGCTAAAGTATTTTGGGTTATTTGTATAGCCAGTTGGTCTTGAATCGTCTTTTTTGAAGAAGCTTTTTTTTCCTTTAAAACCAAAACTTTTTTTCTCTCCATCTCTTGATGGTCTATCTGCTCTTCCTCTTACAAATGATTTTGGTTTATCACCAAATCTAGATTTTT
>JAPYTV010000001.1 GCA_029941985.1 Candidatus Pelagibacter sp. | reverse complement strand
AAACACTTACTGATACTTTTGGAAGAAAATTTCCTTACATAAGATTATCTATTACCGATGTTTGTAACTATAAATGTACTTACTGTTTGCCTCAGGGTTATAAAAAAAATCCAGGAGATATGAGAAGTTTTATGTCTGCTGAAGAGATATCAAGATTAACTAAAGCTTTGTCAGAACTAGGAGTTTGTAAAATTAGGTTAACCGGTGGGGAACCAACAGTTAGAAAAGATTTTTTTGATATCCTTAAAGATATGAAGCAAAATTCAAATATTCCAAAAATAACAATGACTACTAATGGCTATCGATTAGATAAAATTGCTAAACAATTGTATGAAGTAGGTTTGAATGGAATTAATATTAGTATAGATAGTTTAAATAGAGAAACTTTTAAAAAACTAACTGGACATGATAGACTCCCTGAAATTTTAGAAGGAATTAAAATTTTACAAGAACTAAATTTCAAAAATATAAAAGTTAACGCTGTTTTACTTAAAAATATCAACGATTCTTATGAAGATTTTGAGAGATTTGGAAACTTTATTAAAAATAACAAAATTGATTTTAGATTTATAGAATTGATGCAAACAGGTGATAATTTAGATTATTTTAAAAAAAATCACGTTTCTTCAAAAATATTTAAAGATTATTTGCATAAAAATAATTGGATACAACAAACTTATGGCAAGGATGCAGGCCCGTCATTAAACTTTATTCATCCTGAATTTGAAGGTAAATTTGGGTTAATAGCTCCGTACTCTAAAGATTTTTGTAAAACGTGTAATAGATTAAGAATTACTTCTAGAGGAGATTTAAGACTATGTCTTTTTGGAAATACAGGAATTAGTATCCGACATCTTTTACAAAGTGATAGTCAAAAAGAAGAGCTTGTAGACCTGGTCATAAAACAACTACACCTTAAAAAAGAGTCACATTATTTAGAACTCGGAGATACTGGTATTACTCCTAATTTATCAACAACTGGAGGATAATGAAAAATCTTAAATTAGTTAATCAAGAAGACTTGAAAGATTGGGCTAAAGAAATTTTTAAAAAAAATTCTTTTAATATGATTGATGTTTCATCTAAAAAAGAAACATTCAGAAGGGCGCTAGCGTCAGGAAAAATTTATGTTGGAAAAGAAGTTTTTCAATTAATTAAGGATAAAGAAATGCCAAAAGGTGATCCTATTGCTTTAGCTGAAGTCTCTGCTGTATTAGGCGTTAAAAAAACAAGTGAATTAATCCCGTTATGTCACCCTCTTCCAATAGATCATACTGCAACTAAAATTATTATGCATGAAGAAAATAATTCTTTAGAGGTGTTTTGTGTTGTGTCAGCTGTTGCTAAAACAGGCGTTGAGATGGAAGCAATTATGGGCGTTAATGCTGCACTCATTACAATTTATGATCTTAGTAAAATTGTAAACCCTCATCTTAGAATTGATAATGTGAGATTATTAATTAAAGAAGGTGGAAAAAGTGGATTATGGACTAATCCAGATGGTCTTCCTAAATTTTTAAAAAATATTTTTTAAATTATGAAAGTAAAACTTGAGCTATTCGGTGCAAGTAGAGACTTTAGCAATAAAGATTTTCTAGAATTTAACATTAAAGAAAAAATCTCAATTAAAGACTTTAGAAAAGAAATAATTAATTATGTAAAAGTAAATTTCAAAGAAAATGAGGGTTTTAAAAAAATTGTAGAAACCTCAGCTTTTTGCTCAGAAGATAATAATATTATTAATGACAATTATAAAATTACCAAAGATCAAAAAATTGCTATTATACCACCTATTGGAGGAGGTTAATGCTTCACACTAAAGTTGTCGATATTAAGAAAGAAAAAATCAAGATTTCTTCTGCAGAAAGTTTTATTGCTTCTTCAAAATTTGGTGCTTCTATATTTTTTACAGGCACAGTTAGAGATATTAATGAAAACAAAAAAGTTACCAGCATGACTTATGATAGTCATGACGAATTAGTTATAAAAAGTTTTGAAGAAATATATAAAGAAGTGGATGAAAAACTAAGCATAAAAGATAAAGCAGTATTTATTGAGCATATTAAAGGGCATGTTGGTTTAGGTGAAATAAGTATTATTATTGCCGTTGCTTGTAAACATAGAGACCAAGCTTTTGTATTATCTCGTTATATAATAGAGGAAATTAAAAAAAGATCTCCTATTTGGAAAAAAGAACACTATGAGAATGAAGATAGCGAGTGGTTAAAAGGTAACCCAATTCAAGCTAACTAGAAAAATCTTTTTTAAAATCCAAATCTTTAAATATCTTATTAGAACCAATTTTAATAAAATGCGTATCTTTCTTTAATCTTTTAACCATATATTTAGCACCAATATCTCCAGAAATTTTTCTAAATTTACTTATAACTGATGTTTTAAAACCGATTGGATTTCCTATTATATTTTTATATCTCATCACATGAATTAAATTATGTTTTTTTGATAATGAATTATAAATTTTATTAATATGTAAAGATTTAACAAAAGGCATGTCAGCTTGAACAATTATAAAACCTTTATTTTTTTTATGTATTTTTTTAATACCCAATTTTATTGATGAAGATATACCTTTTTTATAATTTTTATTAATAACAAAACTAATTTTTTTACTTTTTAAAGTTGCTTTTTTAACTTTATTTTTTTCATGACCTAAAATTATAATTATTTTTTTAATTTTACTTTTGATTAAAGATTTTAAAATATGATTAATTAAAGGTTTTCCTTTATAGGTTTTAACTAATTTATTTTCTTTTAAAATTCTTTTTGATTCTCCAGCTGCTAAAAGAATTGCACTTATCACTTATGATTTCTTCTTTATTTTTTTTAATTTCATAACAAGCTTTTATTGGATGAAGCCTTAATAGGCTTAAAATCTCGTCCATGTTTATATTCTGGACGAACAAATTTGGTTTGCTTATTATCACACGGGTTTAAGATAACTGAAAAAATTGCCCTATCCATTGGTGACATATTCTGTGCTGATCCATGTACTAATTTGTCTACAAAAATTACAACTGTTCCAGCTTTTCCATGGGCTGATACAATTCCATTTTTTTTTACAAGATCTTTAACGTTCTTGTGATCAACTACCCATAATGGATAATTCGTAGTCACTGTATCGAGTTTTGATGGTGCAGAACCATATTTATGAGATTTAGGAATAAAAAAAAGTGGGCCATTAAATTCAGTAACGTCATCCAGGTAAACATGTAAATTCAAAGCCAGTGGTTTAGGAACGCCGTCTTCTCCAAAATGAGTTGCAAAATCATAATGCCATTGCCAAACCTCACCTGTAAAAGCAGCTTTGATATTAATTTTTGTCTGCTGTATATAAAGATTATGACCAATTATCTGAGACGCCGGTTCAAAAAATTTAGGGTGGCGTGTGAGATTATTAAAAATCTTACTTCTAAGATGTAAGCCCATTGCAGTACGAACTACCCCTGAAGATTTTTCTATTATGTTAGCTTCACTCTTTTCTTTAAAAACTTTTTTCATTTCTTTACGAAGATTATTTACTTCTTTATTAGAAAAACATCCTGATAAAATAATATATCCATTTTCATTAATTTTTTTAAGTTGTTTATTATTAAGTTTCATTTTTTATAAGTTTCAGCAACTAATTGAGAGATGATAGATAAAGCTATTTCTGGAGCAGATTTTCCACCTAATTTAATTCCAATTGGTCCATGAATAGAATTTATTTCATTCATATTAAATCCTGCTTCTTTTAATCTCTCACATCTATTTGAGTGAGTTTTTTTACTGCCTAAAGCACCTATATAATAAAATTTTTTCTTTAAAGCATGTTGTATTGCAGGATCGTCAATTTTAGGATCGTGAGTTAAAGCAATTAAAGCTGTACTTGAATCTGTTTTAATTTTTTCAAAAGCTTCATCAGGCCATTTATTTATTATTTCCATTTCCGGAAATCTTTGTTTTGTAGCAAAGTATCCTCTTGGGTCAATAACGGTTATTTCAAAATTTAAACTCTTAGCATAATCAATAAGATACTGAGCAATATGCACTGCTCCAACAATAATGACTTTTATTGGTCTAATATAAGTCTCAACAAATATATTGCTGTCTTCAATAACTCCATTTTTTTTATTTTTATAAAAATCGTTTATTTTTTCAGAATACTTTTCAAAATCTTTACTAATAGTTTTTCCTAGTTCAAAGATTTCACTATTTCCAGATTCAAGATTCGTAATTATTGCAAACTCAGATTTATTTTTCTTTTTTTTTATAATTTCTTGTAAAATTTTTAATTGCATCAATTTACCTGTTCTAAATAAACTGCAATTTCACCGCCACAAGCAAGTCCAACTTCCCATGCGCTTTCATTTGAAACTTTAAATTCTATCTTTTTAAAAAGTTTATTTTCCTTTATAATTCCAATGCATTCTCTAACAACTGCTGACTCTACGCAGCCACCAGAAACTGATCCTGAAAAATCTCCATTTTCATTGACAATCATCCTGCTCCCAGTGGGTCTAGGAGAAGATCCCCAGGTTTGAATTACAGTTGCAAGGACTACTTTTTGATTAGCTTTTACCCAATCATTTGCCTCTTCTAAAATTTTTTCATCAAATGAATTTTTCATTCATCATTATTAAACAAATATTATTAAGTTTGGAATAGTTAACAGGCTTCTACAGCTTTTTTAGCGTATGTAACCACCAAACTCGCTCTAAAATCTCCAGAAGCATGAATATCTGAGTTCATTTCTGAACTATCCAGCTTCATTCCATCAATTGCTGAAGATGAAAAACTAGATGATAATGCTTTTGATAAATCTTTATCAATATAAACAGAAGATTTTGCACCAGTAACTGCAACGTTAACTTCCTTTTTATGTTTTGCTAAATAAACACCCACTATTGCATATCTAGATGCAGGGTTTGGATGTTTTTGGTAGTTTGATTTTACTGGTATTTGAAACTCAACAGCTTCAATTAATTCACCTTTTTTTAAAGCTGTTTCAAACATACCTTTAAAAAATTTTGATGCTTCTATTTTTCTATTGTTTGTATGAATAATTGCATTAAGTGCCATGCACGCTGATGGATAACATGCGGAAGGATCATTGTTCGCTATAGATCCACCTACTGTTCCTCTATTTCTAACTTGTGCATCACCTATTCCACCTGCTAACTTTGTTAAAGATGGTATTGCTTTTTTAACATCTCTAGAATTTGCTACTTCCGCATGTTTTGTTGTTGCACCAATTGTAACTGTTTTTCCACTAACCTTAATTCCTGACAATTTTTTGATATGTTTTATATCAATTATATCTTTATAAGTTGCTAATCCTAATTTCATTGAAGGAACACTTGTCATTCCACCAGCTAAAAAAGCTGAACTAGTTGAAGCTAACTTTGAAGCCTCTTTGACATTTTTGGGTACATGATAATTAAATGTTTTCATATTTTATCCTTATGCTGCTTTAGAGTTAGATTTTTTTAGTAACTTACAAGCTTTCCAAACTTTTTCAGCTGTAGCTGGCATTGATATTTCTTGTCCGTCTAGGGCATCAATAACAGCATTCATTATTGCTGGGGGTGAAGCAATTGCTCCTGCTTCTCCACAACCTTTAACTCCTAGCGGGTTTGTCGTTGCGTGCGTACAAGTAAAACCTAAATTAAACTCTGGAAAATTATCGGCTCTTGGCATTGTATAGTCCATATATGATGCTGTAATTAGTTGTCCAGTTTCATCGTATTCTGTATTTTCATGAAGTGCTTGTCCAATTCCTTGTGCTATACCACCGTGGACTTGACCTTCAACAACTAATGGATTCACAATTCTACCAAAATCATCAACAGCAGTATATTTCTCTACTTTAACTTCTCCTGTATCAGGATCTATTTCTACTTCAGAAATATGAGATCCTGCTGGAAAAGAAAAATTTGCCGGATCAAAAAATGATGACTCAATTAATCCTGGCTCTTCACCTTCTGGTAATGGTGATTTAAAGTCTGAATCTCTGCTACCTGGTAAATAACAAGCAAATGCAACTTCACCAATAGTTTTCTTTTTATTGGATTTTGTTACAACAAATTCTCCATCTTTAAAATTTATTTCGTCTTCGCTTACTTCTAGCATTTTTGCAGCAACCCTTTTTCCTTTAGCTACAATTTTTCTACACGCATTAACAATTGCTATTCCTCCAACTGCTAGTGATCTAGAACCATAAGTTCCCATTCCAAAAGTTCCTTTATCTGTATCTCCATGAACTACATCAACTGTTTCAAGTGTAACTCCTAATTCATCTGCAGCAATCTGAGCAAATGTTGTGTCATGACCTTGTCCATGACTATGTGCTCCTGTGAAAACTGAAACTTGCCCTGTTGGATTAAATCTAACCTCTGAAGATTCCCATAATCCTACACCACAACCTAATGACATAACAACAGCTGAAGGTGCAATTCCGCAAGCTTCAAAATAAGAAGAAACTCCTATTCCTCTTAATTTTCCATTAGCTTCTGATTTTTTTCTTCTAGCTGCAAAACCATTATAATCAGACATTTGTTTAGCTTTTTCTAAGCCAGCAACGTAATCTCCTGAGTCAACTGTATGAATTAATGTTTGTTTAAATGGAAATTCAGTTGGAAAATTTTTCATTCTTATTTCGGTTCTATCAATACCAAGTTCCATAGCAGCTTTTTCAACTAATCTTTCAATTGTGTAGGTTGCTTCTGGTCTACCTGCACCTCTATAGGCGTCTACAGGAGCAGTATTAGTATATACAGCTTTAACATTAGAATATGCTGCTGGGATTATATAAACACCAGTTGCACAAGGACCAAATAAGTAGGTTGGTGTAACGGTACCAAATACTCTTGCATAAGCTCCAAGATTTGCAATTGTTTCATTCTTAAATCCTAAAAATTTACCATCATTACTAACTGCAAGTTCTGCATGGGTAACATGATCTCTACCATGAGTATCTGTTAAAAAAGATTCCGTTCTTTCAGCCACCCATTTAATTGGTCTTTCAATTTTTTTTGAAGCCCAACTACAAACAATCTCTTCATTATAAACATTTATTTTTGAACCAAAACCTCCCCCAACATCAGGCGCAACTACTCTTAATTTATTTTCAGGAGCCACACCACCAAATGCAGACATTATCAATCTTGAAAGATGGGGATTTTGACTTGTTGTATATAAAGTTATTTCTTCAGATGCTGTATTATAATCTACTACACATGCTCTTGGTTCCATTGCATTAGGAACACACCTGTTGTTAATTAAATCTACTTTTATAATTTTGTCAGCTTTTGAAAAAGCTTCATCAACAGCTTTTCTGTCACCTAACAACCAATCGTAACAAAGATTCTTATCTATTCCATCATGAATAGCTTCACCTTTCATTGCATCAGCTGTATTGATTACACCTTTTAAAACTTTATAATCAACTTTAACTATATCTGCTGCATTTTTAGCTTCATCAAGAGATTCTGCAAAAACAACAGCGATTGGTTCACCTACAAAATTTGCACTATCTTTGGCTAGAGGAGGATTCGCTGGTACTTTCATTTCAGAACCGTCTTCGCTTCTAATTGCCCATCCAGCTATTAAGCCACCTATTTTATCAGCGGCAATTTCTTCACCAGTCAATATTCCTACAACACCTGATGCCTTTAAAGCTTTAGATGTATCTACTTTTTTAATTTTTGCTCTTGCATGTGGGGATCTTACAAATACAGCGTAGGTTTGGTTCGCGATATTGATATCAGCAGTATATCTTCCTTTACCTGTTAATAATCTTTTATCTTCTTTTCTCTCTACTCTTGAACCTACTAAACTAGCCATATTTTTTTTCCTTCCTTAATTACACTTTTGAAGCAGCTTCTTTAACTGCAGCAACAATATTCTGATAACCAGTGCATCTGCAGATGTTTCCTTCTAACCATTTTCTAATTTCTGCATCGCTTGGATTTTTTTTATTTTGTAATAGGTCAATTGCACTCATAACCATACCAGGTGTACAAAAACCACATTGCAACCCATGCATTTTTTTAAATGCTTCTTGCATTGGATGCATCTTCCCGTCCTTAACTAAACCCTCTATCGTTGTCACTTTTGAACCATCAACATCAGCAGCTAAAGTTGAACAACTTTTTATTGATTTTCCATCTACATGTACAACGCAAGCTCCACATTGACTGGTATCACAGCCAACATGTGTTCCTGTTAAATTTAGATTGTCTCTTAAAAAATCTGATAAAATTGTATGATTAGGTACGTCTTTACTAACTTTTTTACCATTAACCTCTAAAGTTACTTTTGACATCAAACTCTCTCCTCCTCGATTAGAAACAAATTACATCACAACAGAGAGTTTAGTACAAGTTTAAAAATTATTAATTTTCTACTTACACTAGAAAATAATATGCAATGATTGATAATATAATAATTAAAGAAGTATAAGTTAAAATTTTCTTAAATGATTTTTCTGTAATTTTATTATTATCTTTAATTGATATTTCTATTTTCTTATCTTCAGATGTGTTGGATTGGGGTACAATTAATTCTGAAAACTTGCCAAAAAAAATATCTGCCATTTTTTTTGCAGTCATGTCTATTAATCTAGATCCAACTTGAGCAATTTTACCGCCAACATTTGCTTCAACACCATAAATAAGTTTTGTCCCCCCCATATAATCTTCAAGTGTAACAATTGCTTCACCTGAAGCAAAACCAACAGGGGAATTACCCGATCCTACAATTTTATAACTGTTTGGGGGATTAAGATCTTTTAATTCTACATCCCCTGTAAAGCTCGCATTAAATGGTCCAATTTTATTAGTAACAGTAGCTGTAAACTCTGTATCAGAATTTTTTTTAAAATCTTCACAGCCAGGTATTGCTTGCTTTAATATTTCAGGATCATTTAAACTTTCCCATACTTTTTGTTTTTCTAGATTAATTTGATATGATCCGGTAAGTTTCATTAAATATTTTATATACTAATTATTTATGGATAATAATACAAAAAAAGAACTACAATCTGCTACATTCGAAAAACTAATAAGTCATTTGCGTGAAAGAAAAGATGTACAAAATATAGACCTAATGGATCTAGCTGGTTTTTGCAGAAATTGTTTATCTAAGTGGTACCGAGAAGAAGCGGAAAAAAAAGGTATTACAATTACCGATCCTGAAGCTCGAGAACATGTTTATGGAATGCCTTATTCTGAATGGAAAGAAAAATACCAAAAATAATTACTTCTCTTTAAGTCTCGGAAATAATTCTACAAAATTGCAAGGTTTGTGATTGATATCTAATTGATCTTTTAAAATTCCATCCCATGCATCAGTAACACCGCCTGAAGAACCTGGTAACGCAAATACATATTTTCCTTTAGCTAGTACAGCGCATGCTCTCGATTGTATAGCTGAAGTGCCAACCGTTTTAAGACTGATAGTTCTAAAAACTTCACCAAATCCTGGGATATGTTTATCAGCAATTTCATTTACAGCTTCAGGGGTAATATCTCTACCAGTTAAACCTGTTCCTCCAGTTGTAATAATAACATCTATATTTTTTTGATTTACCCATTCTTTTAAGATTATAATGATATCTTCTTTATTATCTTTACAAATTTTTCTATCTATTAATTTATGTTTTGCTTCTTCAATCTTATTTGCCAATATGAAGCCTGATTTATCATTCTCTAAAGTTCTGGTGTCTGTAACAGTTAAAAGTGCTATGTTTACAATCATAAATTTAAATTAGTTATTATGATTATATTATCAATTTTATTTTTTGTAACAGCAATATTATATTCAAGTGTTGGATTTGGTGGAGGGTCTACCTATTTGGCTCTTTTATTGATATGGCAAATTCCATATTACATATTTCCCGTAATTGCTCTTTGCTGCAATATAATTGTCGTTTCTGGAAATTGCTTTAATTACACAAAAGCTGGTAATCTTAATTTTAAATTATTATTACCTTACTTGATCGGCTCAATTCCCTTATCTTTTATAGGTGGATCTCTTACAGTAGAAAAAAAGGTTTTTGAAATTTTACTTTTTTTAGTTTTAACGATAGCTGGATTTTTATTACTTTTAAAATTTAAATCATATGATGACGAAGAAGAAACTTACAAAAATATTCCTAAATTCATTTCTATCGTAATTGGTGCAATTTTAGGGTTTGTTTCTGGTATTGTAGGTATTGGTGGTGGCA
Source organism: Candidatus Pelagibacter sp. (assembly GCA_029941985.1). Taxonomy (GTDB): domain Bacteria; phylum Pseudomonadota; class Alphaproteobacteria; order Pelagibacterales; family Pelagibacteraceae; genus Pelagibacter. Next base: position 23,744 of record JAPYTV010000001.1, on the reverse strand, counting down.
TTTTTTTAAGTCCAATACTTTTTTTAATAAAGGCAGGCAAACCCAAACATATAGTTACAACTGCATCACTATTTATATTAATAAACTCCATTTTTGGAATTAGCGGTCAATTAACAAAAAGTTTAATTTTTGTTGAAATTCAAAATTACTGGTTTCTTTTTTTAGCAGTTTTAATTGGTGGACAAATAGGTAATTTTCTAAATTTAAAAATATTTCCATCACGCATATTAGCCCTAGTAACAGCTGTGCTTGTGATATTTGTAGCTGCAAGAATAGGGTTTAAATTATTCATATAACATCTGAACAAAATCATTATAATAAAATAAATATCATGAAAAGTTTTAGACCATTTGGACCAATTTTAGGAAAAGGTAAATTATCAAAAAAGATTATCAAAATAATAAATAATCAAATTGATAAATCTATAATCAATAAAAAAAATGATTATAGCTCTAAACTTGTTAGTCAAATTAAAAATGAAATTAAATTCTCTAGTACTTTTGTAAAAAAAAACTTATCAAAAGAATTAAATAAAAATATTAAGAAATATTTAACAAATTCAGGTCTTAATAAAATCAAAGAAATAAAAATTATAAATGTATGGGTAGTTAGACAATTTAAAAATGAATATAATCCTATACATTATCACGAAGAACAGCTCTCAGGTGTTGGCTACCTAAGAATACCAAAAAAGATGACCCAAAATAATATGGTTAAAAATAAAAAGATTAAAACAAATGGAACAATTGATTTTATAAATGGTCAAAAAAATTTTTTAAGCAAAAGTATTTATAATCTAAATCCAAAAGTTGGTGATCTTATAATATTTCCTAATTATCTAATGCATGCAGCCTACCCATTTAATGTAGAAGGGGAAAGAAGATCCTTCTCTTTTAACGCTAAAGTTATCTTTAAGAAATAATTTACAAATCTGCTTACTTTATATATAAAGACTTTGCTGATTTAATCCTTATTGCAGGCTTTAACTGCTAAAATGGAAATCATTAATATAATTAGTAAAAGCAGTTGAACTATAATGTGTATCTTACATGAAGTTAAAACACTAAAAAAGTGAGCAATAAAATGAATAAAGATTTTTTTAAAGAAACAAGAATTTTAGATGGCGGAATGGGTCAAGAATTATTGGCTAGAGGAATGGAGCCTAATGGAACTCTTTGGAGTGCAAATGCTCTAATACAAGAAAAATATCATCCCCTTTTATTAGATACACATTTAGATTTTATAAAATCTGGTGCAGAAGTTATTGTAACAAACACTTTTACATTAAGAAGAAAAAGATTACGCGATAATAACATTGAAGATAGATTTGAATATTTAAATAAAAAAGCTGGTGAAATAGCTATGAAGGCTAAAAAATTAAACCCTCAAGTTTTAATTGCAGGAGGTCTACCTCCTCAAAACGTTACATACGAGGCTGACACAAGAGACAATAATATAATTAAAAATGACTTCTATGATCAAGCTAAAATTTTAAATCCTTTTGTTGATTTTTTTTATTTTGATGTACTTAGCAGTGTAAAAGAATTCAGCTTAGGGATTGAAGCTATAAAAGATTTTAATAAACCATACTTAATTGGTGCTCATATTTCTAAAGGAACTAAATTGCCAAGTAACGAAAGTATCTCTGATATTATTAATAAAATTGAACATAAAAACTTACTCGGATTGATGCTTTCTTGCGTCTCACCAGAAAACTTTGAAAAAAATTTAGATGAAATTAAGAATTTAGGTATTCCTTTTGGCTTTAAACTTAATGCATTTATAACAACAACTCCAAAAGATGGGTATCTTGCTAATTATTTAAAAAGCAATGGAAATCCAAATGAATTTTTAGGTCAAAGAAAAGATTTAACTCCTGAAAAAATATCAGAATTCGCTAAAAAATTTAAGGATGCTGGTGCCACAATTCTAGGGGGATGTTGTGAAACCAGACCTGTACATATTAAAGAAATTTCTTTGCTTAAATAGTTATAATTATTTAGTCGTTATCTGTTAACCCTGCTCCAGCTCCGTCTTGTTTTAAACTGTCACTTTCTTCAACAAAGGTGTTTTCAGATAGTTTGTAAAGCTCTCTCCATTCATTTTCTTCAAAAGAGTCTTTGTTTTCTTGGAATTTAATTAAAACGTTATTTCCAACCTCTACAATACCTTCATTTAAAGAATTTGAATATATGCTGTTATTATAGTTTAGTAAAAAAACTCTATTATCTATTTTTAATTGTATTTTCTTTCCAATAACTTCCGAAGCCCTACTTACAAATGGTAAAAAAAGTAATGGATAGGCTATTTTTTCAAATATAATTTCATTTAAAATTTCTAAAGATCTAACTTGATCTAAAAAATTTAATCCAGCAATTATAGGACAAAATTCTAGTTTTGCTGTTTTATTTTCATTGCTAACTAGATGTAGTTTTTCAAAATTTCTCTTATTTCTAACTCTGAAATAATAATTTAAGTTTTTTATTCCTCCTAATCCAAACAGTTCTAATATTCTAATATTTTTTCCAACTTCTTCAGCAATACCCCAGGAAAAGCCAGCAGCTTTACTTGATCTTTTTGATACCGTTTCGATTTCACTTAAAGATTTCATTTAATTTAATGAGTTATAGACCCAATGATCATCGTAATTTTTTAATTGTTCAGGTAATGGTGCGCCTTGAAACATGCATATTCTCAGCCACTTATCAGATCTAGGATCAAATTTTAATGCACCAAAAAAAGACAATTTTAACCTTAACATGTCAATAGGTATAATAGATTGCCCTATTGTATTATCTTGTATTTCTGAATATGGAAATTTTTCAATTACAAATGCTCTCCTAACAACATGTCTCAAATCTGAATTTTTTACTAAAAATTTATCAATTGTTGAGCTGTTTTTAAATACAGATAATGCATCGTAAAGCTTTTTTATGTCTCTTGCTATAGCAAGTGGTTGCTCTAGCTCAGATCCACTTTCCATAAATCTATCTGCTAATCTTGGTTCTTCTTTATTTTTAGAAATAAACCAAAAGTTTTGATTATTTTCTTTTTTTGAAAAATCTATTTTTAATATCTTAGAATATTTGTTTTCTAATATAGTTCTTAATTCAAAAACAGTTCTATCTGTTGGTATATTAAAATATTTTTCTTCCTCCGAACTCATTGTATTAATTAGTGGATTTACAATATCATCATATGGTTCCATCATCATCGAAACAACATACTCTATACACTCTTCTTCAGAATTTTTTTCTAGCCACAAATAAATTTCGTTAAATGCAAATTCTTTTGAAAAATCAAAATTTTTTTCAAGAAAATTAATAAAAATATTTAAATCTCTTAATAATGATTTAATTTTTTTTTTTTGATACTCGCTTTCTGTATTCCAAGATGTTATATTTTTAATAGATTTTTTCAAACAATTCTTAAATAGATCACTGTTTTCAGTTTTTACATTTTTTATTTCTCTTATCTTTTTTAATGCCACTTCTCTTGCATATATCCAATTATTTAAAAGCGTAGGATGATTAACTATAAATGGCGCCATTCCTAATCCTGTAGAATTACCTATTCCAAGGTTTCTACATATTTCTGGGTCTAAATTAACTGCTTTTTTTGGATTTTTATTTTTTGCTACATGATTAACTTGATCAAAAGTAAATTGTCTAACAAAATATACCAACATCATTTCAAGACGAAAAGGTCCATAAATCTCCTCTCTATTCTTAATTCTAAATCTATCTGCTAAACCAAATTTTCCAGAACCATAGACGGCTGTTGTTCGATAAAGGTAACCTACTTTAGATAGCAAATTTATATCTGGTTGAATTCCACTGCTCAAACTTTCAACTACATGGTCAAATATACGTACTGACTTATTTGCTCTAGATAAAGTTAATTCTTTATACGAAAGTCTTCCCACTTCTTGTTTGGGTACTTCATTTTTTAATCTTTCAATATCTTTTTTTGTAGGAACACCATCATGAAGTGTAAATGCAGCATCCCATTTTGTTGCAATAACCCTATCTGATCTTTCGTTTTCACTTAGTTCATTAGCAAAACAAATTAAAGAATAAACTCTATTATTTTTTTTAAATGAATAAACAGCAACACCATAACCAAATTCATCTAAATCAAATAAATCTCTTTTATATTCCCAGTCTTTGAATTCTTTTAAAAAGCTTCTTAAAAAAGATAATTTTGATTGATGAAAAGATCCCAACCTAGATAATTTCATTATGACATTGGGATTTCTTAACTCTACTTGCACTAATTTATTCCTTTATAAAAATTATACCAATTATTACCCAAAACACCATTCACCTCATCATTATTAAAACCAACTTTTTTTAATCCTACTTCTAAATTTTTGAATCCTCTCGCATCTATGAACCAGTTTGGTTGTTCCGGAAAGCCAGGTTTATTTTTTGATCCTTCGCCATAATTTTTAGCTTTAGTCCATGTTCCATTTCTCATCCACTCAACTATGCTATCTGGTTGATTAAGACATAAATCAGATCCAATACCAATATTTTTTACACCCATGATTTCTGCAGTTTTTGCGACCATTTCACAAAAACTTTCAAGTGTACATTTGCTGCTATCTTTTAAATGGTGTGCGTATAAAGAAAGGCCAAGCATTCCTCCACTATCTGCTAAAGTTTTTAATAAATCACTTGATTTATTTCTTTTAGCTGAATACCAAAAGGTTGGATTTGCATGGGTAATTGCAATTGGTTTTTCACTAATATCTATCGCATCTAGTGTGCTTTGTTCTGCTGAATGAGACATGTCAATTACTATACCAACTCTGTTCATTTCTTTAATTGCTTCTCTTCCAAAATTTGTGACTCCACTATCATTTTTTTCATAACAGCCAGTAGCAAGTAATGATTGATTGTTATAGGTAAGCTGCATAAACTTACATCCTTGTTCATGAATTTTTTCTATTAAACCAATATCATCTTCTATAGGTGAGCAGTTCTGAAAACCAAAAAAAATTGCTGTTTTGTTCTCAATTTTTGCTTTTTCAATATCTTTAAAATCTTTACCTAAAAAAATTAAATCTGAATTTTCTTTAAAATGTTTATTCCAAGAGTTAATAACATTTTGAAGCTCATCAAAGTCTTCATGGTAAACAATGGTCACATGAACGGCATCTAGTCCAGCCTCTCTATTAATTTGAAAGATTTTTCTAGACCAATTGCAATACTGTAAATTATCAATCTTAAAATTCATTTATTTTTGTTAAGTTTAAAGAATATCAATAAGAAACATAAATTCTATTAATTTTATTGAAATATAAGCTTTAATTTGAAATAACTGTTTAGGTGATAAAAGAATTAACACCTAATGCCTAAAATTAAATCTAATAAAGTTTCTATTGTAATGGGAAGTCAATCTGACTTTAAAACCATGAAATTATGTCAAAAAGTTCTTAAATTACTAAATATTAAATTTGAAACTAAAGTTATTTCAGCACATAGAACTCCAGAAAGAATGTACGAATATGCAAAAAATGCTGAAAAAAATAGTATTGCAGTTATTATTGCTGCAGCTGGGGGTTCTGCACACTTACCTGGAATGATTTCAGCGCTAACATCTCTGCCGGTTTTAGGTGTGCCGATTGAAAGTAAAAAACTTAAAGGCTTAGACAGTCTTTTATCAATTGTACAAATGCCGAAAGGTATACCTGTTGGAACCTTGGCGATTGGAGAAGACGGTGCAATTAATTCAGCATTATTAGCTGCATCTATAATCGCTATCAGTGACAATAAAACCAAAAAAAATCTAAGACAATGGCGGATAAGTCAAAGTAGATCTGTTAAAAAAATACCCAAATAATTTTAAAATATGTCAAAACCAACTTTAGGAATCATAGGTGGCGGCCAATTAGGTAGCATGTTAGCTACAGCAGCTAAAAAACTGAAAATTAAAACGGTAGTTTTTTCTGATGATATAGATGCACCTGCTCAAAAATTTTCTGATGAATTTATTTTTGGAAAATATGATGATCTAAATAAAATTAATGAATTTACAAGTAAGACTGATATAATAACTTACGAATTTGAAAATATTCCTTATGAAACTCTTAATCAAATTAATAAAATAAGACCAGTTCTCCCCAAACCATCAATAAATAGAGTTATACAACATCGACTAGCCGAAAAAGATTTTATCAACAAATTAAATATTAGAACAACACAATATGTTGCAATTACCAATAAATCTGAACTAGATACTGAACAAAATTTATTACCTGGCTTACTTAAAACTACCACTCTCGGTTATGACGGTAAAGGACAACACGTTATAAATTCATTTGAAGATTTAAATGAATTAAATATTGATTTTTCAAAAGGTTATATTCTAGAAAAATTAGTTAAACTAAAAAAAGAAATTTCTATAATAATTACCAGATTTAGTGACAAAAAATATGAAGTTTATGAACCAATTGAAAATATTCACGAAGATCAAATATTAAAACAATCAACTATACCTGCGGATATTAGTGATAAAATATTAGAACAATCTAAACAATGGGCAATGATGCTTGCTGAAGAATTAAAATATGTCGGTACATTGTGTGTAGAATTTTTTATTGATAGAAACGAAAATCTTTATGTAAATGAAATAGCACCAAGAGTTCATAATTCGGGTCACTTAACGATAAATGCTTATAATGTCAGTCAATTTGAAAACCATGTAAGAGCTGTATGTAATTTAGAACAAATTACACTTAATAAGATTTCAAATGCAAAAATGATAAATTTGATTGGAAGCCAAATAACTATTTATCGAAATAAGCAGCTTGCCCCTAATGAATTTTTCTTTGATTATTTAAAAAAAGAAATTAAGCACAAAAGAAAAATGGGGCATCTAACAACTCTAATTTAATTAAATAATACACCAAACGCATGTTAAAATTTATAGGTTTTATAATTATAATTATTACATATAACTCTTTAATAATAGCTATGGAAAAAAAACCTTATCATCATTTACCAGATGGAACTTTTAGAAATCCTGAAGGATCACCTGTAAGATCTGGAACTATAAAATGGTCTTATGCAATATTCAATAAAGAGAGAAAAAAACTAGACATGACCATTCCAAAAGAACATGTCATAGATAAACAAATAGTTTTATCTGATTTAGAAAATTATAAAAATAAAGATTATATTGGTTGGATTGGACATGCTACTTATTTAATTAAATTGGGTAATACAACAATTATAACTGATCCTGTATTTTCTAAAAATGCTGGACCTTTAATTTTTGGTCCTGATAGATTTACCGAACCTGCACTAAAATTAAATGAAATTCCCAAGACTGATTTATTTTTATTAACTCACAATCATTATGACCATCAAGATATGGCTACCATAAGAAAATATCCATATAAAGATTCTAAGGTTTTACTTCCATTAAAACTAGGTAAATATTTTACAAGACATAGATTTAAAGATGTAAAAGAAATGGATTGGTATGAAGAAGTAAAAATTAATGAAGATTTAAAGATAACATTCTTGCCTGCTGTTCATTGGTCTAAAAGAAGTTTAACAGATAACAACAAAACATTATGGGGAAGTTTTTTAATTGAATATAAAGATAAAAAAATATTTTTTGCTTGTGATACTGGATACGGAAATATTTATAAAGAACTAGGTAAGAAATATGGTCCAATGGATATAACTATGATTAATATAGGTGCTTATGATTTTAAACCCATGTTTGATAAATCAATTTATCACACTACACCCGAAGAGGCTCTAAATATTGCCCAAGATTTAAAAAGTAAAAAAGTTATTGGAACGCATTGGGGAACTTTTGTTTTATCATTGGAACCTATTATGGAACCACCAATAAGATTTAAAGAAAATGCTGAAAAATATGGATTTAAAAAAGAGGATGCAATTAATTTTAAAATTGGTCAGATTACTAAATTAGAAGATATAATTGATTAGAATATGAAATCAATTGAAGGAAATTTTGATAATCCAGAAGTGCATGAACTGCTAGTAAAACATTTTATCGAATTAAAATCAGTATCTCCAGAAGGAAGTACTCATGTCTTGGATATAGCTGGCCTTAAAGATCCCACTATTAAATTTTGGAGTTTATGGGAAGATGATCAATTAATGGGCAGTGGAGCTATAAAATTTTTAAATAAAGATCACGGAGAATTTAAATCTATAAGAATTAATGATAGATTTAGAAACAAAAGAAATGGAAAAAAAGTCGTTAATCATTTAATAAGTGAGGCAAAAAAATTAAATATCAAAAAATTAAGCCTGGAAACCGGTGCTGGAAAATTTTTTTCACCTGCAAGGAAGTTATTCCTTAGCTGTAATTTTAAAGTTTGCAAACCTTTCTCACATTACGAAAAGGATATTAATTCAGTATATATGAGCTTGTTAATAGGCAACTAAAGTGATTTTTATTACAATCATTGGTCTAATTTAGTTGACAAAACCTGAATAAATCTAAACAAAGTCAAAATTACTTAATTATAAGTAATAAAAAGTAACATAACAAAAAGTAAGAAGATAAATATGAGTCTACAAGGAAAAGTAAAATGGTTCAATCCAACTAAAGGTTTTGGTTTTATTGAAAGAGAAGATAAAGAAAAAGATGTATTCGTTCACGTATCAGCAGTAAGAGATGCTGGCATGAATGGTTTAGATGAGGGTCAAGCTTTGACTTTCGAAGTTGAAGATGGTCCTAAAGGCCCTTCTGCAGTAAATTTAAAAACTGCATAATTTTCACACTTTCTATCTATTGGCTGCAATTTTTTAATTAAATTAATTTTTTAATTATTTAGCTAAATATTTCAGCCAATACCAATTAAGTTTTTTTAAGAAAATCACTTACACAATTATTAAATTCATCAGGTTTTTCTAAATGGACGTTATGTGAACAACCATTTATTATTTTTAAGCTGCTATTTGAAATATTGTTTTTTAAAGTTTCAACTTGACTATAATTATAAGCTCTATCTTGATCTCCCCAAATAATTAAGGTTTCATTTTTTATGTCTTTTAAATTATTTATTCCACTCCAATTTTTCATTGCAATAAGTCCATTGTCAGCAGCTTCAAGAGAAGTTTGTTTTCCAGCATTCTCACATAAATAAAAATACTTTGCTTTATCTTTGTTTATAAACCAAGTTTTAGCTATTCGATTAGCTGTAGCCTCTAACCCATTCATCTTTAATTTTTCTCTTGATTCATCTATTGTTTCAAATCTACCTGGTATATTTCCTCTTGAACTTGTTCCATAACAAATCAACTTCAATATTTTATCACTTGCCAGTCTTGTCATTTCTTGAACAATCATGCCTCCCATTGAATGGCCTAATAAGTTAAATTTTTCTACCTGTCTTATTTTTAAAGAATTTAGTATTGCTTTAGCCATACATTCAATTGAGTCACATGATTTTACTTTATTGCTTTTTCCAAAACCGGGTAAAGCTGGAGTAAGAATTCTAAAATTTTTCTTAAAATGTTCTATTTGTGGTTTCCACATGTCTGTAGAACCCAAAAAACCATGCACCAAAACTAAAGGAGTTCCACTTCCATAGTCATCTACGAATATATCTTGCATATTTATAATTAATTAATAATTATCGAATATATCAATTATGACTAAAAGAAAAATAACTAATCTCTACAATATTAAATTTGAACCTTTTGATAATTATGGCCATCCAATATCAGGAATGAGTTGGCATAAAATTAGCTACGATAGAGAAAATGGAGGTCAAGGCTCTTATCTTTTAAAAATGGATCCTGAAGCTAAAAGTCTACATCACATGCACACAGGTTATGAAGAGTTTTTAATGTTGGAAGGTGAGCTTATAGATTCTGATGGTAAAATTTTTAAAAAAGGAGATTTTGTTACTTTTGAACCTGGGTCTACACACTCATCTTACACTAAAGATGGTTGCTTAATTTTAGTTTTTATGAGAGGTATAAATAAACCTCTGTAAGAAAAATATTATATAAATTTATAAATAATTAAATATTAATGATTGGAATTTTAGGTGGAATGGGAACACAAGCTGGGCTTGATTTTTGCAACAAGTTAGCGATGCTTAATAGAGGAAAAATTGATCAAGAATATCCACTTTTTATACTTTATAACAAATCAAACATTCCTGGAAGACCAGAATCAATTGGCCTTCACGCAAAAGTACTTTCAACCATTCCTGAAAAACCAAAAAACATAATTAAATATAATAAAGTTTTAAAAAGTCTTCTAAACGGTTGTCGCTCACTTGAGAAAAGTGGGTGCAAGTTTATTGTTATTCCATGTAACACAGCCCATTATTGGTATGAAGATTTACAAAGTAAAATTAAAATTCCAATTATAAATATGCCTAAAGAAGTTTTTATACATACAAAAAAAAATTGTAAAAAAAATTCAAAAATAGGTCTTCTTGCTACAGAGGGTACATTAAAAACTCAAATTTATAACAAATTATTTGAAAAATTTTTTACAATAATTAAGCCTACTGAAAGCTTACAAGTAAAATCTGTTAACCAAACAATTAAATATGTAAAAATGGGTAATATAAAATTAGCAGAAAAAGCAATAAGACCTGCTATCAATTATCTATTAAAAATGAAATGTAAAAAAATAATACTTGGTTGTACTGAATTACCTATAGCTATTTTTGCATTTAAATCTTTCAAAAAAATTAAACTATCAAAAATATTCTTAGATCCTAATTTAATACTGGCTGTTTCCTCGATGGCTAAATACAAATAAAATAATGAATATAACTACTAAAAAACCATACGTCATATATGTGGCTGAAATTATTTATTTATATATTTCCATTATTAAAAAAAAATACCCTAATATCAATACTAAGGAAGCTATTAATAAATTTATTGAAACAGATGAATTCAATAAATTAAGTAGTGGCGCACTTCACAACGAATGGTTTAATGAACTTAAAAAAAATAATTATCTAGATCAAGAAACTGGAAAAAAAATACCAGATGAAACAATTAAACTTTTAGAAATTCAAAGAGATGCAACCATAAAACAATTAATTAAAATACCTGAACTATATGAAACAAAAAACAATATCTTAATTGAAGCATCCAATAGAGCACACCAATTTTTATGGCGTATGTGTGAAAGCTATGAGCTTTGGTGTAAAGAAACAAAGCAACTTAATGCTTTATCTTTGAATATTACTGATTAGTAAAGTGTAGTTTTTTTCTAGTATCTTCTATTTCTCTTTTAACTAATTTTTGAAAATTTGTATCGCTTTTTTTGGGTTGTAATATTTCTTTAATATTTTGTCCTGTTGATTTTCCCGTAAGGCTTGTAATAATTCGATCAGAACCATAACTTAATCCAGCCTGATATACGCTCCCTGTATTTGCTAATGTAACAGCGGGGCCCAAAAATGCAAAATTTTGTGCACAACCATTAAGAAACACTAAACAAAATATTCCTATAATTAATTTATTTATAAACATTTATTTCCCTTACACCCTTGTACTTATTTTAATCACTAACTCAATGGTGATTGCTCTTATGTATTTATAATATTTATTAACGTCTTATATCTTTTGGATTTTTCTAGTGTGGGTTTTATTTAATGAGATTTAATTTTTTTCTAGTTTCTACAATTTGCTTTTTAACTAGTTTTCTTAAATCAGAATCTTGTTTTTTTACTTTTAATAAATTATCCACATTTTCCACTGTAGATCTTCCCGTAAGACTTGTAACTATCTTATCAGAACCATAGCTAAAACTAGCGTGATATACATTGCCAGTTGTTCCATAAGCATAGATTGGTCCTAAAAGAGCTGTACTTTGCATACAACCATTTAAAAGGCATAAAAAAAATATTCCTGAAATTATTTTTTTAATAATCATAAATCCCTACACCTTTTCTACACGTTTTAAAATACAACTCAAGGTGGTATGAGGTTACTATCGGTATAATCAGTAGAAAATGACTGATATTACTTAAGAATTTAACTTATAAAATAATGATGATTAGAGTTTTTCCATTTATTTTCATTATTCTGTGGTCTTCTGCCTTTGTTACTACAAAACCCATAACAGATAACAGCGATCCTTTTGCAGCATTAGCTTTTAGGTTTTTTTTTGTAGCTCTAGGTTTTTTAATATTTGTGATCTATACAAAGCAGAAAATTGTAGCTAGCCGTAAAAATTTACTTCAATCTATTTTTAGTGGAGTTCTATTTCATGGAGTTTATCTTGGTGGTGTTTTTTATTCAGTTTCCATTGGGATGCCAACTGGTATCACAGCATTAATTGTCACATTACAACCAATCTTAACAAATGCTTTAGCTGAAAAGTTTTTAAATGAAAAAGTTTCTTTTAAACAGTGGATTGGTATTGCTCTTGGATTTGTAGGTGCCACATTAGTTTTAGGATTTGATATTGGCTCAAAACTTCCTGTAATCGGTGTTGTATCATCTTTCATAGCATTATTAGCAATTACAAGCTCTACACTCTGGCAAAAAAAAATAAGTAATAACTTACCTTTATCCGTAAGCAACATGTATCAAGCTATAGGTGGATGTCTTTTTCATATAATTATTATTTTTGTTTTTACTGACCCTTATATTAATTTTACTCCTACTTTTTTAATTGCCATGAGTCATCAAATACTTTTGGTTTCATTTAGTGCTTTCACGATCTTAATGTTTTTAATTAAAAAAAATTCAGCAAGCAAGACTGTTTCCCTTTTTTTTTTAATACCCCCTACTACAGCTATAATTGCGTGGTTATTTCTAGGTGAGATATTAAATAATTTAGACATTATTGGTTTTGCTATAGCTACTCTTGGTGTTTTTATTGCTACAAGAAAAAACGAAGTTTAAATGCTTTTGTAACCAAACTCTAAACAAGCATCTGTAATAGAATGATATAAAGACTCACCAAAACTTCTTAAAGTAAATATTCTTATTTTATTAGGGTTGTCATCCAAAACATCTATTGTAACTGACATTCCATTAAATGTTGAATTTAGACAATTATTCTTTTTTAACGCATTAAAATTGTAAGGACATCCTTTTTTTAATACTTCTTTTGCGTTCTCTCCTTCTAATTCAATTATAGCTCTTGAGTGAGATAAATTGGTAACAGCAAAATTAGTTTCATCAAATTTTTCTATTATTTCTTTTAGGAGTTCTTTCTTAGTTGATACTAAAAGCCAGTTATTAGGTCCGTTCCATAGAATTCGTGTATCATTATTGCTGCTTATATTAAGTGTTTCATTTTTTAAATTTAAATTGTCAATTTTTATGTCATTAATTGAAGTTGAAGAGTTTTTGTATTTTACTATTTGAATGATTAATAAATTTTTATTTTCAGATAAATTTAATAAATCTTTTTCATTTTTACCTTCATGATCTCCAAAAAGACCTTTAAAATGAACATTTGTTAATACTGAAATTGATGTCATGATCTAACCCTTTCGCCCTTTGGGTCGACATAATGTGAAGAAACTATTTCAACAGGTATTGTTTTATTTTTCAATGGAGACATTGCAATTAATTTTTGACCAATCATATTTTTTCCATCTTTTATTATAGCTAAAGAAAATGGATTGTCATATTCGACACTCCAGCAAGAAGCAGAAATATAACCTAATTTTGGATTTGGAAGTTTAGCGTCTGCATCTTTAACCAAGTGAGATCCTTCTGGAATACTTGTTTTTTTATCTAATGGAACAACGCCTACAACTTTTTGTCTATCTTCTGCCATAAATGCTTTTCTGTTTAAAGATCTCTTACCAATAAAATCTTTCTTTTTACTTACCATTCCCTCTAAAGAATTGTCATAAGGAATGGTTCTTCCATCTAATTCGGACCCTGCTACATGTCCCATTTCAATTCTTAAAGTTGATAATGCCTCTGTACCATATGGTTGAATTCTAAATTCCTTACCTATTTCGATTATTTTTTCCCACATATAGTTTCCATTATCAGACTCAACATTAACTTCATATGCTAGCTCACCGGAAAATGAAATTCTAAAAATCCTTGCGTGGATACCAAATAGTTCTCCCTCTACATAGCCCATAAATGGTAAACCTTCGTTTGAAACATCAATTTTTGGAAATAATTTTTGCACTAAGTCTCTAGATTTGGGTCCTGCGATAGCTGCCCCTGCCCATTGTTCTGTAGTAGATACTACATTTACATTTAATTCTGGCCATACAATTTGCAGATAGTATTCAAGGTGAGATAAAATATTTGCAGCTTGAGCAGTTGTTGTTGTCATATGATAATGATTTTCTGAAATTCTAGTAGTCGTACCATCATCCATTACAATTCCGTCTTCTCTCAGCATTACTCCATACCTAGCTTTTCCGACTGGTAATTTTAACCATGCATTCGTATAAACTCTATTTAATAATTCAGCTGCATCTGGTCCTTTAATATCTATTTTACCTAAAGTAGTTACGTCGCAAACACCTACATTTGCTCTAACATTTTTTGCTTCTCTTTTTGATCCTTCAAATAATGTTTCGTCTCCTTGTTTGTAATATCTTGGTCTCAACCACACTCCTGCATCAACAAATACAGCATTATTTTTTTCATGCCATAAATGCATTGGTGATTTCCTTGTTGGTCTTGAATGTTTACCTACTTCCCTACCCACAATTGTTCCAATAGTAACGGGTGTGTATGGGGGTCTAAAAGTTGTGTGACCAACCTCCGGCACTATTTTGTTTTCTATATTAGATACCAGCTGTAAACCATTAAGATTACTTGTTTTTCCCTGGTCAGTTGCCATCCCTAGAGTTGTGTATCTCTTTACATGCTCAATAGATCTATAACCTTCTTTTAGAGCAATTTCGACGTCTGAAACAGCTACATCATTTTGAAAGTCTAAAAATCTTTTATAAGTTTTTCCTTTTGGAAGAGGCACACACCAAAATTTATCATGTTCTGTTGATTTTTTTTCAACAACTATTGGAAATGAAATCTTATTATCATTATTGGTTATTTTTTTTGATAATTCATAACCACTATCAAATGAATTTTTTAAAGTTTCTTCTAAAGTAAATGTTCCATTTGCCGCTCCTAAAGTTGTTTCATTCTGTTTTGATATCCCTGGTACAAATGCATCTATATCTTTATTAAACTTAGTTTTATTTCCTGATTGAGATGCCAAATGTATTGTTGGTGTCCAAAAACCTGAAACACATATACAATCACAATTAACATTTTCTATTGTACCTAATTCTTTTTTATCTTCTGAAATTTTTGCAATATCTGCTGATTTTACTTTTTTATAACCTTTAGCTACAACCACTACATACGAAAATTTAATATTGATATTTAAATTTTTTGCTTCATCTATTATTTCTGATTTGGGATCTTTTCGTGTATCTAATATAACTGGATCTATACCATTTTTTTTAAATTCTATTGCTGTTTCATAGCCACTATCATTATTAGTAAATATTAAAGGTTTTTTTCCAACTAAAACTCCATAGACTTTTAAATATTCTTTTGCTGCAGAAGACAGCATTACTCCTGGTGTATCATTATTTCCAAATACCAAAGGTCTTTCTATTGATCCAGATGAAATAACAACTTCTTTTGCTCTAATATACCAAAGTCTTTCTTTTGGACTGTATTTTTTTGTTTTAGGTAAATGATCGCTTATTTTTTCTGACATCACTAACATATTGTGATCGTAGTAACCAAAAACTTGTGATCTATTTTTTACTATCACGTTAGGCATCTCTTTTAGTTCAGTTATAATATTTTCTGCCCATTCTCTTCCGGTTTGATTTCCAATATTTACCTCACTGGTTAATAAACTTCCTCCAAACCTTGGGTTGTTTTCAGCTAGTATTACCCTGGCTCCGTTTTTTGCTGCAGAATATGCACTTGCTAAACCTGATGGACCTGATCCGGTAATTAATAAATCACAATATTCATATTTATGTTCATATCTCTCTTGATCGTGCTTGATTGATGCAACTCCAAATCCAGCTGCTTTTCTAATAAAAGGTTCATAAACTTTGTGCCAAAAACTTTTTGGCCACATAAATGTTTTGTAATAAAATCCAGCAGGAAGAAATATTTTTAAAAAATTATTAATCGCTCCAATATCAAAATTAACACTAGGCCAACAATTCACGCTTGTTGCTTCTAATCCTTCAAAAAGCTCTTGTTCTGTAGTTTTTATATTTGGTATACTCTCGCCGTTCCTGTATAATTGAACTATAGCATATGGTTCATCAACACCTGATCCAAAAAAACCTCTTGGTCTATGATATTTAAAGCTTCTTCCAATAAGATGAACTCCATTAGCAAGTAAAGCAGATGCTATTGTATCTCCTTCATAACCAAAATAATTTTTTCCATTAAATTTAAATGAGATTTTTTTATCTCTATTAATTAACCCAATATTTTCTAATCTAAAATTTTGTGACATAATTAGATATCTTCGTTAGCCTTTAATGTTTTAAATATTTCGTGGGTTGCTGTATCTCTTTGAACTTTAAACCACTGCCTACACCCTGAAATATGCTGCCATAACTCTAAATGTTTTCCTCTTAAACTTTTTCTAAGATATACAAAATTATCCCACTCTAAATCTGAAATTTCTTTATTTAATTCTGGTCTTTTGACACTCGCATCGCCACCATATGCAAATTCATTTTGCGATCTCATACCACAATGTGGACATTTAATATGTAACATTTATGAAACCCATGTTTTAGTTCCAAGTCCCTTTTCATCAAGTAAGTGACCTGTGTTAAATCTATTTAAACTATATCCTGCATTTAATTTATGAACTCTATCTTGTGCGATTGTATAAGCAAAAGTCCATCCTGATGCTGGAGTTGCTTTAAAGCCACCATAACACCATCCACAATTTAAATATAATCCTTCAATATGCGTTTTGTCTATAATTGGTGAGCCATCCATAGACATATCCATTATACCACCCCAAGTTCTTAGCATTTTTAATTTGCTAAGAAATGGCATCATAGCAATTCCTTCTGTTAAAACATGTTGAAGTGTTGGTAAATTTCCTCTTTGAGCATAACTATTATACCCATCCAAATCTCCACCCATCACCATTTCACCTTTGTCTGATTGGCTAATATAAAAATGACCTGCTCCAAAAGTAACTACTCTATCTAAAACAGGTTTTACCGGCTCTGAAACACATGCTTGTAAAAGATGAGTTTCTACTGGTATTGTCATATTCAGCTTTTCAGCTAAAATGTTTGTACTTCCTGCAACGCATAAACCAATTTTTTTAACTTTAATATCTCCTCTTGAAGTTCTAACTCCTTTGATTTTTCCACTCGAAATATCAAATCCAGTTACTTCGCAATTTTGTATAATATCAACTCCCATTGAATCTGCCTGACGTGCATAACCCCAAGCAACAGCGTCGTGCCTTGCTGTTCCTGCGCTTGGTTGCATCAATCCACCAAAAATAGGAAATCTTACATTGTCCGAAAAGTCTGCCATTGGAATAATTTCTTTTACCTCTTCTCTATTTAAAAGAACTGCATCAATACCATTTAAACGCATAGAATTTCCTCTTCTTGTAAAAATATTCATTTGAGCATCTGAATGAGCGAGATTAATAATTCCTCTTGGAGAAAACATTACGTTATAATTTAAATCTTGGCTCATCTTTCTCCATAAATCCATTCCAAGCTCACTAAACAAAGCATTGTCGTCGTACATATAGTTAGATCTAATAATAGTTGTATTTCTTCCTACATTTCCTCCGCCAATCCACCCCTTTTCAATAATTGCAACATTTGTAATATTGTGCTCTTTGGCAAGGTAATACGCTGTTGCCAGCCCATGTCCTCCACCTCCAATAATTACAACGTCATATTCTTTTTTTGGAGTAGGATCCTTCCAGGCTAAATCCCAATTTTGATGATTTAAGAAAGCATTTTTTATTAGATTAAATATGGAGTATTTTTGCATTTTTTAATTTTATATAAAACAATATAAATAGATCTTATTTTTTTTATATATATTTTTTAGAAGTTTCAAAAATTACAAAAAGAAGATACTAATTCTGTTTAAATAAACATAAATTTATAGAAGTTTTATATGAGTGAAGTTAAATCAGATATTCAAATAGCTAGAGAAGCTAAAATGCAACCTATAAATGATATCTTGGCAAAGATAAATGTGCCAGATGAAAGTAAAGCCTATAGTCCAATGGGCAGACATATTGCAAAAATTAACTTAGAATATTTAGACACTTTAAAAGACAAGCCTGATGGAAAACTTGTTTTGATAACTGCCATCACACCTACTCCTGCAGGTGAAGGTAAAACTACTACTTCAGTTGGTTTGAGCGATGGATTAAATAAAATTGGAAAAAAATCTATTGTTTGTTTAAGGGAACCAAGTCTTGGACCTTCTTTTGGAATGAAAGGTGGTGCTGCTGGTGGTGGATATGCTCAAGTAGTTCCTATGGAACAAATTAATTTACATTTTACTGGAGATTTTCACGCAATAACATCTGCTCACAATTTATTATCTGCTTTAATTGATAATCATATCTATTGGGGAAACAAATTAGATATAGATGTTAGAAGAATTGTTTGGAAAAGAGTTATGGATATGAATGATCGTTCTCTAAGATCAATCAATATAAATTTAGGTGGAATTGCAAATGGTTTTCCTAGAGAAGATGGTTTTGATATTACTGTTGCTTCAGAGATTATGGCAATTTTCTGCTTATCAAATGATTTAAAAGATTTAGAAAATAGAATTGGAAATATAACAATCGCATATACTAGAGATAAAAAGCCTGTTTATGCAAAAGATTTAAAAGCACATGGTCCAATGACTGTATTGCTAAAAGAAGCAATCAGACCAAATATAACTCAAACTTTAGAAAATAATCCTGCGATTATTCATGGTGGTCCATTTGCAAATATTGCACATGGTTGTAATTCTGTAATCGCCACAAAAACTGGATTAAAACTTGCTGATTATGTAATTACAGAAGCAGGTTTTGGTGCTGACCTGGGTGCTGAAAAATTCTTAGATATTAAATGTAGAAAATCAAATTTAAAGCCAAGCTGCGTTGTAATCGTTGCAACTATTAGGGCACTAAAAATGCATGGAGGTATAGCTAAAGATAATCTTAAAACTGAAAATGTAGATGCTTTAAAAAAAGGCTTAATTAACCTTCAAAGACATATTGAAAATGTTAAAAAATTTGGCTTACCTGTTGCCGTAGCAGTTAATCATTTTATTAAAGATACAGATAATGAAGTAAAAGCTTTAATTGAATTTTGTGATGGAATTGGAGTTAAAGCAAGTCTTTGCACTCACTGGGCAAATGGAGGTGATGGCACAAAAGAACTAGCAAATCATGTAGCTGAGTTATGTGAAAAAAATGATGCTAAATTCAAATTCTTATATGAAAGCAAAACTCCACTATTTAAAAAAATAGAAACAATTGCAAAAGAAATTTATAGAGCAAATGAGGTTATTGCTGATACTAAAATCAGAGACCAATTAAAAAGCTTTGAAAAAGAGGGTTATGGTGATTTTCCTATTTGTATAGCTAAAACTCAATACAGTTTTTCAACAGATCCAAGCTTAAAAGGTGCACCTACGGGACATGTTTTACCAATAAGAGAAATTAGACTTTCTTCAGGTGCAGAATTTATCGTTGTTGTCTGTGGGGCAGTCATGACTATGCCAGGACTACCGAGAGTTCCAGCAGCTGACTCAATCAAGTTAAATAAAAGTGGTGAAATAGAAGGTTTATTTTAAAAATTAGCTAATTAGATTTAACCAATTTCTTAATTCTAGCATTCTAGAATTTTTTTCTGAGATTTTAATCTCTTCTTCAATAAAATTGATATGATTGTTAACTTCTTCTTCATTTTTAAATCTGTTTCTTTGATTAATTAATCTATCTTTTCTAAATTTGATAATACTTATCATTTTTTCATAAGTAATTTCTGGGTGATATTGTATACCCCAAATTTCACTAATACCTGAATTAAAGTGAAGTCCTTGAATTTTATTAATTTTATTAGAAGCTAAGTGAGTTGCTCCATTTGGTAGTGCTACTACTTCATCAAAGTTAAATGCAGGTGTATTAAATTTATTATTTTTGTCTTTATAAAACAAATTATTTAAACCTGCTTGTGTTAATTCAATATCATTTGCTATTCCTATATGAGAGCCATTTACTCCCTTTCTTACCTCGCCTCCTGCTGCTGTAACAGCAACTTGCATACCCCAACAAATAGCTAATATTTTTTTTACATTTCTAAAACATTCTTTCATAAATGAAATTTGTCTTTTCACTTCAATAGTATTGTTATAAATATTCAGACTACTGCCTCCCCAAATTAGTCCATCATATTTTTTTAGATTTGTTGTAATTTCATTTAAATTTAGCTCTAGGCAAGGATTTAATACATCTATATTTAAGTTTTTATTAAAATATGAAAGACTTTCTTTTAGACTTTTTGTATGAGTGGGTATACCTACATCATGAAAATTTTTTCCTTCTTCAGGAGTATTTCCTTCACAAATTAAAATATTTAAACTTTTCATTTACCAGTTAATTTCTAATTTTTTATTATTACAGATAGTATTGAGCATACTAAACATTAGTGGGAAATTTTTTGAGTCAAGTTCATTTAAAATTTTTGGACCAATTTCTAAAGCAAGTTGGGCTCCTTCAACAGTAATATTTTTCATGAACTTTTCTTTTGCATTTTTGTATAAGTATCCTTGCCCTAAGTATCTACCCATTAAACTATTTCTTCCTCCTATTGCACTAACATATAAATCTCCTAGTCCCGCTAAACCATAAACAGTGTCTGGTTTGCCCCCATAATGAGAAACAAAATCTACCATTTCAGAAATTGATCTATGAATTAATGAAGCTGAAGTATTTAAATAGTATTTTGATTGAGTCTCTATTGATACCTTAGAATTACTTAATCCCTCTGACGCACCTATCAACATTGAATAAATATTTTTAATTGCTCCAGATAACTCAACTCCCTCCAGATCATTTGATATCTCAGTGGAATAATAATCTGTTGATATTATTTTTTTTAAAAATTCAGCTTCTTTAATATTAGGATTTGCAATAACTGTTCCTGTTCTCATTTTATATGCTAAACCTGCAGCCAAACAAGGTCCTTTAATTGCAGAAATATTTATTTCTTTATGTCCTTTTTCTTTTAATAATTTTTTAATTTTATCTGAAAGTGTTGTTAATTCATCGTCTACTATTGCAAGTCCTTTAGTTAATAAAATGATTGGTAAATTTTTTTTATAATTTTTTGATATTTGATCAACAAACCATTCAATTCCAACCGAACTTATTCCTGCAACAATAATGTCAACTCCCTTTTTAAGAATCAAATTCAATTTTTCAAATTTTTCTATTTTTAAATTTTCTGGTAGTTTGACTTTTAATATTGGGTGAATATTTTTATTGGATTTAATTTGTTTTATTAAATCATCTTCAAGATGAGTTCCAATAAGAGTAACATTGTTATTGTTGTCTATGCAAGGAACAGTAAAAGCAGAACCCATCGCACCTGCTCCTATAATAATAATTTTTTTCATAACTATACTTTAGACCAAAGTTCTCTTAATTGCTTGTTGCCAGCCTTTCAACAGTTCAATTCTTTGTTTTTTCTTAATTTTAGGGGTAAATTTTCTGTCAATTTTCCACTTTTTTGAAATTGAATGAAATGAATTATATAATCCAATTTGATAACCAGCCATTAATGCGGCACCTAAAGCTGTAGTCTCAGAAATTGTTGGTCTTATTACTTTTATATCTAATATGTCAGAAAGAAATTGTGCAAACCAATTATTTGAAACCATACCTCCGTCTATTTTTACTATTTTAGGTTTTAATCCATCGTTATTCATGGCTCTAAATAAATCATAACTTTGATATGCTACAGATTCTATAACTGCTCTTACAATGTTTTTCCAATCAGTATTTCTTGTTATGCCACTGATTGTTCCTCTTGCATTAGCATTCCAGTAAGGAGCACCCAACCCAGTAAATGCAGGAACTATATAAACATTATTATTATCAATATTTGATCTCGCAATTTTTTCAGTATCATAAGCACTATCAATTAATTTTACCTTATCTCTTAACCACTGAACACCAGCACCAGCAGTAAAAATAGAACCTTCTAAAGCATATGTAGTTTTATTATCTATACGATAACAAATTGTAGTTAATAATTTATTTTTTGATAAAATTTTTTTATTTCCAGTATTCATTATTGCAAAAGCTCCCGTTCCATAAGTACTTTTAACTGAACCTTTTTCAAAACAAGCCTGACCTACTGCTGCAGCTTGCTGATCACCTAAAACTGCACTAATTGGAATTTCTTCACCAATAATTTTTTTAGATGTAACTCCAAAATTATCAGCAGAATTTTTTACTTCTGGCAAAATTGATTTTGGAATTTTTAATTTTTTTAAAATTTCATCATCCCATTCATTTGTGCTTATATTAAACATTAAAGTTCTACTTGCGTTTGTTGCATCTGTTAAATGTTTTTTTTTATTTGTTAATCTCCAAATTAAAAAAGTGTCTATTGTTCCAAACATTAATCGTTTTTCACTAAGTAATTTTTTTGTTTTAGAAATGTTTTCAAGTATCCATTTTATTTTTGTTGCCGAAAAATAAGGATCAATAAAAAGTCCAGTTTTTTTTCTAAATAAATTTTCTAGTTTCCTTTTTTTTAAATTTTGACAAATATTTTGAGTTCTTCTATCTTGCCAAACAATTGCATTATAAACTGGTTTGCCTGTATTTTTGTCCCAGAGGATAGTAGTTTCTCTTTGATTTGCAATTCCTATTGATACAATCTTGGATTTTAATGATTTACTTTTTTTAATTGATTCTTTGATTGTTTTTAAAGTAACTTTCCAAATTTCTTCTGGATTATGTTCAACCCATCCATCATTTGGAAACAGTTGTTTAAATTCGTATTGAGAGGAAAAAATTTTTTTTCCTTTAAGGTTAAATAAAATTGATCTAGATGATGTGGTTCCCTGATCAATAGAAAGAATTAATTTTTTCATGGACTTTTAATCTAGTCCTAATAATTTTTTTTGTTTATCTGCCCATATAGAAGTAAGGTAATTCCAGTTTATTTTCATAATAAAGTATTATTTATTTTAATTTTTAGCATTTTGTTAGTAAAGTAAATTTATAAATTTATTTTAATGGAGATAATTCGATGACTAAAGTAGCAATTATTGGAGCTGGTCCATGTGGCTTATCCATGTTGAGATCTTTTCAACAAGCTGAAAAAAAAGGTGAAAAAATACCTGAAATAGTTTGTTTTGATAAGCAAGAGAATTGGGGAGGATTATGGAATTACAGTTGGAGAACAGGATCTGATCAATACGGCGACCCGGTTCCTAATAGTATGTATAGATATCTTTGGTCAAATGGCCCTAAGGAATGTTTAGAATTTGCTGACTATTCTTTTGATGAACATTTTGGAAATCCGATTCCATCATTTCCACCAAGAGAAGTTTTATATGATTACATACTCGGTAGAGTTAAAAAAGGGAATCTAAAAGATAAAATAAGATTTAATAATAGTGTTACCAATGTTACCTATAATGAGAATAATTTTGAAATTACTTCTCTTGATAAAAAGAATAATAAATTTTCAAAAGATGTTTTTGATTATGTTGTTGTGGCAA